>JAZDKI010000001.1:0-31001 GCA_043803165.1 Microcaldota archaeon
CCTCGGATAGTTGTACAGATCTATATCCGCCATATCCATCACTCCGGCGGACGGACTATATTTTACCTGATGCCAAATTTGACATCGCAGCGCTAAAGAGGCTTCAGACCTCAGAGCTGTGCAGAGCATCCTTCCCCTGCATATAGTTTTTTGTTATAGTCTTGGATTTGGTGGGTTTGTGTTTAAAAAAATTCGAGGAGTCTACGAAAAATTCAAAATTCATCTAATGGCAATTGTAATGATAATCTTTATTTTGTCTGCATTGGGGCTGACAACTCCATTTCTTTTTAAAAATAAAAACGACTGTTTTTTCCTCAATAACACTATCTCTCTAGGCAATGGCGGATTGGGCGGTAAAGGAGGAGACATAACCCTAATTTCTGGTAATGGCACTATTCACATCGCTGATACTGCTACGATTACTGCGAACGGGGGCAAAGGTGGGGATTCATACTCAGAAGTTGGACGTATAAATATCTCATATAACAGCAATTGTAATGCACCTGATCCTTTAGCTTGGCTTGGGGTAATAATCTCGGCACTCATGTTTTTAGGTACTGCCTATTTTGAATGGATTAAACCTCAGTGAAATCAAACTAATGTGCTCCGTCAATCGTCTAACCTAGTTCAGACCTGAGTTTATAAAAAAACTCAGGGGATTGACGAGATGCCTTCAGGCCAGAGAATAAATAGGACCTACCTCAGAACAGGCTCTCATGAACGAGTACACGATTTACAAGCATCAAACAAATCTTGAGCAAGAGCTAAAGCGCCTCAATTGTTCTGATTTGCCAGCTAAAACCAAGCATCATATCGAGGAATTCGCCAGAATCCGCCTTGCCAAAGGGGCCACGAAGTTGCGCGTCGTCAAGTGCATGTGGTGCCTCCGGCTTATGGCCGCCTGGCTCAAGAAAGACTTCAAGAAAGCAACCCAGAACGACCTTCTCGACCTTGTTTCCCTTATGGATGCGAAGGACTATTCCGAATATACCCTATACGACTTCAAGATCGTCCTGAAAATGTTCTACAAATGGCTTCTGGGTAAAGACGAGGAGTTTCCCAAGGTAATAAAATGGCTGAAACCCAAGCTAAAAAACGAGAAGCACAAGCTCCCCGAGGAGCTCTTGACTGTCGAGGAGATCCAGAAGCTGGCCAATGCAACTACCAACCCGCGCGATAAAGCCTTCATTTTGGCCTTATACGAGTCCGGGTGTCGTGTCGGAGAATTACTATACCTTAAGCAGAAAAACGTCCAGTTTGACCAATACGGCGCAATCCTGCGGGTTTCGGGCAAGACGGGAGATCGAAGGGTCCGGATTATCGCATCAGTCCAAGTATTGAGCGTTTGGCTACAAGAGCATCCAGATAAGGATAATCCCGACGCCCCGTTATGGCCTGCAAGGCTAGGGCGATACCAGCCGGTGCCCTGTTCATACCCTTCAATTCTGATTATGCTCCATCGTGCCAAAAAGATAGCGGGCATCAAGAAGCGGGTATACCCCCATCTTTTCAGGCATTCCAGAGCTACGGCCCTCGCGAATAAACTCACGGAGGCGCAGATGAAGGAGTTTTTCGGATGGACCCAAGGCTCGGATATGGCAGCTACCTACGTTCATCTATCCGGTCGTGACGTAGATTCGACATTATTACAGATGTATTCCATGAAAGACGTCCCGGTCCAGAAAGAGGTCAAGCTGGATATCCGTATCTGCTTGCGCTGCAAGGAGAAAAACTCCCCAACGCAATCATTCTGCGGAAGATGCGGAAATCCGCTTGACGAAAAACTGATTCTTGAGGATCCGAACAAGAAACCGAATGAGCTGATGAATGCTTTGATCGAGGATAAAGAAGTGAAGGAGCTGCTCGTCAGGAAAATCGTTGAGCTTGGGCTAGAAGATAAACTGGGGGCGATATGATATGGGTTTGAAAGAATTGTTATTCCCGAAAAAGGCAATCAAACAGGTAGAACCCGAGCCGCCGCAAGACGAAAAACCGGAGATAGAGCCGGAAGAGCCCGAAGTCGATCCTGAAGAGCAGAAACGAGATAAGGAGATGATGAAACGCGCGGAACTTCTCTCCAATTACGAGTTTCTTGTGAAAAGAAGGGAACTGCTCATATCAGAACTCACACATGACGCCACTAACCTAGAAACTTTTGCATCATATCTACGGGAAGCTTTTGAAGGCAACAGATTCGAGAATCGGCACAACAAAGAGACGCCGGAAAAAACACTGGCTAACTTCAACCCATACCAGATAGATGATTATGGTGAGATAAAAGAGAAGGCGATGGAATGCGAAAAACTTTTCTTCGAGATATTCACCCTACGTCAGAAGTTAAAACTGCATGGCATCGAAGAGGGCCTAAATGAGGGCGAGTGAATGTACGACTACGAAGCCGAGCAGAACGGCAGGAAGCTCAGATTCCTGATCCGTATCGAGCATTATGTCACCGCCTTAATGTCGGATTATAGGAAAACTGAGCACATGTACCAAAAAATGTCGGATGATCCGAAATTTGGCGGAAAGGAATGGGAAAAAAGGCAGGCACAAGAAAATGCAATCTGGGAGCGCAGAATCAAGGAGGTCGAAAAATGCCTCGATAAATTCGGCAAGCTCATGTGCACTACTGATAAAACATACCAGGAAGCTGACCGAGAATGCTTCAATTTTATAGATTATGAAATGTTTGCAGATTGCGTGACATTAGAGGGGAAGCGAATCGATGAGACTAAACCACGCAAACGGCCTAAGAAATCCCCAGAAAAGAGAATAGCCAATGCCAATCTCTACCTTGAAAGCGAGCTTTCCAGGCAGAAGCAGGAGAAGCTATTGGGGAGGGGGTACAAGCGGTTAAAGATTAGCCCTTTTGGAGATAGCGGTGCCGCATATTACTGGCTGAAAACGAGATACAACGAAGGAAAAGAGCACGCGTTTTTCTGCTATCTCATAGAATCGGAATTAAAGAGGCACATCAGGAAACTTACCATGAATATCAATAACGGTCCCGACCTAGAATTCCAGCATAAAGGCAAACGATTTTGTTTCGATGTCGAAACCGGCAAAAAGCTTCAAAGAGATTCCGTTTCGGTTGATCTGAAGTATTCCAAGTACAAAAAGGAATATGACCATATTTATGTTCTGGTAACCAGAAAATCCCTGAGGTATAAGTACTCCAAATATGGTACTGTTCTGACCCGGGGGAAATTAAAGGAGACGATTTCCAAGATATTCGATTAGGTAGGTTGGCAGGTAGATTATACCTATAGGTACAATATAGGGAGACCATTAGGGGTTAGCGATTCGAGCCGTGTATCGACGTGAAAAATGCTGAAAATTCACTTTAATTAGGAGTAAGTGATTTCGACCCCTAAATTTAGGAGTATGTGGGACGCGAACGAACGGGCTAAGAAAAAGGCGTTTCAATAAAAAATTATGACGGACCCGACCTTGGACTAAGCGGCCTTGTTTGTTCTAGGTCCTCTAGTACCACCAATATACCGTTAGATGGATAAAACGCTCCATCCTCCACGTGGGGCCTTCTACTAATTCGTAAGACCACTTCGGTTTCAGGAGTAATGACCGCCATTAATCCTTTAGAAAGATCATGTTCGTCTATACATACACTCTGACCGTAAGCAAATAAGATTCGCGGGTTGCCGGAAGTTTCTAATCGAAGTGTTTCTTCACCGTAAACATTACTTGTTGGTTTACCTAAATGTTCGGCCATAGTAAGAGCGAGTGCTTCTCCTGGTCCGCCGCTTGGTAAATCATAATTTGTTATTCTCAAGGGAACTCCAAAACCAGAGAAATCTGCTATCCTTACTGTTCTACCATCTGCACCTGCGATTTCCATACCAATGACGTGGTGCAATGGTACGGGTGGCAATTTTACTGCGTCTTTATCCAAGCTTATCTTTAGCGCCAATGGCCCGGTTCCTTCCAAGCCAATGTCCCTGACATCTTCAGTTGTGATAAATGCTTTTCCATCCCCTACTTTGAACTCTGCAAAATCTCTATAAACTCGGAATGCCCTATCCGCAGCTAGAATTGATACGCCGTTTTTTCCTCTATCGGGAAATTTTACAGATCCAAACCCAGCATCTCTAAACTGCGTGTATTCTCCAACAAGTACCTCGTACTTACTCCATTGTACTAGAGTTCCAGTTCTAGCGATGGCTGTTGCGTCTCTTAACACTAGAGCCCCATCACCTTTAGCCATGAATTATCAATTGTTGGAACAATTTATAACAGTTGTCTTTCGGTAATCTCTTCAGGTACGATTCAGACTCTAACATCACCCTAGGCCTGCTTCCCCTGCATTTATACTCGTTCTGAGTTCAGTGTTTTGAGTTCTGGAACTTTTCCAGAAAACAGGCACTTTTCTGCCCAATTGGGCACAGAGGCTAAAATAGTGCCAACCGCCGGAGATGTAAGACATGGCGAGGTTGGACCCTATGCCCTGCATTAATGGACTATTCTCAAAGAGGTTTATGGAGTAAGTTTTTTTGCTTTGCTAACTTCGTTACATATGTCGTCGTTAGCATTTTTGATTATCTTGAGCCCTTTTTCTATTGAATCTGTTTTTTCATGTATTTGTGAAACCATCGATAGCAAGTCTTGGATGATATGTTCGTACTCTGTCAGTTCTCCCTTTTCCAAATCGGCATTATATTGCTGTGAAATCAAATATCCAATGAGTGCGGCATTAGAATAGCTAGTCAAGATTACTCCTTCCGATAGTGCAGTCGAGCTTAATTCGGGCACCAGCTCGTAGATAGCATCCGGTACTGCCATAATGCACAATCTGCACGTTTTAGATAAGTTCTGATATTTTTTCACTTCCTGGACGCTACTATCGACTTTTGCCTGAATCTTTTTCTTGATTTTTTTCTGGGTTTCTAAATCTTGTGTTCCAAGTTCTTTGATCAAATCTAGAACATCATGGCATTTGGAATCTATTGGAAGGTATTTCCCATCGTCTAACTTCCATCCAAATTCAACCTTTAGATTATGCCCAACAATTACGTCTGTTTCTATAATATTTGAACGTATCAAATCATGAAAATATCTCTTTAAAATATTCTCTCCGGCTCCACCTCTGCTCTGTGTACCGGAAAGTAATTTTTGGATTTGACTCATCTGCGATAACATTTGTTGCAGCTGAATAAGACGTTCTTGTTCTTTTTTATCAGTAGTCTCGAGAATTTGTTTCCAACCCTTCTCTCGTTCTTCCTGGAGTTGCGAGTTGCCTTTTATATACTGTTCCCATCTCTGATCCTTTTCAGCTTGTAATTTCGCTTGAAAAACTTCCTTCTCTGCTTTGCTCTTTTCGATTTGTTCAAATTTTGCTTTAATCTCAGTAATTTGCTGATTGATGTTTACAAGCGCAGCCCCGGACTCACTACTCAATATCTTCTTCTTTTCATTATCCTTTCCAATATAGAAGCCAGCGATTCCACTTAGGACTGCGGTAATGACGAGAATAATTAAAACGATGACTAGCTCAACGATGTCCATAGTTGGTTCACTTGCTCGCCAGATAGTCAACTACGCCTTCGTAGTCAGCAATCACTTTCTTGACTAGGGCCTTCGCATCGAAGGCACGTCTTTCTACCTCTTTCTTCTCTGGCTTTTTGGATGTCAATATCAACACCATTTTCCACTTATTCTACAATATATTCTCTCAAAAACAATTTAATAAACCTCTTGACGTCCTGTTCGACCGGCTCTCTGGCCGTTCTCCCAAGAATCCCCTTCTCGATAAGACGCTCCTTCAACGGTTTCGGATCGCTTCCTTCAGCCCAACTGGCTATTACCTCCATGGTTTTACCCTGGGTTTCGGATTCCTTCTCGCCGTTTGGTTTCCATAGCTTGTATTTCGTTTTGAGCTTGGGATTCACGTAAAGCTTGAGGTTGATCTCCAAAAGAGTGATCGCCGTAGAGAATGCCGTGGTTTTGTTTCCTTCGAGGAAGGGATGACGACAGGCGATATAGAAGAGGATTTCCGAGGAAACATGGATGGCATTATCCAGGCAAGCAGCCTTGTACCTATGGTTATTCAGCTTGTAAACCAGATAATCCAATTCGCTTTCATTCCTGAATCCAAACGGATCCTCTTTACCGTGTGTTTTCCTATGCTCGATGATTGATTTGTTGATGAAGGTGATCAGTTCTTTCGTTGGCGTATAGATGCCGAATGGCTCTAAAACAAGCGCAGCCGCAATCCCTGGCCGTGGGGCCTTCTCCATATCCAAACTATCCCCGACCTAGCTTTATATTCTTCTCGTCTCAGAGCTGAGTCGGTGGTTCGGCTTGAACTTCTGCACTCAGAACGGTTCTGGGGTATCTTCCCCTGCATCATCTTTTCCTCCTGGTTCTCTGATGATAAAAGATGGCAGGAAAGCATCGCTTTCCTGACAGTCGCGAACGCAATGCGTTCGCGTCATGCCAAAACCTCATTAGAAAAACTGATTGTCAAGGAAAGGTTCCAGGATGACAACCCGGACGGCGATTCGTTCTGCGGTCCAGCGAAATGCGCCGGCATCCCGCCCCGAAGCCCGAGGAAGCCTTCGGCAAACATTCATACAAACTTAAAAACATCCGATCACAAACCGATATCGGTTATTTATGTCCAAAATCGGCACCTCATTGGAGATAATCCGGAAGCTGGAGAACTGGCCCACCTATTTCGCCGATTATCTTGGGTTGATAAGATCCGACAGGGTCCGCTATGCTTTCCGGAACGGGATCAGCCTGGAGCTCCGGCCGGCGTCATCCGACCGGTATGCGGTCACCGATGTCTGGTTCAACGAAGTCTACACCCCGAAAGGATTCGAGATAAGGCCGACCGATATCGTCGTCGATATCGGGGGCCATATCGGGTCATTCTCGGTCTTCGCGGCGAAAAAGGCGGAAGAAGGGAGGGTTTTTTCTTTCGAACCGGTGCCCGGGAACTTCGAGATGCTGAAAAGGAATCTAGGGTATAATAGACTGGATAACGTGTCTGCATCCCCCAAAGCCGTATCCGGCAGGTCCGGGAAAAAGACGATGTACCTGACGTCACATGACACATTCAGCCATTCATCGATCGAATCGCTGGTGCCTGATATGAACGGGAAGATCGAAGCCGATGCCATCTCCCTGGAGGACATATTCAAGGAAAACAAGCTCGATAAGATAGATTTCCTGAAGATCGACTGCGAAGGCAGCGAATACGAGATATTATCGCGCACCCCCCTGAGCGTTTTCAAAAAAATACATAAGATAAGCATGGAATACCACGAATTTGACGAAGGCCATGACCTAAAAACCCTGAAGGCATACCTCGAATCGGCCGGTTATTCCATCTCGGCCGTGCCATCGAAGAGGCTTGGCATGATCTATGCAAAACGCCTATCCTGATCATTGATGGCCTGTGGATCGGACCTCGGCATCAGGCTTGCTGTTTTTCAGGTGCACGAGCGACTTCCAGAAGAAGAACCCGACTATCGCGAACGTCGCTATCGGAGAGAGCCATGCCGGGATGTGGAACCCGAAGGCATCCAGTATCATTATCCCGCCGAGCACCAATATGGAGTACATCGCCCCGTTTTTGAGGAACACGTATCTCTTCACGTTCTCGATGTTCCTGATCGTGAACTCGCGGACGACGAAGGCGCCGATGCCGTTGCCTATCAGGATGAGCGGGATCATCAAGGTGAATGCGAAAGCGCCGACCACCCCGTCGACAGAGAATGTCGCATCGATGACCTCCAGGTAGAGTAGCTTGCTCAGGTCGCTCATGCCGGCAGCCTTGCCCGATTCGGCCCCAAGCATCTCCTTTTCCGCGATCTCCGCGTTCTGCTTGAAGCCGTGCACGATGAAGAACGCCGTGGATCCGACAACGGCCCCGAAGGCGACCATCGGATGCTGGTTGATCGAGAACCATGTCACGGCAGTGAGGAAGACCGACACTACGGCGAAGAACCACACGCCCTGGGATTTGATGAACCCTTCCCCGGGAAGCCCGAACCTCTTGGGCTCCAGGAACAGCCAGTGGAAGAAAAGGAAGACGAGGAACACCCCGCCTCCCATCAGCAGGATGGGGCTGCTCGCCTCTATCGCTTCGGCCACCGCCGGGTCGCTCGAGAACATCGCAGTGAGCACGCCGACCGGACCCAGGGCGGGGTTGGCCACCATCATGATGAGCCCGGGGAGCAGGCCGCGCACCACGAAGACCGCGATTATGATGCCCCAGAGGAGGAACCACTTCCTCGCGCGTTCGGACATCTTGGAGAGCACTTCGGCGTTGATTATGGCATTGTCGATGCTGGTGATGGTCTCGAAGAAGGCCAGGCCGAGGACTGTGAGTGTGATCGCTACCAGGTCCATCGGATAATCCTCAATATCCTAGTGTTTTTAATACAAAAGGCGGATACGTATACACTTATTATCGAAAGCGCGCGCGTCCGGAGGCGTAGACGGGTCGGAAATCCCATTTAGTTGCCTGTGGTGGGAAAGGTTGGTTTATAAAGCGTTGTGTCTTAAATAGTGTTAAATCCGTGTTCAAAATAGGAGAGGATGGGTATGGGAGGATCAAAGATACGCTCAACAGATTCAAAAGAGGAGAATTTAAATTCTAGGCGAGGGATAGCCAACGTACGGCGTGTGCCACACTGGTACCAGATGTTGCCGCTAGTGGCTGTCATGTCCGTTGGTGGTACTATGGGGCTAACAGTCCGTATGCGCGAGGCGAAAGCTGATCCTGCGGGGATACAGAAAGAGATGATCCTAGCCAGAGCTGCCGTGAAGGCGAAGCTCGAAGGCATGAGGCGCGATATGGCAGCGGATGGGGAAAAGAACCCGAATCCGCGTTTATCTTTCGGCGATAGCGCGATGAAGAATCTGGTCGACGCCATCGTGAAGCACGCCGGCGCATTCGGCCTGACCGGCATCAAAGGCGCCAATGACGAAGAAAAGCACAAATCGTTCAACAGGTGGCTGAACTCCGCCTACGAAGGCAGGCCCGGCCTCAGGAACAGGAACGAGAACAGCGTTTTCGATGAAGCGGCATTTGCCGAATTCACCGAACGCATGAAGATATTCATCTCGAGGCCGGTCGTTTCGACGGCCGCCCCGGTCATCGCGAACCTGACCCCGGCACCGAGGGCCCGGACGAGCGAGCCCCTGCCCCCGATGCGCACGGCCCCATCTCCGAGGACCGCCCCAGCGCCGGTCCGCGTCGCTCCGAGCGAAGCTCCCCTGCTGAGCGAAGCCGAGAGGCAGAGATACCAGGACATGGTCAAGGACCTGAATGTGATAGCAAACCATGGACGCTCCAAAGGACAGGCGAGAAGCTTCATAAAGAGGCTCGAAGGCCTGCTCAACAATCCGACAGCCGCTGACAAGAGGTATGTCCAGAACAACGTCGATAAACAGGCCCAGAGGCTTATCGACCGCGAGCTGATCAAGGCACAGAAGGCCCTCGCGCAGAAAGCGAAGGAGTCAGGCGTATCTCCTGAAGAGGCCAAGGTCGCGATGCCGAAGGTGCAGGGCCTGCTTGCCGATGTGCAGAAGCTCTACCGAGATCCGTCAAAAGGGGGCGCCGCGAAGCAGATCGGCCGGATGCTCTCCGAGAACATATGGGTGGTCGGCGAAAGGCCCTCCATGGACGGAAAGACGAAAGGCGGCCCCAGGTGGGAAGTCTTCGAACTGCTTTCCAAAGCCGCCGAAGCCCTAAAGAGCGGCAACCCCGCAGACGCTTATCTCACATCGGCGAACGCGATATTGAAGCGCGAGAAGGAATTGACGGCCACATACGCATCCATGGCAGAAGCCCTCGCCAACAAGGCTCTTGCCAGCCTGATACCGCTCCTTCCCGACCAGAGGACGATCAAGCCCGTTATGGGAAGGAAGCCGGCATACGGGAGGGAAGACCTGGCCAGATACCTCAACGGCAGGCTTGCGACATTCAACCGGTATATGGCAGGCGTCCAGGCCCGCGGCGAGGCGCCGGCATCCGATTATGTCTTATCATTCTACAGGCTTGTCTCGCAATTCACGGACACCATCCAGCAGCTGGCCACCCTGCACGATTTCCACGTGAAATCCCAT
Source organism: Microcaldota archaeon (assembly GCA_043803165.1). GTDB lineage: Archaea > Micrarchaeota > Micrarchaeia > Anstonellales > Bilamarchaeaceae > Bilamarchaeum. The sequence continues at coordinate 10,096 of JAZDKI010000001.1, forward strand.
GGCGGGATCCATAGGCTCGTGCTCCCGGCATACTCCAAATCCGTCAACACGCTCATAAACCCGGATTCGGATTCTGTCTGGGCCAGCATGAGCCCCGACCTCAAGAACTATCTCCGGAGGGAGTTCGGCCGCTCGATGGGAAAGAAGGCATTGAACGACAATGAGATGAAGGCCGTGCTCAAGACGCTCCAGTCATGGAGATACTCGGTCGCTATCTCCGAGCTTTACACGCAGATGATCTACACCCATATGGACCGGGAGAAGGCCGGCTCTACATTGGGCGCGGACGTGCAGAAAGCCCTCAAGAGCATATCGGCCCTGCGCGCGCTGCGCATCCATGCCGTCTACGAATATAAGGCCTACATGGACGGGGATCCAGGCTACGACGACATAACAAAACGCATCGAAGCCTCCAAGGGATACCTGAAGATGGCAAGGGACCTCGTCCTGGGCTCAGGCCTTCCGGAAGCCGTCACAAAGCCGCTCGCCGATTCGGCGAAGAAATGGCTGGACGCCGCAGACCAATCCTCAAAGGATTCAGCGCAGAAGATCACAGCCGCAAAGGCGAGGCTCTCCCCCCTGGAAGCCCAGAGAAAGGCCGCCCAAAGGGCCGGGAAAAGCGATGAGGTCAAGACCCTGGACGCCCAGATGGCCCCGGTGAGAAAAGAGATCGCCAGGCTTGAAGACGAGCGGACAAAGACCCTCGACACATATGCCGAGGCGGCCGTCGCGATGCTCGCGATCTGCGGTGCCTGGACAAGGATCCAGAATCCGATCCTGCATCCGGCTTCGGTCAGGGACACGACCGCGGCGCGCAAGGTCCTGGATATCGCCATCGCGGAATTCAAACGATCATTCGGAGAACCATCGGCCGGAGCGCTGTGGTACCTTTCGCTGACCACCTATCTTGCCGACAGCGCGGATAGGATGGTGCTTCCTCCGGCGCACACGCCCTTCGAGCCGGCGGGGCGGTACCTGACGATCCAGGAATATGAGCAGGCGGACGATGAAGGCAAGGCCCGCACGCTCGCCGAGAGGCTCAAGACCGCGGCGTCTTTCGATGAGGCGCAGCTGCGCATTATGCATCACCTCAAAGACCTGCCATATGCGAGCGCGACGGCGGACCTCCTGCGGCAGAAGGGCAGGCTGGATCTTTCGACCCTGCTTGACCCGAGGCTCGGCAGGGCCCCTTCGACCTCGCTCTCAGAGATCACGCTTAAGCCGGTCAGCGACCGCGCGGACACGGGCAGCGCCATCCTCGATGAGAAGCGCCAGAACGTGAAGGTGCGCGAGGACTCATCGCACACCCCCCTCGGGCATGTCTTTGCGGAAGCGCAGAGGCAGCTGATGGAAGGCAGGGACCTAGACATGCCCCGCCTCAGGAGCCTTGTCCATATCACCAAGCGGACAGGGTCGGCTGAGACGCGGGAGGTCGAGCAGACGATAGCCAGATTCGGCGAAGCCCAGAAGAAGGCAGCCTTAGACGAGATCGAGGCAGGCCCTGCCGATGCAGCGACGAAGCAGAAGATGAAGCAGCAGACCGAATCCGTATACTCAGAACTCAGGACCCGGGTCGGCGCGATCGCGCGGGGATTGGGGTTCGCGATGGACCAGCCTTTCCTGGACCAGCTCCTTACACGGCTCGAGAAGATCTCGGCAGAGCAGGCAAGCCCCCAGATCCAGCAGAGGGAACTCAACCGGCTCATGATAGGGGTCTTGGATGTCCGGATCGCGGAGCTAGAGCTCCGCTACGAGAGGGACATCAGGGCGACAGACGGCACCTGCATCAAGGACCTCCAGTATTCCATCTCAGGGGCGAACGCGACGGGCCATACGGTCAAGAGGGCAGCCGAGCTTCTCGAAGATGCGAAGAAGCTGCGGGCGCTGTATGCGAACAACCCCTCGGGATACCTCTTCAGCGGGATGGTCAATCCCCGCGCGGCGATCATGCTGGCTGAAGAAGGCATAGTGTCGCTCGACAGCAGGTATATCGACAGGATACCAAAGCCGACCGCGGCCCAGTGCGCGGTGGGGCGGGGGAACGTGCCGCTTCGCGGAGGAAGAGCCGGGCCAGCCTTGGCAGGATATTGGGCCGAGGCAAAGCCGGGTTCCCTGAAGCTGGTCCGCAAGACCAATATCTTCAACCAGTTCTCGGCGGAGTTCAACGTCGTGGGGCCTGGCGATAAGCGCACCCCTGTGGCGCAGAGCCCGTACCGGGGCCTTGTGAACTCCTATTGGTTCTTCTACCAGACCAGGGGAGAGAAGGACGAATATTACGTGGTGAGGCGCACCGGACGCTTCACTGTCACCGATATCGGGAAAGTCATACGGGAAGGGACGACCACCAAAGGCGAGAAGGGAGATTTCGTCGTCCGGCTCAGGGCAAGCGGTTTATCCGCATCGAAAGGCCCTGGCGCAGTGGAAGTCGCCACCGACAAGAACCAGATCAGGCCAGAGGACATCTTATACCGCCTCAAGCCGGGCACATTCGAACCTGTGTCGGATGCCGATCTGGACCGGAACATGCGCTATGTGGCGCACCGCATCGTCGGAGGGAAGACCACCGCAGGGACAGCCCGGCCGAACCCGAATTTCAAGGTTGCCGCGGCGGTCATCGTCAGGCTGACCGGCGAGAGCGCGGCTCAGACCGGAACCGGCGGATCAGACGCGACACCTGATGCGAAAAGATGCCAGTCGTGTTATACTGCACCGAAGTGAAACGGGATGGGAAAATGATTGAAGGAGGGAGGAAAAGTGGAACACAAAAGCAACGACGGCAAAGGTGCCGTCGCGAGGGCATTGACTAGAGCCAAAGACAGGACGAAGAGGATTTTTCTCGCAGGGGCAGCAGGCCTTGCGATGATCGGCGGAGGCTATAGCATAGCCCAGGCTCAGGATGCGCGTCCTGAACCACGGCCAGCGGATCCGCGCCCGGCAGAAGCTGACCGCACCCTGCCGATAACCGACGAGCCGAGCCGTCCAGTCGGTAGCACTATTAATAAGCCCGCAGATAATACTCCTAAGGTGAACCCTATGCCGGGACCCGTCGTCAAACAGCCTGAAGAAAAGGTAGATACTAACGCTCAAATGCAGGTTTTAGCGAACCTGAAACAAGCTGCCAGCGTGCGCGATCCCAAGCAGCTCACCGCCAATGTGGTGAGCCTCTGGAACATCATCGAGACACGCCAGGGCAAGAGGCCGACCGATTCTCAGAAAGAGAGGGTCTATACCGCCGCATCATCCGTCTCGTTGAACTCCCTGATCGATGCGCATGTCGAAGCGGTCAAGAAGCTCCAGAAGATGGCAGCCGACGCGTTTTCCAAGCTTCCGGCCAATGCGACCGCAGAAGCCAAGCGCGCCCTGCGGCAGCAGCTATTCGGCGGCAATGCCGCCGCGCTGGAGAAGGCGCTCACGCCGCTCTCAGACATGTATGCGGATTCCGATGCATTCGCCCAAAGATACCCCGGCATCAACCAGGACAAATACTGGGCCATCCACAGCGAGGTGGCTTCGCTTTACAACATCGCCGTGGGCGGCGAGCCGGAAGTGAAGCGGAGGAGAGGCGAGAAGGCGCTGCAATATCTGCCCCTTCCGCCGATAGCTATCCGTGCGAGCTATCTCGGCCCGTTCTCCCTGATCATGAAGCAGGCGCAGGAAAATGTGATGACCCAGAATCTGGTCCCCACCACCACATTGACGAGCACCTATAAGGACAATGCCACGACCGAAGAGGCCGCGCGCCTGAAAGCCTCGAACTTCACGAGCGCCTATGCGAAGCTGCTCTCGGTCTATGGGACCAATGCAAACGACAAGAGGCTCCTCGGCCTTTGCACTGCCTTGAGGGACGCCCTCCAGCAGATACCTGAGGCCAAGGAGATCCGGAGCATCTGGGATAGCGAGCAGAACAGGTTCGTCCCGACCGAGACATGGACCAAGCTCATGAATGCGCTCACAGCCGGGGATGTCCGGGAAGCCCTGAACCTGATATACAACAACAACGCCCTCAACGCGATCGGCAGTTCGCTCCAGAACTTCCACATCATCACGGTCAACCCGACGAGCCTCACGATAGCAAAGGGCATGGCGATCGTCACATACCAGTTCGAGGATAATGTAGAGCTTTTCGAGAAGTTCCTCGGCGGGGAAAGGGACCGGTTCGCGACCAAGCTGCTGGAATTCAGTTTCGGCGCTTTCTACGAGTTCGGCCTCGTGAGCGGGCTGCTCAAGAGCTTCAGCGTCACACCGACCGGAAGCGCAGAGAACCCGGTGAACATCACCAGGGTCGGAACAAGGCGCTTGAGCGGGAACCTGCATGCGGCGGGCCTCTCGCAGGCCGTCACATTGGGCGGCACGATGGCGAAAGCGCCATTCAAGATGGTCATCCACGCGACGGAATACCTATATCGCGACTGGAACCTCGAAACCAACGTGCCGGGCCCTGAAGGCGTGCCCCAGAAGCTTCGCGTCGGCTCTACCAAGCTCGCGGACAAGATGGCTTTGGGCGTCCTCGGCGTCGACCTCCAGTTCCTCAGGAGAGGTCCGCACACCGCAGAATGGAAGACGCAGGTGAGCCTCCCGCGCCTGAGCGTTGGCTTGGTCGAAGGCAGGAGCTTCTATGCCGCGATGGGCATGGACTTCAACTACCGGGCGGGCACAGCGATGCTCTACCACCGGATCACCCCGACCTACATGAATTTCGCCCAGCAGTCGATCGTAGGCGGAACGATAACGCCTATCGGCGCGGTGTGGCAGGTCAGCCCGAAACTCGGGATAGCGACAGAGGGCAACGTGACCGTGAATTATAACGTCGATACAAGGATAGTCTCAACTTCCGGCGAAGGCGTCTTGCAGCTCATCATGAACGGCGCCAGTCTCAAATTCTCGCTCGGAGGCGGATCAGAGACCCAGGCAAGGGGCACCCCTGCGGTGGAAGCCGCGAGGAGAAGGCCCTGGGTATCCGGCCAAGTGACGCTGGAGCTGGTCCTTCCGGACCTTATACCTAAGCGGAGAAGGAAATGAAAGGGGGGATTTCCATGGATAAGAAGATCGTATGGGTTTTGCTTGCGCTCGTCTCGGCAGCGTTCGCTACCGATATCAATGATGCGGAATACACCGGCTCGGTCTCGAGCCTCGAATTCACCACCGACATGCAGTTCACGACCGATTCGACCGTGACGCTCGTCTCCGGCGATATCGCGAGCGGGGACCCGGCGAATCTCCAGAGCGGAGATACGATCTGCTCTAATGCAGTGGTCCGCATCACCCCTTCGGTGAGCGCCAAATGGGCGGCCCAGGATTTCAGCGCCACCGCGCTTTTCCCCACATGCTCGCAGGTCCCGAACTCATACTGCCCCCCGATGCTTGCCTATAACACGGTGAACCACAACCGGGATGTCAAATGGTTCTCCTCGACTATCTGGGACAGCCACAAGGCATTCGGCGACAACAACGACTACTCGCAGACCGTCTCGCGCTACAACGAGCTCGGCGCCTCCAACTTCCACAACCAGCGCGTCTCGTATGACAACAATACCGGCAACATCTATGCTAACAAGGAGGGCGGAGCCGGCGTGTTCTGCAAAGGCACCCTCCAGGTGGTAGACAACAATGTCGTGAAATCGACGAACAGCATGCCCTCGGCTTCATCCTACGACCTCACGCTCTCCACTACAGGAGCGCACACGGTCTCGACAAGGCTCAGCAATGTCGACTGCTTCGGCGCGGTCGTCAAGCACCCCCTGGACCTTAACAATTCCGGATGGTTCTGGCTCGATTATTTCACGCACGGCGATCCGATCGCGGCAACGATAGCGACGGATACCATAACCCTGAACGTCGATGCGAGCGGCACGGCCGTGCCCTGCGACTTCCATGACATACAGGTCGTGTCGGTCAATCCGAGCTCGCAAAACCCGGCCGCTACGCTTGTCCGCATAAGGGAGCACAACGACGGCACCTCGCCGATGTCGATCACTTCCGTCACCAGCCCGTCCGGATATATAGCGTTCAAAGCCCCTGAGCAGGGCACGCTGCCCTGCGACTGGCTGCTCAACAACGTGGGGTGCGTGGCCGACAACGGCTTCGATAACACGATAGCCGCGCACGCCACCCAGGACATCTATGTCCTCTTGATAAAGAACGGCAATCCGACCGGAAGCGTCTGCATGACGTTCACGGGCGAATCGTCCGGAGGGACCGGCTGCGGAGGAGCGGGCACCTGCACCGACTCGACATGCATCGGCGCAGACGTAGCGACCCGCTGCGGGATAATCCCCCCTTCATTATCGCTGGGGACGAACGAGCTGGCGCACTTCGAGGTCTCGTGCTGGAACATCCACAATGCCTCCATACCCTGCCAAGGGGATGAATGGAACTGGGCCGGCATATCCGGAGGCTTCACTGAAAGGACGAACTCGTATGCCAATGCATATACCACCGCGCCTCCGGGAACCAGCGGAGACATGACATACCAATCAGGGCTCGCGATGTGCTATTCGTACATCACGACGAGGGAGCCGTATTTCGTATGCGAGTTCGACCCCTCCAGCGCGGACCTTGACGCCAACGAGACGCAGTATTTCGATTTCACATGCTACCTGAACGGGACGGAGACCACGCCTGACGACACCGAATACGACTTGGGCGGGGGCATCACGGGCACCCTCAGCAACGAGAGCACGGACGGCGTGACATACAACGCGCCTGATCAGAACACCAGCGGGACACTGGACGGCGTAGGATACCTGGACATCTCCCCATACATCATCGGGGCGGTCGACCAGGCGCTGATAACCGTCACCTCAGATAGCAACGGCAACCAGACCAACAACACCAACTGCACCGACCCGAACGACCCCAACTGCACGTCGCCCTGCGTAGGCGACTGCGACGGGGACGACGACGGAGATACCGACGCCTGCACTATCGGCAGCGGCCCGATATCTGTCTGGCCCGGCTACAGCGGATGGGTCGGCATCAGGTGCGGGCAATTCGCCAACGAGACATGCCCTGCATTGATCTGGGATATCGATGGCGGCAGCCCCGGGGCCTCTGACAACAACGGCACCACTTACATAGTGACCGGGCAGCCGGGCAGCATCGTCAGGATAACCGCATCGTATGCCAGCGACTTGACGCAGACATGCTGGACGTCGTTCTTCATCGGGACGCCCGAGTGCTGGGAATTCTCCTGATTTTTTTCTTCCTCTCCTTTTCTTCCATATCTTTACAGATCGCCTAGCGAAGCTCGGACCGAAACATTTAATAAACGTATCAAACGTAATATACATATAACACAATGGTGGTCATGATGGTGAGCATAACCCTGTCCGTCCCGATAGAGCTCAAGAAAGAGATGGAGCGTTTCCCGGAGATCAACTGGTCAGAGATAGCCCGGCAGGCCATCCAGAAGAAGATCATCCTGCTAAGGAGATTCCGGGAATTCACCCGGGAAAGCGAGTTCAACGAGGAGGATGCCCTGCGCCTCGGGAAGGAAGCGAGCAAGGCCATAGCTGCGCGCCACAAGGGCTGAGCCGGATGCAGCTCGTCGTGGATGCGAATATCCTCTTCGCCGCGCTGATCAAGGACAGCGCGACCCTCGAACTGCTCCTCAATCCTTTCGATACCTTTTTTGCCCCCGAGTTCATCCTCGAAGAGTTCTACGAGCATAAAAAAGAGATCCTTGAAAAGACCAAAAGGTCGGAAGCGGAATTCGAGTCTATCTTCCGGGATTTGAGCGAACTGATATCTATCATCCCCAAAGAGGATTACGCAGATATGTTGGAGATGGCCGGGTGGCTGGCGCCAGATCCCGATGATGTGCCTTATCTTGCCCTGGCGCTGAAATTAGACGTTCCGATATGGAGCAATGATAAAAAACTCAAGGAGCAGGACCGCATCCGGATCTACTCCACCAAAGACCTTTTAGGATGAAAAATCACAATGAATACGTCTCGAGCAGCTTCGGGACCACGACATCGTAATCCCTCTCGAGCGCGTCTTTGAGGTCCGTCTTCTCCCCGTGCATCAGGTATATCGTCTTGAGCCCCTTGACGGACTTGGCGAACTGCACCAGCTCGTTGAAATCGGCATGCCCGGTCAGCCTGACGCTCTCCACCCTCATATTGATGTCTATCGTCTTATCCCGGACGACCAGCTTCCTCTCCCCGGATAGGATCCTCCTCCCGGGGGTGCCTTCGGCCTGGTATCCGACGAATATCAGGGAATTGGCCGGGTCGGATCCGAGCTTGTCGAGATATGTCAGCACAGGCCCCCCGGTGAGCATGCCTGACGTGGTAACTATTATCGACGGCTCTTTCAGGACATCCTCCTTCGTCTTGCTGCGCGGAGCGTGGAAATTCGGGCTCTTGAACGGGTCGTCCTCGCTCATCAGGATCCTCCGCTTGATATCGTCATTGGCGTAGATGGCGTTGTGGCGGTATATCTTCATGGCCTTGGTGATCATGCCGTCGATGAATATCTTGGTAGGGGCGAGGGCTCCGGACCGCATATAATCATCGAGGGCGAGCAATACCTCCTGCGCCCTTCCTACGGCGAAACTCGGGATCACGACATGCCCGCCCTTATCGAGCGTCTCGTTGATGATCGAGATCATCTTCTGGTAGCTCTCCTTGAAGCTCGGGACCAAATCGGATTTGCTCCCGTATGTGCTCTCCATGAGCAATGTGTCGGCCGGCACCCCGCGCACGCAGGGATCCAGCACCCTGGTCTTCCTCATGCAGATGTCCCCGCTGAAAAGCACCCTCTTATCGCGGTCCTCTACAAGCGCCATCGCGCTTCCCATGATGTGGCCGGCGGAAAGGAACCTGAGCCAGAACCCCGCCTTGGTCGGCTCCTCGTATTCCACGATATTGGCGTCCTTCATCACCCCGTCCACGTCCTTGGAGGAGAACAGCTTCCTCTGCTCCCTCTCGCCGTGGTGGATGCGGTAGTAGTCGGCCAGGAGCACGCCCATCAGGTCCCTGGTGGGCTTAGTGAGGAATATCTTCGGCTTCGCCTTCCTGGCATACACGTGCGGGAGATACCCGGAGTGGTCCAGGTGGGCATGTGAGACGGCCATCGAGCCGACCCTGCGCAATTCATCGTCATGGATGAGTGGGTATTCCGTCTTCTCGCCGAGCTTGATGCCGCAATCCAAGACCAGGTTGCGCTCCCCCTCTTCCAGGAGCATGCAGGCCCTGCCGACCTCTTGGGCCCCGCCGTAAAATGTCAATCTCATGCGATCACTGTCTTCCTATGCGGTTTCCGGCATCCCGTTTCCGGTTTTGCGTTCCGGCTTTTAAGGACACGGAACCGGTTGCCGGAGACCGGGAACCGCCTTTGCCTGCCGTCGCTTCTGGAGGATATCTCATATCATCCCCAGCCTGATCTTCGCCTTATCCGACAGCCTTTCGGGCGTCCAGGGCGGGTCGAAGACGATCGAAACTTCGATATCCGCATCCTTGAACCCATCCAGCTTCGATTTCACATCGTTCAATATCTCGTTCATCAGCGGGCAGGCCGGCGTGGTGAATGTCATCCTGATGAAAACCTTCTGCATCCCGCCTTTCTTCTTTTTCCGCACATCCACCTCATAGATGAGGCCCATGTCGACGATGCTCATGCCTAGCTCCGGGTCCATCACCGTCCCGAGCTTTTTGAGGATGCCGCCCTTGGTGACCATATGATAAGGGTTAGCCAGAGAAAGGTTATTTAATTTTGGGAGCGGAAGGGACCCAGGGTGGTATGAGATGAAAGAGATCACAGTGATAGCCGGCAACGATTTGGGTTCATTGGCGCAGGTCGCGGAGACCGTGGGCTCTGTCGGCGTCAACATCGAAGCGATATCGGCTTACGGCATCGACGGCAAGGCGATCTTCCGGATAATAACCAATGATGCCACGACCGCGATAAAGGTCCTATCCAAGCTCCCGGGCGTCCAGGTCAGGGAGGCGGATACGATAATCTACAAGATGATGAACCGGCCCGGCGAACTGGGGAAGATAACCCGGAAGCTCGCGAACAAGGGCGTGAACCTGGAAAGCCTCTATATCGTCAGCAGGAAGCAGGACTACACCGAGGTCGCGATACGGCCCTCTGACAAGGACTTCGACAAGGCCCGGGATGTCTTAGGGATAAAATAAGCCCCTCCGTTTTCACGGAGGGCGAAATCTTTTTTAAAAAAAATCAAGGCGAATCTTCGACGTTCACATCCACGAGCGCGACGCCTGCCGTCCAGCTCCTCGGCCTGAGCCGGACCTGCTTGCCGCCGCCAGGCTGCAAGGTCGTCTCGGCGTTTCCAGGCAGGATATTCCCGCTGAGCAGGGTGACCCCGTCCGGGCAGTAGAGGTTCATGACGACATACTGTTCCACGGCTCCGAACTCGCTTCCCAGCACATACTCGCACTTGAACGTGCCCTGGTTTCCGGCCGGCGCCGTTACGGTGTCTATCACGAACGGGGAGTAACTCTGGCCCACATCGGCGATCTGCGCTCCGTTGCAGAAGACCACCTCCGCATCGGGGATGACCTGCGCATCCGGCTGGGCGGCATCCTGCTGGATCGCGGCGTCCAAGGCCGCATCAGGCAGGACGCTGGCATCCAACTGCACAGCCGCATCCAATATGCCGCCATCCATCACGCTCGCGTCAGTGGTGGCCGCATCCTGCAGGCCGCTCGCATCCTGCGAAACGCCCGTGTCCGCGCCATTCTTCGCCGAGCTTCCGCATCCGGCAGCCGATACGCCCAATGCGAGGGCGCTCGCGGCGACCATCAACCCCGCTTTCATGGCGTCCTTGAACTTCCCCCACCTGGAGAACCGTGTTTTCTCCTCATGGCCTTCCGCGGGCTTCTTCCCCTTCGCTTCAGGCGCCTTCGCCTTTCTGCCCGGCATTTCCGCTTCTATCCCTCTCTTTTGTAGCTGGTTTAGTCTCATCAGGATACACCCTCCCATCTGATATCCTCAATAGTGGCCACAAGTCTTTATAAATATTCATATTCTCCCACAAATACCCCCTCCAAAACCTTTATATCCCGCCCATCCCTTGTCTATCCATGGCTCCAAGGCAGGTCATCATCGACACGAACTTCCTGCTCGTCCCTTTCCGCTACCATATAGACATACTCCGCGAGCTGGATTACCTGGTCGAGACGAGCCATCGGTTCGTCATCGCATCCAAGACGGTGAGCGAACTCGAGACGCTCGGGGCGCGGATCGGGAAGCACGGGATGGGCGCGAGGCTCGCCTTGAAGCTCATAGAGGCGAATCGGGAGCGGATAGACATCATCCCGAGCCGGGGCTATGTCGACACCTGGATTGTGCGCCACGCGAAGGCCGAGCGCGCCATCGTCTGCACCAACGACAGCGGGCTGCGGCGCAGGCTGAGGGAGCACGATATTAAAGTGATAACCCTGAAATCCAAGACGAAGCTGGGATATGTATGAACGATGATGAATTGCTCTCGCTTTCGTGCGCAGGCGTCATTGTGCTTGCGATCCTGATACTGGTGTTGTTCTTCGCTTTCGGCATGAAGCCTTATTCCTACAAGAAGAAGAAGGAAGGCCAGAACACATGCCTGAGCATAATGGCGAAGAGGAACCTGTCCAAGGTCACGGTCATCGCGAGATTCGGCTCCGAAGAGATCCGATTCGAGAGGAAAAGGATAAGGAAAGACCAGAGCGTGGATTTCGTCTTCCCCCAATCAGATAAAAAGATAAAGCTCGTTGTCGAGACCGATCCCGGCAACGAGCGGACGATCGAGGTCTAATCAGGCGTTGGTATCCTCTTGTGCTCCGGCTCCTTGGGGCCCTTCTTCCTGGATATCACCTTCGTGTAGACCAGCCACACGATGGCGACTATCACCGCGAGCGGCAGCAGGAACCCTGACAATCCGACGATTATCATGATGCCGAATGCCAATGCGCCGAAGAACAGCGATCCCACGCCCTCGAGGGGGTTGGTCAGCTGCTCGCCGGCAGGCTTGTCCTCATAGACCGTTATCACTATCGTGGATCTCTCGATCCTGGTCGAGAGCGATTCCTTCTCCCCTTTGAGGAGATCGAGCTCGGTCTCCACCCTCGTCACTTCCTTCTCGACCGCAAGCAGGTCCACCACGTCCTCGCTCCGGTTGTACAGGTCATATAGCCTGGAGAGCTCGACCTCCTTGTTCGTTATCCTGGTCTCGAGGTCGGTGTACCGCTCCGTGACATCCTCCAGGCTCACAGACATGCCCTTGACCTCCCCGGTCGATTTGAGCATCTCGTTTATCCTCTCGAACCTCTCAGGGAGGGTCTTGATCGTTATCGTGTACTGTTTCCGCTCCCCGTATTCGCTGTATGAGATATCGGTGATCTCGGCGCCCTCGCCTTTGAGCTTGGTCTTGAGCTCCCCGACCTTGGTCTCCAGGGTGCCTTCCGAGACCCTAAGGGTTATGGTGCCTTCCTGGATCACCTGCGTGGCGGGTCCATAGGCAGAATCTCCTGAGGCTGATTCGCCCATCATCCCCCGTTCGTCATAAACCGGCGTCGAGGATATCCCCTGTCCTTCCATCATCGTGCAGCCTGCGAGAATGGCCGCGAAAAACAACATGACCGCGATACGGTTCAAATTATCACCATCATCGGTTTCTTGCGCGATATTTATACGCTTTTTCGTTTGCTCCGGATTAGGCCGTCAGGGGCGGGCACCCTCACAAACGCATATAATCCAAGCATCCGATTCTGGGCATATGATCCTGCTCTACCGCGGCGAAGGCTTCGATGCCGATTTCTATCATCACTCCAGGGTGGACATCGACCACTGCTTCTTCCTTTCTGACGGCGGCAGGCGCATCCTGTTCGTCCCGAAGATGAACGAGGCGATAGCGAGGGCGAGCTTCCGCGGAAAGGTGGTGGTCTACAAGGACGCGGTCGAAGCGCTCTCGCCATTTACCAAGAGGAAGACCGTGCTCTTTGATGGCAGTTCCATGAGCGCGAGGATGGCCAAGAAGATCGGGAAGATATGCAGGCTGAAGGATGATTCCCAAGGGCTGCTCAAGATGCGGGCGCAGAAGACCCCCGACGAAGTCTCGCATATCAGGCGCGCCGTCAGGGAGACTAAAGATATATTCGACTCGCTTGACCTCGAGTCCGCGAAGACGGAGCTGGATCTGCAGAAGCAGCTATTGTCGATGACTCTCGAGCGGGGATTGGAGCCGGCGTTCGAGCCGATCGTGGCGAGCGGCCATAACAGCTCCTTTCCCCATTATCGGGCCGGGATGAAGAAGCTCGGGGGGCTCGTCCTGGTGGATTACGGCGTCCGCTACAGACATTACTGCGCTGATCTGACCAGATGCTTCATCCTGGATGGAGACCGGAAGAAGAAGGAGCGGTACGAGAGGCTGCAAGGGATCTGCCATTTCCTGGCCGATTCGCTCCCTTCCCTCGGGACCGGAAAGGACGTGGCCGCACTGGCGGAGGACCTCATGGCGAAAGCCGGCTTCCCGAAGATGATCCACTCCATCGGCCACGGGATAGGGCTGGATGTGCACGAGTTGCCTTCCCTTAACCGGAAATCCGAGGATCCGCTCTCCAAAGCGGCGATGGCGATCGAGCCGGCATTCTACCTCAAAGGATACGGGATGCGCTATGAGGAGACCGTCTGGAACGACGGGAAGCGGGCGAGGGTTCTCTGATCAGGGCGCTTCTTTCGTCACACCGCAGCTATTTTTAACCATCACCAAGCTTCTAATCTAAAGATATCGCAGGGATAGCAAAGCCCGGTCAAATGCGGGAGACTTAAGTTCCTGTTCTGATTGCAGGATAGGAAATCTTCTGGCTTAGTGCCTTCACAGGTTCAAATCCTGTTCCCTGCATGCTCCCTGAACATTATCCAAGCAGATAGATGCCGCGCCTCTCCGAACGATGCCTTTTAATAATATCGATTCAGATATATATTGATGAATATCAATATTATCAACGCCTTGGCGGACAAGTCCCGGCTAAGGATCCTTTCCGCGCTCGGCAGGGGCGAGCTCTGCGCCTGCGTGCTCCCAGATCTCGTCAGGAAGACCCAGCCCACCGTCTCATCGCACCTCAAGGTCCTGCACAAGGCCGGGCTGGTCGGGATGCGCAAAGACGGGACAAAGCGCCTGTACTCGCTCTCTCCACGGGGGAAAAAAGTGATCGATCAGATCGGGAGATGGTGAACATGAAATTCGAAGTCGTCGGGAACGGATGCAGGAAATGCATGGAACTGGAGAAGCGCGTGAAGGAGGCGGTATCCGCGCTAGGCATCGAGGCCGAAGTCGAGCATGTCTATGATATCAGCCGCCTAGCTGATATGGGCGTCGTCTCCACCCCGGCCCTGATCATGGACGGGAAGCCCATCCTCAGCGGGATGCTGCCAACGGTCGAATACCTGGTCAACCTGATCCGGAGCAAGGCGGCTTGATGGAGATCTCGGCATTGCTTTCCGGGGGCGTCGCAGCCATCTTTGATTATGTCCTAGCCCACACCCTCTTCTGCCTGATCCCGGCCTTTTTCATAGCCGGGGCTATGTCGGCCCTGATCCCGAAAGACAAGCTCCTTCCATACCTGGGCAAAGACTCCCCGAAATATATCGCATACCCAATCGCCGTGGCCGCAGGGCTTCTCCTCGCCGTCTGCTCCTGCACCGTCCTGCCCCTTTTCGCAGGCATACGAAAAGGCGGGGCCGGGATAGGCGCGGCGATCGCCTTCCTCTACACGGCGCCTGCCACGAACATCATGGCCATCCTTTACACGGGCAGCCTCATCGGGTGGGACTTCGCCCTATCCCGGATATTATTCTCGATAGCCTTCGCCATCACGATCGGCCTCATCATCTCGAAGATCACCGAAAAAGAAGATGGGAAAGGGGACATCGAGGCATTCAAGAAGCATGATGAGGGCGCGGATCCCAAGCGGCTTGTTTATCTTTTCGGCGCCCTCCTCGCCATCCTGCTTGTAGGGACGAGGATCAGCGAGGATGCGATCAAATACCCGGCCGTGGCCGGTCTGGTCATCCTCACCTGGTGGATCTCGTCCCGATATTTCACAAATGAGGAAAGGCAGAACTGGATGGACGAGACCCGGGGATTCGCCAAGACCATCGCCCCGCTCCTTCTTATCGGAGTCTTCATATCCGGAGCGATACGGGTCGCGATGCCCCCCGACATTATCCCGGCATATGTAGGGGAGAATTCCCTCCTGGCTGTCGCATTGCCGGTCCTATTCGGCATATTCGTCTATTTCCCGACGCTTGTAGAAGTGCCTATGGCGAGGATGTTCCTGGACCTGGGCATGGCAAAAGGCCCTCTTCTGGCTTATATGCTCGCAGACCCGGTCATCTCCCTGCCAAGCATCCTGGTGGTCAGGAAGATAATGGGAAACAAAAATACCGCGATGTACGTCCTGCTGATATTCGTCTTCACCGTGATAGCGGGGCTGCTGGCCGGAACATATATCTGGGGTTGAAATCATGAAAGACCACGAAATCAAGAAGATCGTCAAGGAAAGCTACGGCAAGATGGCCGAGGGGGGTTGCTGCCGCTCCTGCGGCTGCAGCGGCGCAGGCAAGGAAGAGATCTCCAAGAGCCTCGGGTACTCCGAATCAGATATAAAATCCGCTCCCGAGGCGAATCTCGGCCTAGGCTGCGGAAATCCGACCGCTTTGGGCGAGATAAAAGAAGGGATGGTCGTCCTTGATCTGGGTTCAGGGGCAGGCATCGATTGTTTCCTTGCGGCAAAGAAGGTGGGGAAGGCCGGGAAAGTGATCGGCGTTGACATGACGCAGAAGATGGTGGAGAAGGCCCGCGCGAACGCGAAGAAATACGGTTATCCCAATGTCGAATTCAAGCTTGGGGAGATAGAGGACCTTCCGATCGAAGATGGCTCTATCGACGTCATCATCTCCAATTGCGTGATCAATCTTTCTCCTGACAAACCGAAGGTATTCGATGAGGCATACAGGGTCCTCAAAAAAGGGGGAGAGATGTTTGTCTCTGACATAGTCCTTTTGAAAGAGCTCTCAGAAAAAGAGAGAAAAGACGGGGCCCTTATCGCCGGATGCGTGGGCGGTGCATTATTGAAAGACAGATATCTGAAGATGATCAAAAGCGCCGGGTTTTCGGTGAGGATCATTTCCGAAGACAAGGCGATAAGCGATAGGCAATATGGTGGCATCCCTCTTGAAAGCCTGAGGATCGCAGCGAAAAAATAGGGTTTTTCAAGGGGGATGGCCGGGCCCGATGGCCCTATCTCCGCCGAGAGCCTTCGCTATCCGTTCCCCGTGGTTTTTCGGATCGCCGTGATCCCGTTCTATCTGCGTCATCAGCATCGGATCGGATTCCGCAAGCCTCACGATATCCGGAACAGCCGAGGGCTGCATCAGCACCGCCCGCCTGGCGGCCTGGATCCTACGGAGCATCTCGTTTTTCGGGGCCTCCAGCGTCTCTGCCGGATATCCGTCGCTGCGGAACATCGAGATGTAGGTGTGCACGAGTTTCGAAGCCATCTCCAAAGAGATCTCCCCGATCCCGGATGCAGCATCCACCTTGAAGGAGAGGGGCTTGAAGAGCATGTGCAATATCAGCGGGTTGCTGTCCGATCTGAGGGCCGGCTGGATGATGGGGGCCATCCACTTCCCGCCGACTTCAAGCATCAGGGGCAGCTTCCCGTTCTTGGCGTGGATGTCCAGCCTGGTCCTCGTGAACCGTATCTCCTCGAGCGTCTTGCCCTGGCCGATCAGCTCTGCCTCGCTTATCATGCCAGCGACCGTCGTGCATCCGGCCATCTCCGCGTCCTCGAGTGCTATCGCGTGGGCGAGCACCCCGAACGTGCTCGCGAGGCCCAGGCTCCTGAAGCTCTTGTCTATCCCGTATTCCATTTTCGAATAGGCGTGGTCCGCTGCTCCGGTATACATGAGCGCGATCGCAAAATTGGCCAAATCCACCTGGATGCTCTTGAAAAACGAGAATCCGACGACCCGCCCTTCCTTGACCGCAGCCAGGGCATGGAGCCTCCACCGGTAGCCGAGGCGCGCGAGCTCCGGAGCTCCTACCGCGGAATGTATCGCGATCTCGGATTCTATCCGCGCCCAGGGACTCCTTTCGTCCGGGTTCGAGAAGGTGTGGTTGTAGAGCGCCTTGAGGTCGCCCTCCCTGACACCCTGGTTGGCCCCCTTCGGGCCGAATTCGACGAACTCCGCCTGCTCCGCTGCGCGCATGAGCCGCCTCTTCTCCGCGCTGCTGCCGCAAAGCCCGGCATGGTCTCTGGGGTAAAGTTTTCGGAACAGGTTCCCACCTGGCAAGAGCTGTGGCTAGAAGCAGATAAAAATAGATGCGCGGCCCCTCAGCCGTACATCGAGCCGCCTTCGCTGGCCGAAGGCCCCTTCTTCTTGACGATGCGGGATTTCAAGACGGCTTCCTTGATGTCCTTGGAGAACTCCTCGGCCTCCTTCTCCAGCCTGGCCGTGCTGATCTCTATCCCGGTCATCTTCATGAGGACTTTGAGGACGTTGGTCGCGGCCTTCGGGTCCAGATACTCCTCGGATGATTCAGCCAGTATCGTGGTTATAGGGAACTTCTCGAGCGCGCCGCGCGCCAGCAGGATGCCGGTGACTCCGGTCGTCGCGCCCTCCTTGATGGGCTTTGCGAGCTTTTTGGATATCACATCGCGGACTATCCCCGGGTCGCTGGAGACGACATATACCCCCTTCCTCTCGTCCTGGAGCGATATCCCGCCCAATGAGATGATGGTCGATGCCCCGACACCACGCGCGAAATCATATATCCTCTCCGCGACCTGGAGCGAGGAGCCGATTGGGATCGTCATCTCGGAGAGTATCACTATGATATTGTGCTTCTCAGAATAGTGTATCCTCGCGGCGGGCATGGGCTTGTAGTCATGGATGGCGGCCAAAGGCGCGAATTCAGGGCTCGAGATGTAGCCCCCGAAAGCCATGCCGAGCGAATCCACGACCTGCGATGCGGCGACGCTCCCGACAAGGCCGGTCCCCGGGAACCCCATGATGACCGTCGGCCTCTTCAGCTTCTTCATATCAGCAGTCTTATGGATTGTAACGTCGCCCATGGGCGTATATGGCGTGCCAAAGGCTTTTATAACATTGCACGCAGAAACCGTGTTTATGGGAAGGGACGACAAGGTATCTATGCCGATGTCATCGGCTGGCATCATAGGCTATTCGCCGGATGTCAAGATGAGCGGGATGGATATCGACCCGAAATTCCTTGTGATAGCCATTGCGGCGGTGGTCGTGATCGTCCACCTGGCAACATTCATCGAGCTTTACCTGTCGTTGAAAGCCGGATGATCCGCTTGCCCTCTTTCTTCCGGACATCCTCCTCGGATAGCACCAGCGCCCTCATCCTGTCCTCCTCGGCCTTCTTCAATGACTGCACAAGGCCGGAGAGTTCGCTTATCGGCCGGAGCCCGCCTTCCGTATGCACCTTGAAGCCGACCGGCTTGAAGAACCTGTGGGGGAAATCCACGATTATCCTCTGCCCGGTTTTTTCCGACAAGGAATCCTCCATCCGCTTGGCCTTCGACTCATCCAATCCGGATGCAGGGATCGAGCATACCTCCTTGAAGAGCTTCCGGTCGCGGAGCGACGAGGCGTAAAAGCCCCCCCTGCGCGAACCCAGCATGAGCGCGAAGGCGCCCTCGTCATCCAGCTCGGCGAACCGCCCGGCAGGCACGGTCCC
Source organism: Microcaldota archaeon (assembly GCA_043803165.1). Classification (GTDB taxonomy): domain Archaea; phylum Micrarchaeota; class Micrarchaeia; order Anstonellales; family Bilamarchaeaceae; genus Bilamarchaeum. The sequence goes on from JAZDKI010000001.1 coordinate 28,814, forward strand.
GTCCTCGATCGCCCCTTCGATGGCGCGGTATAGCATCGCCGTCGCGATCCTGACCGTCTTATGCATGTAGACGGCCGAGAACATCATGAAGCGCGCCACAAGAAGGTACTCGGCGGCTTCAAGCCCGCCTTTCTCCACGCACAGCTCCCCATCCCGCATCGCCATGGTGTGCACGAGCCTGTCGATATCGATTATCCCGTAGGCGACGCCGGTGTTCAAGGCATCCCGCTTCAGGTAATCCATCCGGTCGGAGCCGATATCCGATGTGATTATGCTCCCATAAGGGGATGAGCCGATATCGGCTATCTCCCTGGGCTTGTAGCTCTCGGAGAGGATGTCCGCGATCTCGCCGGAGAGGATCCTCTCCCTGCCAAGCGACTCATGGTCGCCGATATGCCTGGATAGGACGTCTTCCCCTTCATGGGAAAAGGCGGTATGGCCGATGTCGTGGAGCAGGGCATAGATCTTCACCTTGCGGACAATATCCTCATCCAAGCCGACCCTCTCGGCGATCACGGAAGCGAGGTGCGCCGTCCCGAGCGAATGCTCGAAGCGGGTGTGGTTGGCCCCCGGATAGACCAGGTTGGTGATAGACATCTGCCTGATGCGCCGGAGCCTCTGGAACGGGGCGCTGTCTATTATCCTTCCCTCGAGCTCGTCGAAATCCAATGTCCCGTGTATCTCGTCTTTGATTATCATGCCAACGCCCGCGCCTGATCTCATACCGGGGCGAACACGCCCCTCTTCTTCTCTATTATCTCGCCGTTCTCGGCCATGAGCCGCAGCACGGCGAGGCACCCTTCCGGGTCGAGCTTGGCCGCCGCAGCCACAGACGGCGCGTCCATGTCCTCTTTGAGCGCGGATCCGATGGAAGATTGCGCGCTGTTGAAATAGTTCCTCGAGACTATGTAGAATTTTCCGTCGAAGCCCTTCACGCCCACGAAAGCCCCGCTCTTCATCTCGGACCCCAGCTGCTCGGAGAGCATCATGGCCTCCCTGCGGTCGGCTATCACCACGAACCCCCTGCTCCTCAAAGAGACGATGGCGCCGCCCGATCCCTGCTGCGCGTCCGCGGGGACCGGCCGGCCCGCAGGCTCCGGCTTCCTCGGCGCCTCAGCCTTCTGCGCCGGCGGCCCATCTTTCTGCGCAAGCAATGGATAGATGGAATCGTTGATGTTGTATACCCCGTCCTTGTATTTGTCCCCCTTGAAGACGTTGACCATGCCTTTTTTCTCGAGATCCCCCAAGACCTCCATCTCCACTCCGGAGAGCGCCTTGGACACATATGCCGGGGTGCGGTTCTCGAACCTGATGGACAGGAGCTTCCTGAGGACCGCCCTCTCCCGCTCGTCGATGGCCCCCTTCTTACTCTCGGCCTGGCCTAGCGGGACCGATAGCAGGTAGTAGCCGTCCCGCAGTGAAAATAGCTCTATCTCATCATTGCCAGCCAACCCGGCGGGCAGCTCGATATATGCCTTATCCTGCTTCCTCAGGATCCGTATCTTCGCCATCAGGGTGATTAGCCAGATGCGGTTTATATCTTTACCTCCAATGGGGCGGTGGCTTCCCCGCGTTTCCTCATCGCGTCAGGAGGCCTGGCCGAGGGGGGATGTATTTTTTAAAGCCCGAAGTGGATTATATCTCATGGCGATTTCTCCATTCGAAGAGAGGTACAAAACCGAGATGAACGGGATCTTCGAGGACCGATCCAAACTCGGAAGATGGATGGCGGTCGAGGTCTCGCTCGCCAAAGCGCACGCGAAGCTGGGCAAGATACCCAAGGACGCCCCGGGAAGGATCGAGGCCGCGGCCAAAAAGGTAAGCCTCGAGCGGGTCCTGGATATAGAGTCCCAGATACACCACGACCTGATGGCCATGGTCAAGGCGCTCTCAGAGCAGGCTGGCGAAGCCGGCAATTACGTGCACCTGGGCGCCACGAGCTATGACATTGAGGACACGGCCACCGCATTGATGTTCATAGACGCCATCGACCTCCTGGACAAACGGCTGTCATCGCTGGGCGACGTGCTGAAAAAGCTCTCAGGAGACCATGCGGAGACGGTCTGCGTCGGGAGGACGCACGGCCAGCACGCGGTGCCGACCACATACGGGATGAAGTTCGCCCTATCCTACCAGGAGCTCAAGCGCTCGCGCGAGCGCCTCGCAAGGTGCAGGGCCGGAATAGCCG
>JAZDKI010000002.1:0-55137 GCA_043803165.1 Microcaldota archaeon
ACAAGAGCAACCTGGGCGCGAACGGGATGGTCGCGACATCGATGGCCGTGCTGCGCGCAGCGGCCGCGACGGAGGGCAAGATGCTACACGAATACCTGGGCGGGGAGACCATCCCAATCGCCATGTTCAACATAGTCAACGGGGGCAAGCACGCGGGCAGCGGGTTGGCCATCCAAGAGTTCATGATAATGCCCCAGCACGGCCTTTTTAGCGAGCGCCTGCGGATGGCGAGCGAGATCTACCATATCCTGGGCAGGCAGCTCACTGATTCTCTCGGGCCTTGCGCAAGGAACGTCGGCGACGAGGGGGGATTCGCGCCTTCGATCGGCAACACCTATAAGGCGTTGGATGCGATCATGCGCGCGATCGAGGAGGCCGGATACGCCCACATGTGCCCGATAGCGATCGACGCCGCGGCTTCGTCTTTCTACGACCCTGCCTCCGGCATCTACAAGATAGACGGCAAGGAGCTCAAGGAGGCCGAGCTCGTGGACTACTATGCCGACCTGGCCAAGGCATACCCGATAAAGAGCATCGAGGACCCGTTCTTCGAGGAGTCCTTCGGCGCATTTAGCGCATTGAAAAAAGAGCTCCCGGGCGTGCAGATCGTGGGCGACGATTTGGTCGTCACAAACGTGTCGCGCCTGAAGCATGCGATAGACGCGGATTCCATATCGGCGCTGCTGCTCAAGGTGAACCAGATCGGCACCGTGACCGAAGCGTTGCAGGCCGTCAAGATGTGCCGCGAGAAGCGGCTGGATATCGTGGTGAGCCACCGCTCAGGGGAGACCGAGGACTGCTTCATAGCCGATTTCGCTGTGGGGATCAACGCCGGGCAGATAAAGACCGGGGCTCCAGCGCGGGGCGAGCGGACCGCGAAATACAACCAGCTATTGCGGTTGGAAGAAAGGATGCTCGCCGCCCAGATGTGAGCGGCGTTTTGGGGAATCAAAGAAACGCGAAAAAAACTCAGAGGCCCATCTTGGATCTCATAACTTCGGCGGCCTCGCTTGCGAGCGTCTTGTCGGCGCCGGCATCTACGAGGATCTTAAGGAGCGCCTTGATATCGTCGAGCTCGCGGCCGCTCGCGAGTGGAATGCGGTATTCCTGCTCGAACCTCTCGTCGCCGTTGCCGGCCCTCTCCAGGCTTATCCTGACATACCTGTCCGCAAGCAGCATGACCGCGGTCTTCCCGAGGGACAAGGCGTTAGGGTTCGCGTCCATGCCGAGCATCTCACTGAGCAAATTCGCATCAAGCCTCTCGACCGCGCTGAACATCTCTGAACCGAGCAGCTTCTGGATAACCCGAGGATTCAAAAAATTCGGAGGATCCGGCTTCTTCGCCGCGCTCGCAAGTCCCTCTGAGAGGTGGTTCTTGGAAGAGAGCGCCGCTTCGGGCGGCTTCGCGACAACAGCACCTTTTTCCGGAGTTACGAGTTTCCTGGTCATATGATCATCCTGTCGATATATGTGCGCCGAACTGTTTTTAAATATGTGTATTTTAGTGTAAAATAGAGGTAGAGTATCCTATAAAAATCTAACTCTATATCACTAATCACACAGCCAGAGCAGAGTGGACACATGGCAGACCGGAAGCCGAATCCTACAGACGCGAAGACCTATTACCAGGCAGGCAACGACTTCTACGAGAAGGGGGACTACGACCGGGCCATCGAGAACTACAACATGGCCATCCTGCTGAATCCCGTCTTCTCAGAGGCTTATTTCAACCGCGCGCTGTCCTACTACCAACTGAAGAACTTCGACAAATCCGTCGCGGATTACACGAAATCAATGGAGCTCGACCCCCAGAACCCGATCATATTCAACAACCGGGGAGACGCCTTCTACCGCAAGCAGGACTTCCAGAGCGCCATCAAGGATTATGACAAGGCCATCCAATTGAACCCGAATTACCTCAAAGCCTTCTACAACCGGGGCCTGTCCTACGCCTCGGTTGAAGAATACGAGAAGGCGGTGGAGGATTTCAGCAAGGTCGTCAAGATAAAGCCGGATTTCGCAGAGGCATACCACCTGCGGGGCCTGGCATACGAATACGCGGGGACAATGTCCAGCGCGGTGGCCGACTACGAGAAGACCCTCCAGCTCAACCCGGAACTCACAGAAGCCAAGACCCACCTGGACGGGGCAAAGGCCAAGAAGGACCAGGAGGGGAAAGGGGGCGGCGCGGAGGGAGGCACCGCGGACATAAAGATGCTCTCCAAGCCCAACATGACCTTCAACGACGTCGCGGGCATGGCGAAGATGAAAGAGGAGATACGCGAGGCCGTCGTCTATCCGATGAGGAACCCGGAGCTCGCGAGAAAATACGGCAAGCTGGGCGGCGGAGGCATCCTGATGTACGGCCCGCCCGGGTGCGGCAAAACTTTCATCGTGAAAGCCGCGGCAGGCGAATGCCAGTCCGGCTTCCTCAACGCGAAACTGTCCGACCTGCTCGACATGTACGTGGGCAACACGGAAAAGAACATCCACAAGGTCTTCGAGCTCGCGCGCAAGAACACCCCGTGCCTGCTCTTCTTCGACGAAGTCGAGGCTATCGGAGGGCGCCGCGACCAGCAGGAGGGCCAGCAGTATATGAAGATGGCCGTCAACCAGATGCTCTACGAGATGGACGGTGTCGAGGCCAACAACCAGAACGTGCTCATCATCGCCGCGACCAACGCGCCGTGGGATGTCGACCCGGCGCTGCGGCGTTCGGGGCGTTTCAGCAAGACGATATACGTCCCGGCCCCTGACTACGTCTCCCGCGTGGCCATATTGAAGATGCATGCCAAGAAGCGCCCGCTCGGCGGATTCATACCCTTCTCGCTGCTCGGCCTGGCCACCCTGGGCTACGCTTCAGCCGACCTGAAGGCGATCGTCGATGACGCCGCCACCATCCCCTGGAGGCAGGCGTTCATGGGGATCGAGAAGAAGGCCGAAGGGTTCATCAAAGGCGGCATGGCCAAAGAGCAGGCTGAGGACCTGGCCAAGAAGCAGGTGGCCCAGCGCGCCGTCACATTGGGCGACTTCGTGACCGCGGTCGGCAAGAAGCGCTCGTCTCTGCCCCCATGGTACGAACAGGCCAAGAAGCAGATCGGCAAGCAGGAAGAGGTCACGATAGTAGACGGAAAGGAGCACAAGAAAGTCACAGACAGCAAGATGGGCCCCGGCGAAAAGGAAGCGTTCAAGGACCTCCTGGGCGTGATCAACGGCAGGAGCCAGTGGTACTACAAGGCGTACATAGGCATAGTCAAAGAGGTGCTGCTCCTGATCGGGAAGATCGTCGTGTTCGTCACAGAGGCCGGCAGGATCGGATGACCTCTCCGCGTCCGCTTTTCCCGTCCTTATCCCCCCGATCCTTCATGGCAGATGATAGGCGTCGATTTTTATTGTTTGTTTAAGATCACTCAGCATGTCTCTGCTCATCAAGGACGGGAATGTGTTCCTCGGCGATAGGTTCGACAAGAGGGATATCCTGATAGAAGAAGGCAGGATATCCGCTATCGGCCGCGCGATGGGCGCGGAGGACCGCATCGACGCCTCAGGCATGCTCGTCCTTCCCGGCCTGATAGACCCCCATGTGCATCTGCGGGAGCCGGGGAACACATACAAGGAGGATTTCACGACCGGGAGCAGGGCCGCGATCGCAGGGGGGTTCACCACAGTGATCGATATGCCCAACAACTCCGTTCCGACCACCACCAAAGGACGGCTCGAGGAGAAGATCGCGCTCGCCAAGAAGAAGGCAATCTGCGACGTGCTCTTCCATTTCGGGGCCACAGACGACAATTTCGCGGAGGTCAAGAAGGCGGATCCTGCTTCCATGAAGATGTACCTAGGCCGCACAACCGGCAAACTGATGCTCAAGAAGCCGGACTCGATGGAGAGGCACTTCGCAGCATTCCCCAAAGACCGTCCGATAGTCCTCCATGCGTGCGACGATTCTCCGGACGAGGAGGAGAATCTCAAAAAGACATACGCGACCCTCGAGAGCGCGGTCGCCGCCGCCTCCAAGTGCGGCCGGAGGATACACCTCGCGCACGCGTCCACCAAAAAGGAGATAACGATAGCCAAGAAATACCCGAGATGCACGATCGAGGTCGCCCCGCACCACCTGTTCCTTTCATCGAAGGACGAGCAACGCCTCGGCCCATACGGGAAGGTGTTCCCCCCGCTGCGCAGCGAGCAGAAAAGGCTGATGCTGCTCAGCGCGGTCGAGATGGCCGACTGCATCGCGACCGACCACGCCCCGCATACGATCGAGGACAAGGAGCGCGGGGCCGCAGGGTTCCCGGGGCTCGAGACCAGCCTCGCGTTGATGCTGACCGCGTGCAGGCAGGGTCTTCTGGATAAGATATGGGTGGCGCAACGGATGACCCAGAACCCGGCCGATATCTTCGGCATCAAAGGCAAGGGGCGCATCAGCGAAGGCGCGATAGCCGACATCACGATAGTGGATCCAAAAAAGAGGTGGCGCGTGCATGGCTCGGACCAGGAGACCAAATGCAGATGGTCGCCCTATGACGGGATGGAACTGACCGGAAAGGTCCACACCGTGATCAAAAACGGGAAAAAATTATACGAGAAGTATCAGTTCGTCTGATCAAAGCCCTTCTTCGAATCAGCGGATCTCATCGTCCTGAGGCCGACCGCGGCCAGGCCGATTCCGGCGACTAAAGCGATGCCGTCGCTCGCCATCTTCCATCCGAGGCTGAGATCGGCGCCTATCTGGTTCAGCAGACCGCCCATGCCAAGCTGGCTCATAGCGCTGACTACCCCAAAAATCCCGACGCCTGTCAAAGCTCCGCCCAGGATCTTTTTTGCCTTCATGCCTAAGGAGATCGTATCAGTGAGGATGTCATTTACGGGCTTGTAGATGACTGCTGCCATCAGGCTTCCCGCCCCGACGGTCATGCCCCACGCATTCCCTGCAAGGATCATCACAGAGCCTGCTATGAAGCCAGCCCCTGCGATCATGCTCGAGATCGCAGTTTCCGCCTTGGTCGCTATGGACTTTGAGATAGGCAGGATGATCTCGCGGGTAACCGATGTGAATGTGGCCAGCAGGCTTAGAAACGAGACCCCGATCATACCGGTGGTATAGGCGGAAGACGTCCCCGAGTACGATGCCTGGACCGCCGCCGCACCGCTCACGGCCATAGCCGTGCCATAAGCGCAGGTCTGCGGACACTTCTTCACAGCGTCCTTGAACCTTGCCCATATCCTAGGCTTAGCTTCCTGCATACTCGGCTTAGCTTCCTGCAGATTTGATTTGCCTTCGAGATTATGATTCATGTTATCAGCATGATAATTGTGTATAAAACTGTTTAAAAATGTATGCTCTAGCCGCTAGGGCCCGGATGTAAAAGAAATGAGAAAAAGAATCAGGATACCTTCTCTATCCTGACTTTCGCGACGCCATCCGAATAGACCGAGCTGATATTGAGCCTCATCCATCCTGCCGGCGTCCCCGCCCCGGCCAGTTCGTGCGGGTTCACGATCGGGTATTTCACGATGTCGTTGACCGGATGCGGCCCGTCAGGGGTATTTAGCACCATCACGACCTCGCCCCCCCGCCCCGAAGCCACCGTCTCCAGCGAAACGACGTTCGGCGGGATATACACGTCTGTCACTATCGATGTGTCGGTCCCGAGGCTCCCCACCGAATTGGCGAGCGACGATATCCTAGTCACCGCGAGCTCCGCCTGGTATGTGCCTATCTGCTGGTTGGCCTTGCTCGCTTCCATGTACACAAGCACAAGGAGCGGGATGAATATCAGAAGGACCAGCGCGACGATCACCAGAAGCTCTGTGCTTACCTGCCCTTTCATCAAAATCCCTCCCTCAATGAGCGTGAACGGTCCTGGGTTTTTGCCTGCGCATCTCCTTCTTCTTCCGCAGAACCTCGTTGACCTCGTTCGCCATCTCGTCGATGGCCTCTTTCAGGTCCCCCCTCTCGAGTTTCAGCGATACGTGCCCTTCGTCGGTGTCGAAAAAGACGTTCAAAGCGTAGGTCGATTTGCCTTCTTTCACATGGAAGCTGCAGTTGCGGACATTCATGCTGCGCCCGAACCTCTCGAACACCCTGCCCAGCTTGAGCTGGATGCGGTCGAACTGGGGTGCGTTCTCCTCTCCCAGGCCCGATATCTGGATCGGGAAAGCCTCCTGCGACTGCGCCTGGATGATCCTGAAGATATCCGTCGCGGATACCACTCCGAGCGGCCTGCTGTCAGAGACGATCACGACATGCGATACCTGCTTGTCGATCATCTTCCGCACAGCATCGTCCAGAGAGCACCCCTTCTCCACTATCGTCATGTCCGGCCTCAGGAAGCTGGAGATGCACATCGTATCCACGTTTATAGGTTCCGAGTGCTTGATATCCTTCCTGCCCCCCGGCAGGTTCTGCCTGGCGCTCCAACCCCCAACATCGAACGTCGAAGCGGTGCCGATGAGCTTGCCTTTCCTCATGACAATCAGCCTGTGGGCCTTGTTCTCCTTCAATATGCCCTTGGCATCGGCGATGGTCTGGTTCTCGTCGATCGTGAAGACCGGCGTGCTCATGACGGATGTGATATCCACTTTCGGCACCATGCTCTCGACCAGCATCTCCTTTAGCAGCTCGACCCTGGTGGTGACGCCCAAAGGGGCCTTCCTCTCGTCAACGACCGGAAGCGCCCTGAAGTGGCCGACCAGGAACGCCTCGACGCGCTCCATCAGGCCCGCGTTCTCGAGCAGGATGGGCGGCTTCGCGATCACGGTCTCGCATTTGACGTTCTCGGGGTTCCTGATCCCGGGGCTGAGGCTCCGGTGGTCGATGATCCCGAAATACTTGCCGTTCTTGGTCACTATCACAGCCGGCGACACATCTAGCTCGGAAAGGGCCTTCGAGAGCGAATCCGAACCGTCCAAAACCATCGTATGCTTGATTTCCATAAATCCCCACGACTCGCACTGTTGTTAAAATATATAAACCAATTAGGTATATAAACGATTATGGCGAACCAGTTGCAGCTTACGTCATTCCAGTCGTTCTCCTCTTTCGAGACGATGGTCTCGAAGCCCACCTGGAAAGACATACTTTTAGACCTGATCGCCTCCAACCGCGTGGACCCGTGGAACATCGACATCGTCTCTTTGGCCGATGCCTTCATCAAGAGGGTGCGCGAGATGGAGAAGATGGATTTCGTGCTCCAGGCCAATGTCATCCTCGCGGCCTCCATCCTGTTGAAGTACAAGAGCGAGTGCCTCAAGGCGCTGAGCTACCAGAGCGAGCTTCCTGAATACGGGGAGGGCGAGACATTGCAGCCGACGATCGAGGAGATCCCCTCGCTCACGTTATCCTCAAGGATCCCCCCGAGGAGGCAGGTGACACTGGAGGAGCTTATAGGCGAGATGGAGCGCATAATCAAATACGACGACGCCGACCGGATCCGCGTCCCGCGGGGCTCGATAACGGAGATCGTGGACCTGGACCTGGGCGAGCATGATATCGGAAAGGATATGGTGCGGGTGCTGGACCTTGTGAAGCAGAACGCCGATCCGCAGGGCTGGGCGCTTTTCTCCAGGCTGGTCGAGGGCAAGGACATGCGCGAGAAGGTATATACGCTCCTGCTCCTCCTGCACCTGGTCTGCGACGGCGAATTGGATATCAGGCAGGACGAGATGTTCGGAGAGGTATTCCTGTTTCTGGAGAATAAGGGATCCAAGTGAAAAAGAGAGATATAAAATAAAAAGATTACTCGATGACCGTCGATCCCGGCTTCACCTTCGGCTTAGATTTGACGATCTTCACGTTAGCCGGGGTGAGCAGGATCATCTCGTGCGAGAGCAGCGCGATGTCTCCATTGACCCTGTTCGTGTGCGTCTTCAATTTGGAGATTATCCCCTTGAGCCTGTTCGGCTGCTTCGAGAGCGGGAGCACGTTGAGGATTATGATGTTCTTCGCACCGAGTTCCTTCACGGCCATGTCGCCGTCGCCTTCGTTCCGCAGGTCGACCCTCTTCACATAGAAGTCCGCTGGCGGGCTCACGACGTCCCCTTCGCTTTGCATGATCTCTTCCAGGTCAGGCACTTCCGGTTCTTCGTTCTTCCCTAAAATCTTGTCGAAAAGTCCCATTATACCACCAATTGCATGGAATATCTATTGCTCAACTTTATAGCAATCGATTTTTAAATCTGTTCCGGTCGGAGCGGGGATTTCCAACCGCTCATCCGACCTTCTTGAACGCGAGTATGCCCCTTTCCGTCCTGAAGAACTCGTAGCCTTCCGATAGGTAGAGCTTCTCGAGCATGCTCCCGGCCTCGGTGATGTAGTCTGCGATATCCCCCTTGGGGATGTCCTCGTATAAGTAGCCGATCGCGTACCTGAGGCCGGACCGCGAAACCTCGCGCTCCCTTTCGGTGAGCAGTATCCTCCTGATGCCCCTGCCCTCGTATGCGAGCAGGACCGCAGGATCCTCCATATACAATGCGTTCGGCTCCCCGCTCCCTATCCTCTTATCCTCCAGGTCCAGCTTGGCCGGCCACGCGAGGCCTATCCCGACTATCATGCGGTTCACAGTAGCCCCGAAGCTCTTGCCATAGGCGATGATGTTGCCCACCTCAGCGTCCGTGACATCGAAGGCGCATTTGCGCATGACCTTGACGCAGTCCTCCACGTCGTCGGCATCCAGCCTCTTGATCTCCACCTCATCCTCATCGAGGAGATGGACGAATCTCATCTTCGGGGCTTCGGCTTCCTTCTCCTTCTTCTCGCTCTGCTTGAACGATTCCATCTTGCTCACATAAATCGGGTGTTGCACGCAGGGCACTGCGTGAGCATGCTCTCCATCTTATAGTTGCATATTGGACATACGTAGAAGGTTTTATTAGCCCTCTCGAGCTCGGCCTCGAAGTCGAAGAAGCACTTGACGCATTTGCGCACATCCAGCTCGTTGGGCGTATTGCACCTGGGGCACGTCCTCCTGAACATGCTCTTGATGCGCACCCCGCATTTGGGGCAGCGCTCCATCGCGAGGTTTATCTTCTCCCCGCAGTTGGGGCAGCTCTGCACCTGGGACTTCCGAGATGAGGGAGACCCCTTCACCATATTATTGAGTATATCCCCTAGCCCCATACGGCGTTACTTCGGGCGTGAGCCATATAAACGTTTCCGCAGAAGCCTGGATGTGGACAATCCCCAGCTGAGCCCGATAAAGCGCCTGCGCCACCTGCTCACATCAGGGAACCTCTGGCTCTACATCCTCTCATTGATCAAGCGCGACGGGGAGCTCTATGCCTATGCCCTGGACGAGCAGATCGAAAAGGAGTTCATGTTCCGCCCGAACAAGGTCATGATATACATCGTGCTTTACCGGCTGGAGGCCGAAGGGCTGATCGCATCGCGCTTCCAGGAGAGGAGGAAATACTACAAGATCACCAAGAAGGGCGAAGAGGCCCTCGGGTCCGCGCGCGGCTATTTCAAGATGCTCGCATCAAGGCTCTGAATCCGCAATCCGCTTATAATCTTTCATGGAGATGTAGCACCCGATGCCAAGGATAATCATCACAGGCACCCCTGGAACGGGGAAATCAGAAGTCGCCAAAGCGCTCGCAGCTGAGCTCGGCCTCCCGCTGATCGACATCAAAGGGCTGGTGAGGGAGAAAAAGCTCGCCAAGCGCGACGAGGTGGACATCCCCCGCCTCGCAAAGGCCCTCGGTTTCCTCAAAAAGATGCCTGGTTTTGTGGCTGAGGGCCACCTCGCATGCGAGATCAGGCTCCCAACGGATTTCGTCATCGTCCTGCGGACGCACCCGAAGGCGCTCCGCAAGCGCCTCTCGAAAAGGGGATACGGCAAGAAGAAGCTCGAGGAGAACCTGCTCGCAGAGATGCTGGACTACTGCTCGCAGAGGGTGGTTTCCGAGTATCCGCGCAAGCCGCTCGAACTGGACACGACGGGGCGGACCGCGCGGGCCTGCGCCCTCATCATCGCCAAAGCCATAAAGCAAAAGAAGAAAAGGCTTGAGTGCGTAGACTATACCGGAGAACTGAAATCATACCTGGGATTGGGGCGATCGCGATGAAAGAGGAGAAGAAGATCATAGAGGCCGCGCTTTTCATGAGTTCGCGGGCCATGACCCTCGAAGAGTTCCGGACACTGACCGGCATCGGCGCCCTCGGCTACATCCAGGGCGTCGTAGCCGAACTGATGAAGGAATATACGGAGCGCGGAAGCGCGGTCGAGATCTCGGAGACCGAGGGCAAATACCTGATGCAGGTGCGCACCGACTACCTCCCCCGCGTCAAGCAGTTCGCCCAGGACACCGAGATCGGAAAGAGCGCCCTCCGGACGCTCGCATACCTTTCCAAGCACGACGGGATGCTCAAATCCGAGCTGGTGAAAAAGATCGGGACGCACGTGTATGGCGATGTCAAGGAGCTGGTGGAAAACGGCTTCATCAAGCCCCACAAGTCAGGCAGGTCGTCGAAACTGGCGCTCACCGAGAAGTTTAAGAGGTATTTCACGCAAGAGAAGCCTGAGCAGCCCCAAGAGCAGGCGCCCGAGCAGACAACGCTCTAAGGTTCTCTTGCTGACGTCCGATCGAACGGCGTTCCGTTCGATGGCCGTCACCTTGCTCACTCGCGTTCGCAAGCTGACGTCGCATAACCTGGTAGTGCGCTGGTCTTGAAAACCAGTCCCCCTGGGATCGCAGGTTCAAATCCTGCCGTCAGCGTTTTTCCTTTTCCGTCCAGCAAAGGCGCCCCTTAGCACCTCACGAAAAACGCTGTGTTTGGACCGCAGTCCAAGACGTCAGCGATTTATTATTTTAAAAAAACTCGGACCGCAGTCCAGGCGCTCAGCGATTTCCCTATCCAGCCCAGATATTCTCCAACAAACTGCGGCCTCTCGTTATCGCTGAAGCCCTTCCCAAAAGTGATTGCCTCTTTCGATATCACTGACTCTCCTTGCTATCTTTGCCGCAAGGGGATCCACTTCACACTCGAGCCAATTAGGTGCCACGGGAGCGTTTTGCCGGAAATCCTCAACATACCCGAGCAATGATCGCATTCCCTCCAATGAAGCATTGTGACGCGTCATAAACTCAAAAAGGTGCTGGATATCCTCCGCTCTCTGCACCGGATCTGCATGCACGACAAGAATCGATACCACTTTCTCCCTTACAGCCCTGTCGGTTTTAGCCCTGGAATCAGCGATTTCGCTAAAAGACTCCTTTCCTGTCGGATGAATAGCTTCAGTTTGCAAATGGACGAGACAATCGCCTATCGATCCCACAAGCGCTCTCTTCGTCTTTTCTGCAAGCCCGCTTGGAATGTATCGTAATTTTCCCATAGATATCTTCTGGCTGGAAGGGTTTTAAATACCTTGTTTTTCTACTTATTAACACATATTAAATACCAGCCGCCGTTCTCACATGAAATCTTCTTCCCTCCCGCATCGTCCCTTTATTAAATCGCCTTGCCATATTATTGTCCATGAAGGTCAAATGCGATAAATGCAAAGCCTCGTGCTCTGCTGATGTCGACGAATTGATCACCCTCGGCTGGAGCCAGGCAACTATAACCAAGCCGGAGAGGAAGACTTTCACCAGGTGCCCGGCTCACCGCCCGGGCCTCACAGAAGAGGTCGGGAAGGCGCAGGGCATCAGGATAGGCGGCTGATTTTTCCATATTGAAGAAGATAGATCGCGCTTTATCGCAGTCCTCCGCTAAACGTCATTCTATTGGGGGATGAATGAGCAAGCTTGGCGGAAACCGTTCCGACGCGCGTCCCGTATCTCCTCTTCCACATGGGATGGCAAGCAATTAAAACCATCCGCGGGGCACCGGACGGCTTTTAATATATTCGCACCGGTTATATCCTGGCGGGTGATGTATTGGAACAAGATCGCATCGTCACGGAACTATTTTTGGAGAAGCCGAATTTCAAGGAAGTGACCCGGGCCGCAAAGGCGCTGGAGCAGATCGGCGTCAAAAGCATCATCATGCCCCCGGAAGACCGCGGCATCAACACGCATCTGATCATCGAATCGGCCGACCTTCCAAAAGCCAGGAAGAAGCTCAAGGATCTCGGCATCGAGGCCCAGGACAAGGAGGTCGTCATAATCAAGCTCGACAACCGTCCGGGCACCATGGCAGAAGCCACCAAGAGGATATCCGACAAGGGGGTCAACCTCCTCTATGCGTTCTCGGTCACGATGACGCCGACGATGTCCTATGTCCTCCTCGGAGCGACGGACAACCAGGCTGCGTTGAAGGCGCTGAAATCCTAAACGCCCGACCCTGGAGCGCTCAATTTTATTTCCTTCCTTCCCTTAGTCTATCATGTCGGTTTCACTCATCCTAGGCTTGCAATGGGGGGACGAAGGGAAAGGCAAGATCGTCGACCTGCTCGCAGGGGACTATGACTGCATCGTCCGCTTCAACGGGGGCGACAACGCCGGGCACACCGTGGTCAAGGGCAAGGAGGCGTTCAAGCTCCACATAACCCCTTCCGGCGTGTTCTACCCGGAGAAGATGAAGGTCATCGGGAACGGCACGGTCGTCAACCTGGACACGCTCATCCGCGAGATGGACGAGGCGGAAGCGCGCGGCTACCATATGAAGAACCTCATCATCAGCTCGAATGCGCATATCATACTCCCCTGGCACATCATCATGGACGGGGGGCTGGAAAAATCAGGCAGGATCGGGACGACGAAAAAAGGCATCGGTCCGGCATACTCGGACAAGGCATCGCGGTCATTCGCCATCCGTGCATCCGACCTCCTCCTTCCGGAAGCGGATCTCCGGAAAAAGATATCCGTGATATCCGCCCACAAGAGGATCCTCTTCGAAGCCCTGGATATGCCCCCTTTCGATGAGGCCGGGCTGGTCGCGGGCCTGCTCGAGAACGCGAAAAAGGTCAGGCCGCATATCGCAGACACGCAGTTCGTATTGGACCGGGCGATAAAAAGCGGGAAGAGCGTCCTCCTGGAAGGCGCGCAGGGGGCCCTGCTCGATATCGACCACGGCACCTTCCCCTATGTCACCTCCTCGAACACGACATCCGGCGCCGGATGCACCGGAACCGGCATCAGCCCACAGAAGATAAGCAGGGTGATAGGCATCGTCAAGGCATATACCACCAGGGTCGGCGAAGGGCCGTTCCCGACCGAGCTCACAGATGATACGGGGAAGCGCATCAGGGAAGCGGGGCATGAGTTCGGCACCACGACAGGGAGGCCGCGCAGGTGCGGATGGCTGGACCTGGTCCTATTGAGATACACCTGCATGATAAACGGCGTGAGCGATATCGCATTCACCAAGATGGATGTCTTTGCAGGCCTCAAAACGCTCAAGGTCGCGAGCGCATACGAGATCGACGGCAAGAAGGTGACGGATTTCCCGCTGGATAACGAGAGGCTCTCCCGGGCCAAGCCCATCTTCGAGAGGCTCGCCGGATGGGACGAGGACATCAGCGGATGCAGGAAGCTCACGGACCTTCCGGCGAACGCGAAAAAATATATCGATTTCGTCGAGAAGCAGCTCGGGATCCCGCTCAAGATAATATCCGTAGGCCCGAAAAGGGAAGAGGCTATACTCTAGCGCCCTCGGCTCTCCGGACGAACACTTCCACGCAGCATTTGAGGGCCTCATCGGTGTGCGCCTTTAAGGAAGCGCCCGCGGCTTTGGAGTGCCCCCCTCCGGCCCCGCCGATCTCCCGTGCGACCTCGTCCATCACTTCGTTCAGGGGGATCCGGACGCTCTTCCTCGCCCTGGCGGATATCCTCGTCTCCTGGTCCTCTGCCTTCCATTTGGCTATGAACGCGACATCCGCAGCCTCGGATATCAGGGATGCGGAGTCGCTCTCGTTGCTCCCGACCTCGCTTGTGGCGATGATGTATCCGCCGGCATAGACGAATTCGACCCTCTTCATGGCGCTCAGCATCGCTATCTTGGCCTCATCTTTCGGATCCGGCTCGGCGAAAGACAAAAGCTCCGGGTACCGCGCTTCCGAGGCCTTCATCAGCCGGGCAAGGGTCTCGAACGTGTCCGCCCGGGCCGACTTGAAGCGCGCCCCGTCAGCGATTATCCCGACGCACAGGGCGAACGCGACGTCCTTGTCCACATGCGGCTGGACCATCGCGACCAATTCTGATGCCGAAGGCGACTCCGGGTCCGTTATCTCGAACTCGCCTTTCATGTCCCTCCCCTCGCTCCGGTGGTGGTCTATTATCAGGAGGATCTCCCAGCCCCGGGCCTGGGGGAGCAGGGTGAAGGCGCTGGTATCCACGACGATCAGCCCGTCGAACCTCTTTTTATCCAATGAAGAGAGGGCGACGCTCTTTATGCCGAGCTTATGGGCGAGCATCCTCGCCCCCTCGTTCATCTCCTCTTCCGTGCAAATCACAGAATCAGGCAAAATCCTGCTGAGGGCGAAAGCGGAGGCGAGGGCGTCGACGTCTGCGCGGCTGTGCGTCGCTATCGCGAGGTGCTTGCCCTTGTATTTGTGGAGGAACCGCTTGAACGTCTCAGCCGGTGGATCCGCCTTTGCCATAGCCCCTCATCTTCTCCTGGAGCTTTTTCTGGGCGTCCATGACGGTCGTGCGGAGCTTCTCCTCCTGCTTCGATATCGCGTTCAATTTGACATCCACCAGCTCGTTCCTCTCCTTGAGGTCTGTCTCGGCCGCGTCCTTGCTCGTGTGCAGCAGGACCGCGCCGACGGAGCGGTAGACGTCGCCCTTGGCCTTCTTCAATTCTTCGAGGGCATGCCGTATCTCGTTGAGCTGAATCTGGAGCTGGTGCTTCTGTATGAGCAAAACCTCCAACTGCTTCTCCATGTTCTCGTATTCGATAAGCTCCCTGTTCAAGTCTTCCTGCTCTTTCTTCATTTTTCGCACCTCGTGTCAATGCCCTCGATCGCCGCCAGCGCGCGCATATATGCGTTCGCCGAGGCTCGGAGCGCGACGACATCCGTCGCGCTTATCTCGATATTCAGCGTCCTGTCCTTCACCGACAGCTTGGCGTCAGAACGGCTTCCGACGCCCCCTTCATGCGAGACGGCCTCCATCGCGGCCCCGGCACTCTTATCGTCCGGGAACACCGCGGCAATGGAGCATCTCGCTTTCATCGGCTAACCTCTTTCTCAGATATCTTCAAAAGCCTTTCCTCGCCCCAGGACCACTTGCCCCCGGGGTCGATATCTATGACCACGATCCTGGAGGCGACGCCCCCCTTCTCCTCTATTATCGTCATCCGGTCTTCGCCCATCCGCCGGGCATATGAGGCAAGATCGTCTATCGTCTTCTTGCCCCTCGCGATGTATTTTTCGCCGTTCGCTTCCGCCATGGATCTGGCGAGCGAACGTGTGCTGCGCGAGGCATACCTGCTTGTCGTGAACATGGCGGGAAATCCCCAAGCGTCAGTCGCTCGAGACTTCCTTGGCGATAGGCGGCCTTGATTTCAGCAGTATCTTCGCCCCGCTTGTCGGGAACGCGAACTTCTCTCCGCCGGCCATCGTGACCGCGGTGCCGGTCTTCTGATCCTTGTAGTCTCCACCCATGAAAATTTCCCCCTTATCTAATCATGATAAATTTTCAATAAACTTCATGAGGTCTTTCATCGGCGCCGCTCACGACGTCTTGGAATATTCCCCGATGACGCGGGCGGCTATCTCGCCGGCTTCGCTGCGGAACGAGTAGGCCGCGCCGGCGAACTCCGCATCGCAGCCCCTGCACGCCCACATGGCGTTGCACTTGCGCATGACCTTCAGTTTGTGGCACTTGGGGCACTCGTACCTGGCCTTCTTGGATTTGATGGACTTGTCGACCATCTTCCTTATCGAAGCCCCATATTTCGCTGTCTGCATGAACATTTCCTCCTTTTTTACTCATGATAAATCTTCTGCAAACTTCGTGAGGTTTTACTCCGTCATGGCCTATTCTAGGCCTTTCAGGATATCCCTTATGTCGTTCCCTCTTTTAAAAGCTATGTCCATGGCGTCGATGAGCTCGTTCTTGCTGAGCGAGCCCTTGCCCTTCTGCATCGCGCAGACATGCTCCTCGGTCGTCCCGATCGTGAGGTTGGTCTCCGACACCCTCTCCTCGTCCCGGGACGGGTCCACGAGCCAGTGCTCGCCCACCTTGATCATGGTGGTGGTCGTCGGGAGCTTGCGGGGATTCAACATCCCTTCGTATTCCCCGCGGACGATCTTGCCGCCTTCCACCCTGGGCTTCTTCGCGCACATGAGCGCGGCCGTCGCGGCGGTGGTCGCCGCATCGGTGAAGTTGCCGGCGTGGTCGAGCACATAGATGTCCAGATACAATCCGAGCACCTTGTCGGTCTCCACGAAGAACGAGCCGAGATCCACGCATTCCGCGCTCCGGATCGCCCGGTCTACCACCCTGGCCACCTCGATCGCCTCCACGCTCGGGGGGCCCGGCTCGAAGAGCGGCGAAGCCGTCGGCAGCAGCTCGGAGTTCGTCACAAGGACGCCTTCGGCCGGCCTGTCCGCGAAAGGCTTGACTATGTCGAATTTGGCCGACACCAGCACCTGCGTGTTGCCGATCCTGGCTATCGCGGAGCCGTCGGCGGTCTTCAGGACGTCCTTCTGAATGGATATCGGCCTGAACTCGTCGAATCTCCTGCCGTCGAACCTGATCCCTTTCTCCAGCGTGTTTCCCATGATGTCCCGGCGTATGTGGGACATTATTATGTCTTTTACCTCTTCTCCCATATGATCACCATCTGACTATCTCGTCCTCTCCCTTCTGGTAGAACCTCTTGAGGGCGTCAGCCTGCACCTGGTGCACCTTGTCGCATCCGCGCTCGGCCATCTCCAGTATCCTGATTATCTCTTCCCGCGTGAGCAGCCCGTCCATCTGAACGAGGAGCAATTTCTTGTCCCGGTGCGAGATGGCGAGCGGCGTGTCCGACTGGCCGAAGTTGTCCTCCAGCTTGTTGAGGTCCAATGCCAGCATATCCCCGGCCTTGCCGACCGCGACGGAAGCCACCATGTCCTTCATGGGGATCCCGGCGTTCGCGAGCGCGACCGCGGCGGCTGTCACCGAGGCCGTCCTCGTCCCGCCATCAGCTGATAAGACATCCACGTAGATGTCTATCTGGGTGTTCGGGAACTTCTCGGCGATTATCAGGTTCTCGAAGACCTCCCTTATCACTTTCGAGAGCTCGATGCTCCTCCTAGAAGGCCCGCTCCTCCCATGCTCTTCTAGCGAAGCGAATGGCGACATCATGTACCTGCATTTGACGAGCGCATGATACGGGCTCGCCTCGTGCCTCGGGATGCACTCCCTCGGCCCATAGACGCCGGCCAGGATCTTGTTGCCTCCCCATTCCACGTATGCGGAGCCGTCGGCCTCGGAGATAACCCCTACCTCGATGCGGAGCGGCCTCAAATCCTCGAAGTCCCTCCCATCTGTCCTCTTCCCGTTTATTATGAGCGGGACCTTTCCTGTGCTGTCAGACATATTCCTCACCTTCGCTCTTCTCTCGCGATCCGCTCTCGCCTGAGCCCTCGGACCCGGCGCTGTAGCCCGCCTCGGACCCTCCGGCCTGCCCTTCGCCGGGCCTCTCGGGCTTCCGCCCGCCCGTCTCCTTGCTGAGGAAAGCCGCCATCTCGTCGGTAAGCCCCGACTTGTGCGCCTTCCTCTCGATCATCTTTATCGCTTTCAGCAATAAGGGCATGTCGCTCCGGTCGCTCATCCAGACGTAGCCGTTGTTGCCTACCATGATGTCCCCGCCGGTGTAGTCTTTGAGCAGGCTTATCATGCTCGACTTCTTGCCGATCAACCTGGGCACCTTGGCGGACGGGAAGTCTATTATCTTGCCTTTCGGGAGCCTGCGGACCTCTCCGAGGTCCACGTCGCCCACTTCGGTCACCGATTTTATCCGGCATATCACGAAGTCGCCGAGCTGCAGCGTCAGCCTCACATCCCTGCTCGGGATGAACCCGCCCTGGGGCAGATTGAGGTCGACCTCATAGCCCGCGTGGCGCACGTCCACCACCATGCCGACCACCACATCGCCGACGGTCGGCCTGTAGCGGTTCTCCAAGGGTATGTACCTTCCTTCATCATCCATCATGCCCATGACGGCGGCATATGTGGAGCTGCCGTCGTAATACGTGTTCGGCGCGCTCAACTTGCCCTCGGCTATCCGCTCGCCGGGCAATACTATCCTTCTATCCATTCAAAAACCTCTTTTTGCCGGGGGCCTTTGGCCTCTCTCGGCGTTTATCTTAAAACCAGGAATCAGCGTGAGCTTTCTTCCTTTTCGTGTCTGTGTACAAATCCAATATATATGAAAAGATTTAAAAGCGGAAGTTCAGCCCGGGAGCACCTTGGTCTCCACTTCCCCGGCCGTCTGCTTGTTCAGTTTGTCGTAGAACTCGCCCTGCAGGCCGGCGAATATCTCGACGACCACGACCAGGTCCCCGCTCCCGAGCCACTGCTCCTTCTGGATGCCGTAGTTCTTGAGCGTCCCGTAGCATTTGTGGGCATAGGCCGCCGGCACTTTCACCGCTATCTTGAGCTTCTCGAACTTCATCGGGAGGATGGTCCTCATCGCCTTGACGACCTCCTCCATCTGCTCGCGGGGGTCCTTGAAGGGGTCCACATGGAATCTGGCCTGCTCCATAGCCTGCTCGAGCCTTATCTGGGTGTGCGGGGCCTTGGTGCGCGGGTCTATCGCCTCGCGCAATAATATGGCCAGGATCTGCTTGCGCTTCTCCTCCACCTTCTTCTTCCTCTGCTCGGTGGTGAGCTGGACCTCGCCGTTCCTGAGTATGAACTCCAAGATGACGAAGATATCGCTCGTCCCGAAGACCTTCTGGATATCCGCGGGCTTGGCCTTCTCGCCCTTTTTGGCATCGGAATATATCTCCTCGGCCACCAGGATGTTCTTGACGTCTGGTTTCCTGTGCTCCACGAAGGCGTACGCGTTGTCCGGGTCGACGTATAATTCGAACCTCTTGCCCTCCTTCTCATAAGATGCGATTATCGCGCGATCCAGAGTAGTCATATCAATCAGCGATGCTCATTTCCGCGATAAAAAGATAAAAACGCATCGGGCGGGGCGGGTGGCGGGAAGGCAAGCATTATAAAGTGTTTTATTCTGTTATAATAAGTATAATTTATTGTAAATGAGGCATGCTATGGCGGTGGCGTTCGCAGAAAAATCATCCTCCTCCGATAAGAGGCGGGTCTCCCCGAAGGGGGTGCTTCACGAAGAGATAGCCTGCGCCATAAACGGGGATCGGGCCGCCCTCGAGCATACCCTCTCCAGCAGGAATGTACCCAAGGATCTCCGATGCGATGTGTTGGCGGATGTATCCAGGGGCGCGCAGAAGCTCTCAGAGACCCGGAGCGCCATCCGATGGACGGCCGGGGTGGGTGCTGTCCTATCGATAGCGTTTTTCCACCTGCTCAACTACCCGGATCATTCGCAGTCAGGGCAGCCTTACTCCGGTTTCCTCTCCTTGGCGGTCGGAATCAACCTGGTGGCATCCTCGATCAGTTTTGCCCTGGGGAAGGTCTGCTGCCGGATAAACGAACAGATATGGGCGCGAAAAGTCACAAAGATGCTATCGCAAGGCAGATCCCCATCGGCCGATCCCTGTCCTGACGGTCAAGCCGGGCAGATGGCAGCGCAAACGGTGTTCTCCGAATGATTTCAAAAGATTTAAATAATTGGGGCGAGAGTTCATGTTAACTTCTTTGAGGTGGTATTTTGGCGGAGAATAATATTGACACTAAGACAGATGAGGCTAAACCGGCGTCCCAAGGCGCCCCTTTAAGCAATAGCATGATGTATGGGATAGCGGTCGTCATATTGGCGGGCCTGCTGGTGGTTTCTATCTTCACCCAGGGCTTCGGCCTGGTGAAGGCGGGCACCCCGGAGACCGCGGACAACCAGACCAGCGACAAGCTTTCGGATGCAATCCTGAAATCCAAGCTGGAATCCTATATCAACGACAACCTGCTCGACGCTGGATACACGGCCGAAGTGACAAAACTCGAGCCGTTCGACAGCAACACCCTGCTCGCCAGCATCGACATCCTGCAGGGCACCTCGGTCCTCCAGTCAGCCCAGGCATACATCACCAACGACGGCAAATCGATGTTCCTGGGGACCGCGATAAAGCTCGACGAGCCCCTCGATGACGGAAGCGCCGATCCAGGGACCGGCACCAGCACCCAGACCGCAGAGAAGGTGGAGCGGCCGAAGGCAGAAGCCTTCGTGATGTCGTATTGCCCCTACGGCCTGCAGTTCCTCAAGGCGTACGTGCCTGTGATGGAGCTTCTGGGCGATGAGGCGGATATAACCGTCAACTTCGTTGATTACGCGATGCACGGCAAGAAAGAGATCGACGGCAACAGCTACATCTACTGCGTGCAGAAGGAGGAGAAGGCGAAATTGCCCGCTTACCTCCGCTGCTTCCTAGAAAGCGGGGACTACTCCGCTTGCGTGGCCACGGCCGGCGTCGATGAGGCAAAGCTCGGCACCTGCATCACCGATCTTGATGCCGAGTTCAACCTGACCGGCCTCTACAACGACCAGAGCACCTGGGCGGGCGGACAGTTCCCGCCATACCCGGTCGAGTCTGCCTTGAACACTCAGTACGGCGTGCAGGGATCCCCGACATTCGTGCTCAACGGCCAGCAGGTCAGCGTGGGCAGGAGCGCGGAAGAGATAAAGCAGGCGATCTGCGGCTCGTTCATCACGCCTCCTGAGGAATGCGCCACCGCGCTTAGGAGCGAGCAGGAATCCGCAGGCCTCGGCCCAGTAGGCAGCGGGACCTCGACCGGCGATGCCAGCTGCGGCTGATCCTTTTTTTTATCCTTCTTTTTCATTTTCCTTCTGCTTCAAAACTCGCCAGGACGGAATACTCCGGCCCGGTCGGCTTCAGGACGCTCTGCATGAGGTGGAAGTTTTTCACTTCGAATGAGCCGAAACCATCGTCCTTGTGCCTGGCCAGGAACGGCTTGGCATCTATCTTCTTCTTGACCCTCGCGATCGTCAGATGCGCGGTGAACCGTTCGTCCCCCCCGAAGCCCGAGAGCGCGCCCATCACGTCTTTGGCGAGCGCCTCGAGCTTCCCCCCGCTCTCGCATCCAGCCCACACCACCTTCACATAGTTCTCGTCCGGGAACACGCCGACACCCTTCAACCCGCATCGGAAAGCGCCGAACCGCACCGCCCTCAGTCTCTGCTCCACATCCCCGACCCTCTTCTCATCCATCTCCCCCAAAAACCTCAGGGTCAGATGCATGTTCTCCGGTCTCACCAGGCTCACGCCGTCCTGCGCGAGCTCTTTGCCGAGCGCGGACACCTTCGCCAACAGATCATCCGGGACAGGGACCGAAACGAAAACCCTCATAATAAAAAATAGCGCACGATGATTAAAAGATATGAGCCAGCACGAGGTCTTCAGGGTCAGCGCCAAATCTGCCGACCTCACATTCACAGGAGGCGAGCTCAAGATAAAGGAGGCGGACCAGTCTTCGGGGATAGCGGTCCGGGCCCTGCACGAAGGCAGGCTTGGATTCTCTTTCTGCCAGGACGAGGCCGGGCTGCAAGACGCTTTGGAGAGGGCGAGGAGGATGTCGCATTTCTCCGTGAAATCCGGTTTCTCGTTCGCCCCGGAAGCGCCCTATGATAAGCCGGATATCGTTGATCCGTCATTGGATCCGGAGAACCTCGAAGAGCTCCGCGGGATAGTGGAGCAGGTGCGTGAAGCCGCTTCGATCAAGGGGGGCAGGCCCAGGGTGATCTCCCAGGTGCAGAAGGCAGAGGTCTCGATATCCAACACATCCGGCCTGGAGGGGGGATACGAAAAGACATCATTCTCCATCTACGCTGAATGCATGAACAACAACGGGTTCGGCATGTCGTTTTCCGCCTCATGCAGGAAGCCCGCCGATATCATCATGCACGGGTCAAAAGCGGCCGAGATGGCCCTCGCCACGCAGAACGCGGGCAAGCCCGAGAGCGGGGCATACATCATCGTCATGGAGGTCCAGGCCCTCGAGAGCCTGATCGAGACGCTGCTCCCATCGCTATCCGGCGACTGGAGGAGGAGGAAGACGACCAAGCTCAGCCTGGGGGAAAAAGCGTTCTCCGATACGCTCACGATCAGCGAAGACGGGCTCTCTCTTGCCGCAGGGGCAAGGCCCTTCGATGACGAAGGCACGCCGTCAGCGCGATGCGCCCTCATAGAAAAGGGGATCGTGAAATCCTTCATGTACGACCGCGAGACCGCCGCGCTAGATGGGGTAGAAGAATGCGGCATGTGCAACCGGAACTCCTACGATTCGCCCCCGTCCATCGGCTCCTCGAACCTGGTCATCTCCCCCGGATCATGGAAGAGCCTGGGCGAGCTCGACCGCTTCATCGAGGTGCATCACGCGCACGGCTCGCACACCGCGAACGTCACGACCGGCGATATCGGCCTGGAGGTGAGCGCCGCGTTCATGGTCGAGAAAGGGAAGAGGAAGCCGGTGAAAGGCTTCATGATGAGCGGGAACATCTTCGACATGTTCAAAGGCATAGAAGCCATCGAGGATAAGCAGCAGACCGTCGGCTCATTGATATCGCCCCGGATCGCTTTCCGGAACGTGCGCATAATCGCATGAGCCGGCCCTCCATCTGGCCACAGGGCAGGCCCGGTTTTTTATCCTTTGGTATCCATACTGATGTCAGGTGCGACAAGTGAAAATCCTGATGGCGAACCCCTTCTTCTTCCCATATATGGGGGGCACGGAGAAGGTCATCTACGAGGTCGGCAAAAGGATCAGCGACTGCCATGAGATCACCATCCTCACAGCGAGGCTGGATAATACGCGCGAGGAGGAGGAGATCGGCGGGATGCATGTGATAAGGCTCCCGTCCAGGATTTTCGACACCGCGCCGCACCCGATACCCCCGCCCGTCCCGGTGCTCCATGGGACCGACCGCTGGATCAAGGCCTATGCCAAGGATTTCGACATCGTGCACATACACAACCGCTTCGTGTTCAGCCCGGCGTTCGGCGCTGCGGTCAAGAAAGCCGGCAAGAAGCTGTGCCTCACTATCCACAACGCCCGCCCCAACGGCATCGACCTCGCGACAGACATCTTCGGTTCCATGTTCGATGAACTGATAGCAAAGCGCCTCATGAACAAGTGCGATGCGATCGCGGGGGTGAGCGAATCGGCCCTTCGGGCGACGATCCCTTCCGGCTACAAGGGGATCGCGACCACGATCCATAACGGCATAGACCACCACCTCTTCAAGCCGTCATCCTCGCAGGTGTGGAAGGAGCGCCTGGGGATAAAGGGCAAGATGGTGCTCACAAACGCGCGCCTGGTCGAGCAGAAGGGGCTCAAGCACCTGATAAGATCCATGGAGAACGTGGATGCGGACCTGGTCGTCTTCGGGCGGGGGCCGCTGCGCTCCGACCTGCAAAAGAGGGCGCGTTCATCCCGCGTCAGGGCGCATTTCGTTTCCGAGCGGATCAGCGAGGACGATCTGGTCTCGCTCTACAATTCCGCGGACTGCTTCGCTCTGCCCTCGTTATACGAGCCGTGCAGCGTCGCCCTGCTCGAAGCCATGAGCTCCGGCTTGCCCTGCGTCGTGAGCGATGCGGGGGGCACCCCGGAGCTGGTCCAAGACGGGAAATCCGGGATCATCGTGCCTGCGGGCGACCACAAGCCCCTGCACGCCGCGATTCACGGCGTATTGGAGGATCCGAAGCTCGCGCGGAGCCTGGGATATAGGGCGAGGGAGCGCATCCTGTCGGATTTCACATGGGACCACGCGGCGGGGCGGTACCTGGACCTCTATTCCATGCTGGCCTGAGGAAAGGCATTTATATATCAGCGGCCCTAATTTTTCCTGATGATCTCCAAATCCACCGCAGAGGTACAAGTGCCTGAGCGGATGATCGACCAGATAATCGGCCAGGACAAGGCCGTCGACATCATCAAGAAGGCCGCCAGGCAGAAGCGCAACGTGCTCCTGATCGGCCCCCCCGGCACAGGAAAGAGCATGATGGCGCAAGCCATGGCCGAACTCATGCAGAGCGAGCCGCTCGAAGACGTGCTCGTATATCCCAATCCGAACAACGAGAACCAGCCCCTTGTGAGGATCGTCCGGACATATCCCGACAGCCCGTACCTGGCCAAGAACAAGCCGCTCGCCCAGCTTTATTCCCCCAAGGAGCTTGAGAGGATAAAGAAGGCGGACGCGGACAACACGCAGCTCGCCAAGACGCTCCGCACGGGATTGGGGAGGCGGATGATCTCCTTCCAGAAGCCCAAGGAAGAGACCCGGGGCCCATCATCCCTCCTGGTGATCGGGATCATCGGCCTCATACTTCTGGCGGTGATGTTCACAAGCGAGATAGCGGAGAACGTGAAGCTCCTGCTGATAGTGACTATCCTCGGCCTCGGGCTCCTCTATATCATATCCATGGCGACAGCCGGGCTCGGCCGGAGGCTGATGATAACCGAGCAGGCGACCCCGAAACTCATCGTGGACAACAGCGAGCTTTCCACAGCGCCTTTCATCGATGCCACAAGCTCGAGGGCGGGCTCGCTCCTCGGCGATATCAAGCACGATCCCCTCCAGTCAGGTGGCCTTGGGACGCCGGCCCATCTCCGGGTCGAAGCTGGCGCGATACACCGCGCCAACAAGGGCGTGCTCTTCATCGACGAGATCGCCTCACTGAAGCTCAACTGGCAGCAGGAGATACTCACAGCCATGCAGGAGAAAAGATACCCGATCACGGGCCAGAGCGAGATGAGCTCCGGGGCTCTCGTGAAGACGAACCCCGTGCCGACCGATTTCGTATTGGTCGCAGCCGGCAACCTCCCGGACATGGCCCAGATACACCCGGCGCTCCGCTCGCGCATCAGGGGGGCCGGCTACGAGGTATACGTTGAGGATTCGATCGAAGACACCCCCGAGAACGAGGAGAAATTGGTGCGCTTCATCGCCCAGGAAATCAAGAGGGACGGCAAGATCCCGCATTTCGATTCCGAGGCCGTCTTAGAGATAATCGAGGAAGCGAGGCGCATGTCCGGAAGGCGGAAGCGCTTCACATTGAACCTGCGCGAACTCGGAGGCCTTGTCCGCGCAGCCGGGGACATCGCAAGGGAAAGGGGCATCAAGCTTGTGACCAAGGAAGAGGTCCTGGAAGCGAAAAAGGTGTTCCGCTCCATAGAATCCCAGTTGGGCGCCAAGATAATCGAGCATAAGAAAGAATACCAGACAGTGGTCACGACAGGCGCTGAGGTCGGCCGTGTGAACGGCTTAGCTGTCCTTGGCGATTCACGTGCTGGATTGGTGCTTCCGATAGTCGCCCAGGCGACCCCTGCATCATCGAAAAGCGAAGGCCGGGTCATTGCTACAGGCAAGCTCGGTGTGATAGCCAAAGAGGCGGTGGACAACGTATCGGCCATCTTCAAGAGATACATCGGCACGGCTATCGCAAGGACCGACCTGCATATACAATACCTCCAGACCTATGAGGGCGTGGAGGGCGACAGCGCATCCATCTCCACTGCGGTCGCAGTGATCTCAGCCATATCAGAG
Organism: Microcaldota archaeon; assembly: GCA_043803165.1. Taxonomy (GTDB): domain Archaea; phylum Micrarchaeota; class Micrarchaeia; order Anstonellales; family Bilamarchaeaceae; genus Bilamarchaeum. The sequence continues at coordinate 25,580 of JAZDKI010000002.1, forward strand.
ATCCCTGTCCGGCAGGAGGTCGCGATGACCGGCTCATTGGATGTCCGGGGCAGGGTGCTTCCTGTCGGGGGCATAACAGGCAAGATCGAGGCCGCGATAGACTCCGGGATAAAGAAGGTCCTGATCCCGGAGGCGAACGGGCAGGACGTCTACCTTCCAAAGGAGCGCGCGCAGATGATCGAGATAGTCAAGGTGACCGATATCGTCGGAGTGCTCGAGAACGCCTTGGCTGATTGCAAAGAGAAGAAGGAACTGATGAAAAAGATGAAGTCTCAGGCTGGATGAACGCCATCATTTTCACCTCTCGTAACGATATTTATTGATGCACAAGAAATAAAAAAGGCGGGTTATCCCAACTTCATGTCTAAACTAACATCATATCAGTATAATGCCCTATCATTTGCGAACCACTCAAGCAGTATTCACTATTCCCCGGACTTGAGGACCACGTTGTTCTCCACGGAGCTAATCGCCGAGATCGATATCGTATATCTCTTGTCGAATATCGTCTGGATGACCAGGTTGCCCTTCCTCGGGTCTATGCCGACGATCTTGCCCAGGTATGTGCCGTGCTCGGATATGGCCTCCTTGCCCTCGATCTTCATCTCGAGGAGTATCTCCTTGCGGTACCAGTTGACGAACGACGTCGCCAGGTATCCGAGCACCAGGGAAAGGGCGATGCAGAGCAGGAATGTCCCGAAGTCGATATACGGCTCGTTGATGTTGACTATCCAGCTGCTCCCGACCAGGACGACGAAAGTGGCGAGGGCGCATGCGGCCGAATAGAGCATGTAATTCGTGATCCGGAACTTCTTCTTGTCGATCAGGGCGTCGATGCTCTTTCCCGCCAGGATCAGCAGGACCCCGGTGAAGAATATCCAGCTGATGCTCCCCACAAAGAGGGCGATCAATTTGTCGTTGGGGAGATTCAGCGCGATGCCCTTCTGGAGGGCCTGGTATCCGACGAATATCCCGATCAGGAATATCGCCGCGGAGCCGATGTAGCCGACCCAGCTCGTGCGCTCGAAAGAGAACCTGAAGTCTTTTAGCACATCGAGGAAAACCTCCTCCACCCCGTAGACGTGCAGAAGCGCATACAAGGCTACCACGAAGACGATGGGGAGCCAGCCCAGGCCAAGCTGCATCGATGCGGCCGTAAGCAGGAGGAGCAGGGCGGGTATCCCGATTATCGTCTTGGCGAAATGCGGGTCGCGCAGCTTCTCAAGGAGGACGAAATACGTCTTCTCGAGCTCTTTGGCCTGCTTTATGAACACGATCTTTGTCGAATCCACCTTCAGCCTGGACTTGATTATCGGCAGGATCTCCTCATCGGAGGCCCCGTCTGAGACGAGGACGCAGGATGTGGGGTTGAACTCGGCGATTATCTTCTCCAATTGCCCGCTGATCTCGCGGTCTGCCTTGTAGCCGAGCTTCCGATCACCGGTCAGCGTCACCACCTCGACGCTGATGCCTTCCCCGCGCATCCGGTCGTACATCTTCACCGCATAGAAAATGGCATTGGAGTCCGGATCCTCAGGGTCGGCCAAGGCGAGCGCTGTCGCCCCCTCCAGGTTCCGCTCCCGTCCTACCAGAGGCCCGCTGATCTTGCCCTTCTCGAACAGGTCGTTGTCGCGGTCGATGCAGAGCACGAGTATCGGTCGCTTCATCGATACATTCACTCTTGCGGGGTTTATTAATCTTTTTTAAACACTTCCATTCCATAAACAGTCCTCTTTGATTAGAGGAATTTCCATGGACAAGAAGATAGTCCTTCCCGGGGATCACCTCTCGAGCGCCGAGGAATCCGAGCCCGGGGAGAACACATATTCGGAAAAGGACGAGGTCTGGTCATCCGCCTCAGGGGAGGACGTGAGCCAGCCCGGACGGGCGTCTGTCAAGACAAAAGGCAGGTCCATCACGCTCCCGCACGCCGGGATGCAGGTGTACTGCCTGATAACCAAGGCCGGCATGAACAAGGCGATAGCCGGATGCATACCGGTCGCCGAAGCCGAGAGCGGGCACAGGGGCGTCGAGATCGAGGCTGTGCTTTCTGTCACCGCGATAAGGAACAGCTACGTCCGGGAGGTCCGCGACGAGGTCCGCGTGGGCGACATCATCAGGGCCCGCATCGACACCGTCGAGAAGACCGGCTACGAGATCACATTGAAGCCCAACGACTGCGGCGTGCTGGCGGCGTTCTGCCCCAGATGCAGGGTGCAGATGGGCCGCGATGGGCCGCTATTCATATGCGGGAGCTGCGGATGGAAAGACCGCAAGAAGACCCCGCTCAAAGAAGGCGAAGCGCCCCCACCGGAGGAGTTCCGGGAGCGCAGGCGCGAATGGAGCCCGAGGCCGCCGCGGAGGGAAGGCGGGGGCCGCCCGCCGGATCGGCGCGGCGGTGGAAGGCATTTCGGCCGCAGGCCAGGACCAGGGGGGAAGGCCGGGCTCATACTAAGGAGGTTTTCAGATGGATGCCAAGGTTTTATCGAATGAGAAGAACACGCTCGAGATGGAACTCACAGGGATGGACCAGTCGCTAGCCCAGCTTCTGGCCGAGAAACTGAACCAGGAGAAGGACGTGGAGTTCGCCTCATACAAGGTCGAGCACCCGCTCCTGGGCAACCCCAAGCTATATGTCCGGACGAAGAAAGGGGAGCCGGCCAAGCTTGTCCTGGAGAAGCTCGACGAGATGAAAAAAGAGCTCCTGGGATTCAAAGAGCAGTTCACGCAAATCGTGAAATGATGGAGATCGATTTCCAGGGCGGGATCAGGAAGCCCCACATCCAGCTGATCGTCCTATTCGTCACGCTGGCGCTCGCGCTCCTCACAAACAAGCTCTTCGGCGATCCGAAGGACCCGCTTAGCTTCTTATCCCCGCTTTTCGGCCTGCTGGTCGCCATCGAGATATTCTATTTTGTGACCCTCGAGGTCAAGGAAGGCGCGCAGAAGCACGGCTGGAAGCACGAGGTCGTCGACACCCTGATCGCCCTCGGCGTCGCGGTCGCGATATGGTTCGGAGCGCAGCTCATCCTGGGCACAAGCACGCCGATATCAGCGGTCGTCTCCTGCAGCATGCTCCCCAACCTCCAAAGGGGCGATTTCGTGATCGTCCAGGGCGCCCCTGCCGGCGCTTATGGAATCGAGATGAGCGAAGCGGAGCTTGATTCGATATATTCCTCATCATCGGACATCTCATACGGGGAGAACCGGGCGTCGCTCGAAGGCTCGCTGTTCTCATATTGCGTGACGGACAGCAAGAGCGACATGTGCAGGGCATTCGTGGCGTCCCCCGAATCGTTCCTAGAGAAGAAAGGCCCGTTCACATACCGCTACGAGCGGTGCGGCCTCGCGTACAGCAACGGCAGCCAGGCATACATGCCATGCCTGAAATCCGTCGAATTCAAAGGGACGCAGTATCTGACCAACCTCTCGCATGATGTGATCGTCTACCAGCCGGTCTCAGGGGATCCGTACTCGGCGATAGGGGACATCGTGCACCGGGCGTTCTTCAGGATCGATGCCGATGGGAAGACGTACTATCTGACGCGGGGGGACAACAACCCGATATTGGACCTGCAGGTCTTCGATTACCGCAGGGCGGTGGGCAACCACCCAGTTCCGCAGGAGAATACCCGGGGAAAGGTCATAGCGAGGATCCCCTTCCTGGGATATTTCAAATTGTTCATCTCGGGCTTCTTCAGCGAGGATTCGCAGTGCAGGACGCAATTGGATTACACTAACGTCTGATCCAGCTTCATGAATATCATGTCCATGTACTTGCCCTTGTGCAGGATCCAGTCAGGGAAGACCGCGAACGGCTTGAACCCGAGCTTCTTATAGAGCGATCTGGCCCTGCGATTCTCCGCGAAGACGGTCAATACCAGGTTCTTCGGCTTGAAAAACCGCTCAGCCAAAGCGATGTTCTCCCGCAGGAGCGCTTCGCCCAGGCCTATCCTGCGGTAGGGCTTTGCTATGCCTATCCCTACCTCGACGTTCCCCATCGCCTTGCCTTCCTTGCGTTCGGCGCCGGAATCGCCGGCTATCCTTCCCCCTACCCGGGCGACCAGCAGGTACCCTTCCCCCCTGCGGAAAGCGTCGAGCCGCTTATCGAGGAACCCCCTCTCCTCCTTCAAGCTGAAGCATCTTTTCCAGGAGATCATCGCGCCCTCGTCTACCAGGCCGTTGATGAACGCGCGCATCTCGCGCGGGCTGTCCTTTTCCGATAGGAGATCGATCGTCGCGGTCCGTCCGTCCTTGAGCGACACCTTCTTCGGGAACCCCAGGCCTTTTGGCATACGATCATCCGTAGTGCGATCCGCCGAACTCGCTCGTTATTATCTTCTTGAGTTCATTGCGTATCTTCCCCTTCTCCTTATCGGACATCTTCAGCCTGTCCAGCCTCTCCTCCCAGCCCATCAGGGCGCTCACTATCCTGCCGAAGACCCGTTCGTTGTCCGTGTATCTCGCGTATTCCAAGAGGGTCATGAGGGCGTATCTTGAGCTGGATCCCCCCAGGGCATCCAATATCGCAGCCCGGAGGACATGCGTGGCCTCGTTCTCTACGAAGGCAAGATGGGAATAGTGGTATGTGAGCAGCTTCGCGGCATCATCCCCCTCCAGCCTGCCGAGCATCCGTATGACCTCGGTGAGCCCCTCTAAGGACGTGTTGTAGTTGAATATCGCGCGATAGACGTTCATCCTCTGCTGCGACGGGTCCATCCCGGGGTTCTTCATCTTGAAGTATTCCAGGGTGTGGATGAGCTTGAGGTCCATGCTGGTGGAGAGGTTCTCATGCACCATGTATAGGAGCATCTGCCTGACCGTCTCGTTGCTCTCGTTGTATATCCTCTCCAGCTTTTTGACGGCCTCGTCCTTGGATGATGCGTTCACGGCCACAGGGTAGAACCTGAGGGCGAACATGGCTGATTCCATCTCTTTTAGTTTCGCCGTCATCTCCTGCTGCTCTGGATTCGGCTTCTGCTCCTCTTTCGGAGGGGCTGCCGCATTCACCGGTCCTGGCCCCGCATCCTTCCGCTCGGCATCGGCCTTCGCTTCCGTTTTCGGCTTCTCTTCGGCCTTCGCCTCGGGCTTCGCGATCGCCTTATCCTCGGTCTTCGCAGCGGCTTCCCTGGATTGATCCTTCTTCATGTCGATCTCCTGCATCTTCCCTTATCGATGCTTTTAATCACCTTCGATTAAAAAAGCGCTCTATGGCATCCGAGATACTTTTCGCCACATCGAACCCCCATAAATCCGAGGAGGCATCGATAATGCTGTCAAAAGCCGGGATCGGGATATCCCGCTTCCCCTTCGAGCACCGCGAGATACGCTCCGACAGCCTCGAGGATATCGCAAGGGAGGCGGCAGAGGAGGCCTATCGGAGGTGCGCGAGGCCGGTATTCGTCGAGGACGCGGGGCTGTTCATCAAGGCGCTTGACGGCTTCCCAGGCACATATTCGGCCTGGGTGAACCGGAAGATCGGCATCGGCGGGATACTCCGCCTGATGGATGGCGCGAAGGACCGCTCGGCTTATTTCGGCTCATGCATCGCATTCCACGACGGCGGAGGGGTGAGGGTATTCAACGGGCGATGCGATGGGGCGATAGCCGAGAAGGCCCGGGGAAAAGGAGGGTTCGGCTATGACCCCATATTCGTGCCGGAAGGGCATTCTCAGACGTTCGCCCAAAACATAGAATTAAAAAACAACATCTCACATAGATATAAATCTCTTCTAGAATTCTCAAGAAGTCTAGATTCTTTAAGGTGAATCCTGATGGCGTTGACCGGCGTTCCGGTCAATCATTGAAATCAAAAAAGATGACCATAGGTGAAATTTTTATGGCTAGGTTACACTCAAGAAGGAAAGGCAAATCGGGCACCAAGCGCCCGAAGACGAGGGAGGTCCCGGCGTTCGCCCCATTGAAGAAGGCGGAGATGCACGACATCATCGTCAAGATGGCGAAAGAGGGCGTCCCCCCGGCCAAGATCGGGCTTTTCATGCGCGACCAGCACGGCGTGGCGAACCTGCGCGCGCAGCTCGGCATGACGCTGGGCAAGTATCTGGCCAAGGAGAAGGTGGCCCCGGAATATCCAGAGGACCTGCTCAACCTGATCAGGAAGGCCGTCCGCATGGTCGGACACACCAAGGCGTCGAAGAACGACACCCACAACGAGGTCAAATTGGGCCACGTGGAATCCAAGATCCAGAGGCTCGTGAAATACTACTCATCTAAGGGGAAGCTCCCGGCGGGATGGAGATACGACCGCGAGAAGGCTTCCCTGCTAGTGAAGTGATTCTCATATGGCAGGAAAGAAGGTCAAGACGGTAGACAAGTGGAAATTGAAGAAATGGTACAGCGTCAAGGCGCCCCAGATGTTCGAGGGCAAAGAGCTCTGCGAGGCTGTGGCCTCCGATGACAAGAGGCTCATCAACAGGATAGTGCGGTCCAGCCTTTTCGAGCTTGGCATGGGCGGGGCGTCGCAGATGGCGATGTTCACCACCCTCCGCTTCAGGATCAAGGACGTGAACGGCGCTGACGCCAACACGATACTGCTCGGCCACGACATAGCCCCGTCTTTCATCAGGACGTTTGCGAGAAGGGGCAAATCGCTCATCCACCAGGTGGTGGAGGACAAGACCAAGGACAACGAGACGCTCCGGATCAAGCTGATCGCGGTCACGGGGGCGAGGGTCAGCGAGAACACCCGCAGGAACCTCCGCAACATAATCGTGGAGGAGTGCAGGAAAGGCATCGCCGAGAAGAACTTCGACGAGCTCATACAAGACGTGATATACGGCCGGTTCTCGTCCAAGATCTTCAGCAGGCTCAAGACGATAACGCGGATGCGCAGGGTCGAGATACGCAGATCCGAGCGCGGCGAACTATTTAAGTGAAGCCTACGATATGACGGTCTGACATCGGTGGTTGCCAGTTTTCTGTTCCCAGTTTTCGCGTCGAAACTGGAAACCGGCTGCCCGAAACCATCGAAGCCAAAGCGTCATGCAGGTGTTTATCGATGATACCCGGCGGCATGGACCCTAAGAAGATGCAGGCGATGATGCGCCAGATGGGCATCAAGAGCGAGGACATCGCTGCGAGCAAGGTCATAATCGAGACGTCTTCTAATTCGATAATCATAGAACAGCCCCAGGTGGTCCAGGTAACCATGCAGGGGCAGACGTCCTTCCAGATATCCGGCCAGGTGCGGAGGGAGGCCAGGATCAGCGAAGAGGATGTCAAGATGGTGATGGAGCAGGCGGGATGCTCGGAAGATGCCGCCAAGGCCGCTTTGGAGAAAAGCCAGGGGGACATCGCCCAGGCGATCCTCTCGCTCTCAGAAGGCAAGTAATAAAAATCTTGGGCGAGTTATCCCGCTATGGCGGTAGGCAGAGAGCTTCTCCTGATTCTAGCATTGATACTTGTGATAGCGGTGCTGATAAAGGTCATCGAGTTCTTCCAGGTCGACGTGGTGGAAGCCGACGCCAGCAAGTTCGTGATGGAGGACCTTAGGGCCAAATACCCCGGGGCCGACGTCTCGGTCATGACGATAACCTCCAAGACCAACGACAACGGGGCGCGGTATTTCGAGGTCAAGGCCAGGGTGACCGAGGACCCGGATTCGCAATGCCCCGAGCGCTCGCACATATTCTACAACTACCCTGCCCAGAACTTCATCCCGCAGCCCCCTGAAGTGATAACCAGCGGATGCGTGGTCTGCACCGAGGGGCTCTGCACGATCGCGTTCCCCGAGGAGGCGATAATCGCATCGCACACCTTCCCCGGAACCATCACGGTCAAGAGCTACCTCTCAGAGAACCCTGATGCGGTCCCGAGCGTCCTGGAGAAGCCCGACTCGTGGCTCGTCAGATGGGATCTTCAGGAAGCGGACTCGTTCGTGACAGTCGGGGTGCACAGGAACGGGACCATAACAAGCGTCGAAGAAGGGCAGAAATCAGGATAAACCTAATCTACCATTATCGTTCCATTATCCAGCGCCACTTTCCTATCCAGGAACTTCGAGATGGTATAAGCGTTCGTCTTCAGGTGCCCGCTCACCGCGCTTGTGGAATATGTCGTCTTTCCCTTCGCAAGAGCGGCATACAATAGCAATTGGTCGGCCAGGTGGATGTCCACATCCCCTTTCTCGGCATTTATGGCATCCAGGGCCTCATGGGCGACGGCCTCCGCCCGCTTCCCCTTCGCGCCGAGCGTATACGCGCCCCGAAAGCCCCTCCAGGCGGTCACCGCGTTCCCGATAGAGAGCGCCTCATCATGCCTGATGCGCACATCCTCGATCCGATTCTGCACAAAAATCTTCTTCTCGCGTATCGCGACAGGGGTTGGCAGTCCCGAGAGCCTGATCAGGACCCCTGTATCGTCAGTCTGCGGCCAGGATGTGCATCCTTTCAGGGAGCACGGCCTGACATCCACCTCTATCTCGCCCCCGCCTCTCGGATAATATCCTGGCTTCAGCATCCTGCATCCGGCATCCACGCCGAACCTCGCGATAGCGGGCAAGAACACCTTCTCGAAGTAATCAAACCCCGGGGATTTCATCACATGGGTCCCCCCGATTATCCGCAGTTCGCTTCCCTTCGCCGCCCTGAGCAGTATCGGAAGGAGCGTCTGGGCCACAAGGGTGACAGAACCGGCCGTCCCGATGTCGAATTCGTACTTCCCCCCCACTATCGGCCCAGGTTCGAATGTCAATTCGGTGCTTCCGACTTCAGCATGGCTTAGCGTCCCCCGGCATACGTTCCTAACCGCTTTACAGGCGGTGAGGTGCTGGGCCTGGAGGCCGGGATTCGGACGATTCGCCCGTATTTTGGTGATTGTGACGGCCTTTCCAGTGATGGCGGACAATGTCATGGCGGTGCGGATCACCTGGCCGCCGCCCTCGCCGAAGCTTCCGTCGATTTCGATAGCCATTTCATTCCCCTGAGACATCTGATATGATTATATCTTTAACCTGGGTATGGCTGGGCAAAAACATAAGGAGAATAGAAATAGGCCAGCGGATCGCTCCGCTGGCAAGGCGACCAGTTATCCTCCCATGCACTTAAAATGAGCATGAAACTTTGAACCATTACATCTTAATCCCGTAAGGTATATAAAGGTTCTGGGGATTGTGTCAAGTCCTGAGAGCCGGTGAATCTCACGTCGATGTTTTTCGCCGTTTTCAATCCGGATGCGTGTGATGTTGTCGTCAAAACCCACCATGCGTGATCATCCGCCCCTCCGCTCCCATTTTTAAGGAGTTCGACCCTCTTAGATTCATGGCAGAGAAGATGGCTAAGGTGATACCTCTGTTCCCAAAAGGGCGAAAGGAAGCTGGCAGGCCCAGGAAAAAAAGCGACGCGCTCACAGAACCGGGCCGTGACGGCGTGAAGATGGACCGGAACGTGTGCATCGCGCTGCTCAAGACCGTGGCCCCTGTCGATGAAAGGCTCACATCAGCCCTCGCGATCCCCGATTCGCTTTACCAGGTGGGCGAATACTCGTTCTCTTCAGAAGCCTCCAAGTCCCTGCAGCGGATATCGGGCGCCCTTTCCCGCGATGAAGCCTCGGCCCCCGCCCTCGCCACGCGGCTCGACTTCGGCCTGGACATCTCGACCGAAGGGAACAACGTCTTCTGCACCCTTGTCGACATGAACAGAAAAATCGTTGTCCGGAGCTCTCTTGGCAACGTTCTGGCCGGCCTTTCCTGGGCCCCTGTCACAGCCTCGATAAACCTAGCTCTTGAAGAAGTCAAATCCCTCAATGGAAGCGGGGAACGGTTCGATATGATATATGTGGAGAGAAGGGCAGTGGCTAAGATAACGCTCTGACGGACCCCTTCGCTATGGTTTTGTGCCTTTGGCCAGTTCGCCGAAAGCCTCAACGGTCTTCTCCCTCGCCTTCCGCACGATGCCCCCCCCGCCCTCCCTGCTATTGTTGTTCATGAACCTGAGGAATGTCGTATCATCTGCCTTCGCGTTGCTCACGAACTTCTGGTCCCCAAGCAGCGCATCCATTATCTTCCTATATGGGCTGTCCTGGGGCAATCCCGAATACCAATCGGCTATCGCCTTAGCCTGATATTCCTGAAGTGTGGTGAATGTTACCGGCTTGCCTGCGATGAAATCGCTATATCGGATAATGTCCCGCGCAAGGACCCCCAATTCTGCATCGCTGACCGGCACCGTGATCCGGGGGTTCAGGGCGGCGTCCTTGGCCTTATCGAGCATCTCCCTGCCGCCCCGCTTGGGGTCTCCCATCAAAGCCTTGAATCCGGCATCGTCTCTCAATGCAGGATGCAGATCCGTATCGAAGCGGAGCTCAATACTCAATTTGAATATCACGTCCCGGTCGACCCCCGTTTCGCTCATCGACATGTATCTCTTGAAGTTCTGATCCACCCTCCTGCGCTCTGTCTGGGTCAATGTGAGTTTGCTGGTCACATCCAGGTATTTCAGAGCGACATCGCGCGCCATCTCGGCTATTTGGACATCGCTCATGGTGATGCTTCCCCTCTTCGGAGGTCTGATCTCCCACTCGGGCGGCATCCCGCCCCTCTCGATGACAGTCTGCGCTTTAGGCTGCTCCACAGGTTTCAGGCTGTCGCCTACCCCCCCGTATAACTTCACCAGAGCCGCTATCCGTCCACCCTCGCCGAGCTGCGCTCCGAAATCCTTGAAGCTCCCTTTAGAATATCTTATGAACTCCGGTTCTTCAGAGAGTATCTCGATGAAAAACTTTCTTCCCACCTCGCCGATACCCATCTTCTCATATCTCTTCTGGTTCTCTTCGACGGATTTCGGAATCACCTTTCCCTGCGCCTTAAGATCCTTATACAGCGCCACATCCCTCGCTATCAGGACCAAATCATACTCATGGGCTTTGATGGCCATGGGTCCTGATTCAGCTGTCTTGGATAACGGAGCTCCTGAAGGCTGCCTTTCTCCAGGCCGCACGCCGCCCGGTGTCGTATCTGGCCCGGAAGCCCTCGGACCTCCGCTCCGTGGAGCGTCTTGCAAAGTCGGTCCGGACCCTGCCGATGGCGGTTTGGATGCCGTAGCCCCGTGCTGGAGGGGCGGTGAGGACTGAGGTATGGGCGTTTTCGGTTTGGGCGCCTGCTGGGGCGGAGATGAGCCAGCAGTCGGCCCACCTCGCGGTTCGACTATCGGCCGGGGCTCGACATCCCCCTTCAGCTTGATGTAATTCCTCATGATTTTCCTCAAGCCCGCTGCCCCCTCTGGCCTGCCAGCCTGCTCGAATACTGGGGCCATCTCGTCATAGCGGAACCATACGAGCCCGTTCTCATCTGCGGGCCTCGCCCTTCCGCCATACATGTGCGGCGAGCCTATCCCATCCGTCAAGTCATAATGCATCCCGAACCGCTGCCCGTCATTTCCTTTTAGCACAGCCGCTATCCTAGCCTTCATGTTATCAGAGAAAGCCGGGATATCCGCGCCCCCTTCAGCCCTCGGGCTGAAAAAATTGTTTACGAGGGTCTGCATCATCAGGCTTTGGACATTCAATCCCAACGCCTTCACCAGGTCGTTCGACAATCGGCTCGTCGCATAAGCGATGCCTTGTATCCTATGGAAGGTGAGGCGCGAAGCATCCACATCGAAACCCGTGGCATCCAGGGTGCCATCCCGAGAACGCTTGATATCCCTCGCCACCAGATTCGTATCGAAAGGCTGGGAAGTGAGGACGTTTCCGGTTTCCCCTTCGAAGCGCACAAGCATCTTTGCGGTGTTGCCGTAATGCCGGTCGCCCAGAAGCACCCTCCTCGACAGCTCCTGATATAAGGCGTCTGCGCGGAAGAAATCGTTCCGCGTGCCGTCCGTCTTCAGGCTCTCATAATAAGCCTTCACGACCGGATTCGATAGGAACTTCATGACATCTTCGATGTACCTGCTCTTCTCTTGCGGAGTCGGCCACTCTCCGGGGTGCTGCGGCGGCGTGAGTATGTGTTCCTCTATCGCGACGCCCATGACAGTCGCCGTTTTTATCTTGCCGTCCCGCGGGTCCATGATCCTGATTTTAGAGCCGACTGCGCCATGGACATCATCGACGAAATAGAAATCCTGCTTCGCCCTCGTGCCGTCCTTGTGCTTGAAAGGGGTTTCATATCTGTATCCGGCGTGGATCTCCGGCGAGAACATCCCCGCTTCCATCGCGAGATCGGCTCCCAGCTTGGCGGCCGTCCCGTTCTCCATCTTCACGAAGACGGTCTTCTCCACATCCCCCTTCTTGAGCGTGACCTTGTATGCCCCCTGGATGCTTGCCGCACCGATGAACTCCACACCCTTTATCTCCATCCCGCCGTATCTGGCAACCTCGGCTATCCTGCCCTGGAGGTCGCCGCGCAATACGAGGTCGAAGACTATCCCTACCCTCTCCCGGATCATTTTCCTTGCTTCTATCCATCCAGGTCCTTCCAGCCCGGCATCCATCTTCTTGAAGCTGGATACATCTATGCCCAATCTCTCCAGGACCGCAATCTGCCCATTCATCCCCCCGCGCTTATAAACGCCGGAAAGCGTCCCCCTTGCAAGGCCCATCCTCGCCTCCGCCTTAGCTATGGCGTCCTTTTCATCCTTTTGATATTCCCCTTGCGTCATCCTCTTCTTCGAATCTTCTATCTCGCTCAACCTGGCCTTCCGCTTCATCGAATATGCCCATTCTTCCGCGAAACGGACCTTCATCTTAGGGTCTGCCAGTTTCAGGTATACGTCGATTGCGTTAGAGAGCTCCAGTTGCTTCTCAGATAAAACCTGGAGCTTGAGGTGCATCTCAGCCTCGGGCATCTTGCCGTATGTCTCGGCGAGCCTCGTGAAGCCTTTCGCATCTTTCGGTGTCCCCTTGGGAATGGTCTGGCGGTAGGCTTCTGTGATCGCTTCCAACCCGAGAAGCGCCCGCATCTCAATTATCGAGGCATCTCCGAGCATCCTCGCGACCTTTTGGTCGATCGTGGATCTGACGAACAGCCCGTCTCTATCTAAAACCGCAAGCCTTCCAATCAGCGTCTTCTCGATTTTTTTCGCGCGCAAAGGATCCCTTATAGCGACGGTCGTCGCCTCCTGTATCGCCGCTTCGACAGACAGGCCCTGCCTCAGGTGCATCTCAAGGGCGCGTTCTAGCCGCGCCTGCTCTTCGGCCTTGGCTTTCAGCGACTCCACCGCGATTTTTTTCTGATTTGGGGAAAGCCGGGCATACAAGGGATCGCCAGTAAGTTCGCCCTTGAGGGCGTCCATATCTATAGCGCCGCCCTTCTGCGCGGAAGACGGCTTTGGCGCGCTCCCTTTCGGTGCCGGCGCGCCTTCGCTCGGGGGTTTTGGCCGGGTCGGTTCCTTCAAAGTCTGGGCTCCACCCTCAGGCCCTCTCGGAGCGGTCTGCGCCTGGGATAATGGTTTGGACACCGGTTTTCCGACCGCCGCTTCGGCGGCTCGGGCCGCTGCCGCAGGCTTCAACCCTGCGCTCGCCGGCTGGGGGGCTGCAGACGGTTCGACCCTCGCAGGAGCCGGCGGAGCCCCGGCGCCTCCTTTGCCGCTTTTCCACGCCTCCGCCCGAGCCTGCAGATCCGGCAGGTTGTCTATCACGAACTTCCTGAAGGCGCCTTCCATCTTGTTTGCGAAATCTTCGCCCTTGTCTTTGGTGACGCGCACGCGCAATGCCGTCACGACGTCCTCGAAATTGGTGAGCACGGTCCCCTTCTCTCCTCTGAAGTGCTCGTATCCCTTCCCGCCTCTTATCATGTCGATGATCCCGGCGGCTTTCAGCGTCTTGTAGCCTTCCTCCCCGAGGAACACCTTCATCTGCGCATCCGAGAGGTTCCCAATCACGTTTATCACGCGGTTGGCCATCTCGCAGAGCGCGGCGCGGTCGAAAGCGGTCGCCCTCGGGTCGCCGACCGGCCTGCGTTCGACCTCCATGTGGCCGTTGCCCACTTTGGCCAGCGCATCATACCCGGGGATCCTCTCGAGCTTGACGAGCTTCATCTTCTTGCTGACTTCCATCTTGATTCCCGCAGTCTTGAGGGCGAGATTGATGGATCTATCCAACGCATCATTGGCGGGATGCCGCAGGATCCCTTTGGAGTCTGTATAATAGAGGCTTGGGTCGGCGCCTTCGATCACGTATTTCATCGTGCCGAGCCTTCTCACGGTGAGGTCGGGGTTCCTTTCCACGAAATCCTTCACGCCTGCTTCGACCGTGTTAATCAGGCCATTGGCCCCAGCATGGCCATAGTTGGTGTTCGCCGCCCTGAGCCCGGAATTATCATCTGCCGCTTCGGCATATCCCTTGCCAGCCTTGACTGCGACCCTTTCATTCTCCTGGCGATTCTTTTCATCGGTGTGGGAGAGCCTTATCTCTATCCCAATGCCGTTGACCACTTCGTCCGGCTTGATCAGGGTCCTCTCATTCACTTCGTTGGATAATGCCACATTAGGGTCTTCCCCGTTTTTCACGCGCGCTTTGATGGCATCCACGAGCTTTTTCTCGTCAGCTGTCAATGGCGTTCCCTGGCGCTCCTTTTCCATGGCGGCTCTGGCTCTTCCCGCATTCGCCTCTTCGAGCCCCCTCTTCAGGTCCAGGCTCTCCTTGATATTTACCCTGGCCCTCATGCCCGGAGCCCATTCCGGATCGTCGCTCCGGCTGAGCGCCGGGCCGGACACCTCATGGCTCTCCTTGCCGTCGACCTTCCTCTTCACCTTGGCGTCGTAGAGGTCATTCCCCTTCACCCCTATCGCACGGACGCTGCCATCGGGCGCCTTCCTTATCCTGATCACATCGCTGACCGTCTCCCCGACAGCGACAATGAGGCGCGGATTATCCAGCATGGCCGCCGCCTTCTCGAGGGGCTTCCCCTTGCCAGCGAATTCTTTGAAGACCTGCTTCTCAGCTTCGCGCATCTTAGGGGACATCTCCCTGCGGACGCGCTCCCCCTCCCCTTTAGGAACCACGATCGCGACTATCACTTCGTCGCTTTTCGGGCCGACCCTCAGCATGACCGCTCCTTTCTTCCCTTTGACAGAATCGACAGCGACGCCGATGACCCTCATATAGGCCTCGATGGCCTTATCGCCCATCCCCATGCCGAACATGTAGTTGATGGCGTTCTGCTTGCGCTTGTCCACATTCAGGTAGACGACGTCCACCTCCTCCCCGGCCCGGTCCATGCTCTCCAGCCACGAATCCAGGCTCTTGAGGACAGCTCTCGAAGTGACCGCTTCGCTCGTGCCCTTTATCACCTCGCCGCCGACCAGCCATTCCGCCTTCTCCTTGCTTGCCCTTCCCAGGTCTATTATCGCCCTTTCCACAGAGCCCTTGCCGAATTCGGACTGGTAAAAACCCTCGCGGTTTTTCCCGGCCACGCCCAGGGCGATCGCCATCTTCCCCTTCAGGTCGGCCTTCTGGAACTCGGGGGAATCCGCGAGCACCTTCGCCTCGGTTTTCACCCATTCCGGCACGTTATCAGGAATCGCCTTGCCAGATGCCAAATCCTGCCTGGTCCGCAGGAGCATCACTGCTGCGGAATACACCTCGCGTGAATATGTCTCATCTGCCTTCAGGCTGGACTTGTAGCCCTTTTCGGCCTTTATCAGGCCCCAATTGGACAGCGTATCCTTCCCGGACGACGGGGCGCCATCGGCCTTGAAGCCCCTGCGTTTCGATGATTCGGCATACAGCTCGTCCGCGCCCTTGGCGTAGGCGGCAGATGTCGCACGGAGCCTCGCGGCATTGCCTTCGTGCTTCTCAGCCTGCTCGGTCTTCTTGTGGGCTCTCATCCATCTGGCGATCGCATCCTCCTGTTTGGCCTTTAATGCGGAAGCCTCGCTCCTTCCTTGCATGTCTATGGCTGCCAGGTCCACATCCGCGGATGTGAGGCCTTTGGCCGCCTTTATCCTCTCGATGCCGTCGCGGACGCGCGTCGCCTCGACTGCTGGATTATTGTTGAACTCCTTCATGCCGGCCGTCTTTTCCAGGGCAATCTTGAGCTGGGCCTTCCGGTCGGCCCCGCCCGGCTTGTTGACCGCTTCCTGGAACTCCTTGGAAAGCGCCAGCTCCATCACTTTCTTCATGCGCTCGTTCGCGATCTCCGGCGGGCCCTGCCATCTCATCTCCCCCCTGGCTTCCGCGGCGGCAGCCTCAAGGGTCTTCCCGAGCGGCCTTTTCACGATCCGTTCAGCAAGGACCGCGACATCGGTCGCCACCCTGGCATGTCCCACGTCGTATTCTACGGCCCGTTCCCCTTCTTTGACGATATAGACCTTGATGAGCGCCCCGTCCCTGCCCTTGACCATCTTCCCGTCAGGCCCGGCGAGCCCCTGCGCCTCAGGCTTGCCCACCATCGCCTCCCGCGCCTTCTCCGGAGGCTCGATCACGATCTCCTTCGCCCTCTTGGTGGCGAGCGCTTCCGCCGCCTCTCCGCTCTTGCCCTGCCCGCGGGCCCGGGCGTATGCCTGGCTCGGCGCATCAAGATGCTCTAAGGGCACATTGGCGTGCCTGGTGCCCTGGTAGCCGGCCTCATACGCCTCGCGCCGTAGCGCCTTAGCCCCTTCGCGCTCGCTATGCATATACTCCCCGAAGGTGGCTCCCCGGCCTTTCTCGGCCTTGTAAGCCGCATAATCGCGGAGCACAGCGACCTCGGCCTCAGGCTTGGCGAAGGTTATCCTCTTCTCCGATACGAACTTGTGGTAATCCGCACGCTCGCCCGGAGCCATCCGCTCCACATGCTTCTGCCTCCGCGCCCAAGCGAGCGCTTCGGCGTTCTGCTGCCTATCCGGGAGCGGGGTGCCCATCAACGCGTTCGCAGCCTGGCGTATGGGCGAGATGTATTCGTGCGGACCGACAGTCCGCATCCCCCTCGTGGCGGCGCGCGCCTGCGCCCCGGGCATCGCGACGTTCATCAAGGCGCCATGGGCAAGGGCAGACCAGTTGCCCATCTTCACAAGCTCATGGGCATCGAGCGCGAACAGCGCCCCGCCGCCGATTATCTGGAGCATGCCTGCATAATGCACCAACGCCTCCACCCTGCTTGCATGCACCGGATTGACATAATGGAATAATCTCTGGCCCTTGGGCACGCTCCCTAGGACTTTGGCCGCCTCCTCCCTGGTGATCTGCCCGGCGGAAAGCTGGGCCTGCGTCATCTGCGCCCTCTGCAGGAGCAATCCCTGATCCTGGACGCTGGCTGAGGCGAACCTCCGCAGGGCATCGCCCTTCATCCCGGTCCCTATGGCGCTTTGGATGGCGATGATCCGTTCAGCCCTCTGGCCCGCCGCGCCCCCGGCCTTCATCATGTTGAATATCTTCTGGCTCCTTGTCGCGAACTGCCCGGCCCACCCCACAAACGGCGTGACGACAGATGCCGCGCTGAGCGTCATGCCGGCGGCGTTCTTGAATGTCAGGACGCCCTCCCGTTCATATTCCTGCATCCCGAGATAGACGCCTTCGGCGCCCATCGCGCCCCAGACGACAGGCGCGGCGTATCCTCCTGTGGCGACCGTCGCGACAGTAGCGACAGCGAATTTGACGACCTCCCTGAGCACTCCCGCATGCTGGTCTGCTTTCTCGTAGAGCTTCTTGTCTTTTCGGGCCTGCCCTTCCAGCACGGCGAGCTCCTTGAGTTTCTTTTCGGCGTCTTTGGGCCTATCCATCACCGCATCGACCGCAGCCTCCCTGGAAAGGAAGGCTATCCTGGAGGTGGTGTATATCAGCTTCTCTATCGCGCCTGCGGACAGGTGCGAACTGTCTATCATGGAGTCTGATATGAGGTTCAGCGGGGTTCCGGTCATCTTGGCCATGAACAGGTTGCGGAGCTGGATCATGGCTTTCGCGTATGTCGCCTCAGCTTTCTGGAACCTGGAGGCGTTGTCCTGCGACAAATCCCTCATCTCGCCGTACCCTCCCGGTTTATTTTCCGCGGGATTGACAGGATCCTTCACATATATGCCCATGCGCCAGAAATAGAACTTCACCGCGGCATCCTGCATCTCGCCCATCGCCTCGGGTCCGCTCAGCTTCTTTCCACCCATCTCCTCTTGCGCGCCTGCCAAGACGCCGGCGGCCGGAGACACGACCGCAGGTCCGTATTTTTTCACGCCGCTGATTATCTTGAATCCAAGGCCTTTCTTCCCGCTCACCGTCGCGGTCTCCGCGAAAGCGAAGTGCTCTCCGGCGGCCCTCCTCACCAAATCTTTCGCGAAATCAGCGGCGTACACCCGCCCTCCTTTCTCTCCCGTGCCATCCTTGCCCAGCACCTTCTGCAATTCCGAGCCTGATGCTTCCCTGCCGCCCATCATGCTCCTCAATGTCGGCAGGGTGATGAAGGCGTTCCCGCTCAGCAGGGTATATCCTTTGGCCGCGTTCTCGGGAAGCATGATAGCGCCGATGAACTTCATGCCATCCAGGGTTATCTCACGGAAAGCATCGACCGAGTAGTGGTGGAATCCTTTCAGATCCCTCTTCCGGGCATACATGCTGAGCGTCTTTTCCTTGACGGCGTCGCCTGCCATGATGGTGAGCTGGGCCTGGAGCGAAGGCTTCACGACATCTTCCCAATGCATTATCGCGATATGCCTTGCCTGGCCTTCCCGCTTATTGCCCTCGAGCACGTTTTTCAAGGCAGTATCCAGGTGGTCCGGAGGGGGGATGTCCCTTTTCCTTCCCTCGCCCAAAGCATGGACGAAGTCGATAGCATCGCGTTTCACGCTCCGCAGATTCTCCCTGCACCTCTCGAAGCTTTTCCCGAGCGTCCGGAGCACGACTTCGGCAGCCTCGTTGGTCTCGTACCTGAACCCCCTCTGTTCAGGGTTCTCTTTCGGAGGCTCCTTATCGATGAGCTTGTCCCTGAGCCCGCTCTCGTTATCATATAGCTTCCATTCCTCGATGGTGGCCTCCCCCGCCTTCATGCGGTACCTCTCCATCGTCATGGACCTCGCGAATTCCCGGCCGTAGCTATCCATGGCGGAGTCTGCTGCCTTGAAATCTCCGCTCCGGATAAGGCCCATCGCTGCAACAAGGCGCTTCCTGTTGTCGTCATAGTTGTAATACACGGGCTCGTTCTCTTGGACGAGTTTCATGACGCTGCGGCCATGGAAGTCCCTGGCCGAGGCTACCATGCTCAGGAAGATGTTCATGCCTTGCAGGTCTGACCTATTATTCGCAAACTCCTTCAGCCGCTTCTCATAATGCTCCCTTTCCGATGGATTGGCTATCGTCTGTACCGCCAGGTCGGCCACCACCAGGGGATCATAGTGGTATTGTTCGTAGAACTGCCGGTTTCTTGATACCAGATCCATGTGCCCGAGCCGGTTCTCCACCATAGCCTGGTCCACGCCCATCTCCCTCGACACCTGGCCTATGCGGTAGGCCGCGTAAGCGAACCTCTCCGAGTAAGCGGTATAAACTATCTTCTTGTAATCCTGGTGGCGGCCTATCGTGTTGTAGAACACCAAATCGTCTGTGTTGTGCCTCTGGTACGGGACCAGCTCCATCTCTTTGGTGGCCTGCACCGGTTCGTAGTATCTTACAGCCTGCCCTTGGAGGAGGAGCCTGATCACGTCATATAGGTTGGCGAGCCTCAGCGCCTTCTTGTCCGGATCCTTCTCGCCGATTATCCTGGCCAGCTCAGTGAAGTAATAGACCTTCCTGCTCATCCCGTCCTTGAAGATCGTAGGATCGTCCTTCAGGTGGCTAATCATCTTACTGATCAGGCCCGAGCTCCTCTCGAAGTTCTTCTCGCGGATCTCCTTCTTGGCGAGGTAGAGTAGCCTGTTCCTCTGGGCCGCGATGCCCTGCTGCAATGCGACCTCGCGCACCCCCGCCTGGGCGAGCCCGGTCGCATGTCCGGAAAGCGCCGCCGCGCGCTCCGCCGTTAAAGGTCCTGCCCCGGCGACGATCCTTCCGGAGAAATCCGTTACCTTGCCTTCTGCGACCGCCCCTTGGATGTCTATCGCCTCTTTGAGATTCAGCCTCCCCCGCTCCCTATTCAGGGTATCTATCTTCCTTATGCTCCTGCCATAAGCCTCCAGTCCGGTGATCATGGCCTTTGCCGAACCTATCATCCTTGTGGAACTCTCGAGCTCCCTCTGGATATGGAAGCGGAGCAGGTCGGAATGCAGGGTCCTTTGCGCTTTCTCATCGCCTTTGGCCTTCTCCAGCCTGGCATCCACGTTCCTCTTCCCGATCTCGTTGAGGCCTTCACGAAGCGCCTTTATCCTTTCCCCGACCTTGGTAAGTGCGAGCGATGCCGATTCCGAGAACTCCCTATTCAATTCCGCGAGGCGTCCCCTGCTCTCCATCCCCTTCGCGTGCAACGCCCTCGCTTTCGCGATGGATGAAAGCATGAAATCCGAGCTCGTGCCATCGCGTACGCGGAGGTAATATTCCCCAAGGACGCCGCCCTTCGCGCCTTCGGCGGCCTTGGCTAGCCGCGCCCTCTCCCGCTCGACATCCTTCGAGATCGCGGCGCGGTGCTTCTCGTTATAGCCTGAGAGCTTGGAGGCCCCGTTCTCGAAATCGAGCTTCTCCAATATGTTGTTCGCTTCCAGGACCTTGAAAGCCAGGCCGGAGAGGTTCTTCCAACCGGCCTGCGCGATCGGCTGGATTGTCTCGTCCATGGTCGGGGTCCTGCCGAGCGTTTTGGTGAGCGATGCGATCATGCCCTTGCGTTCGATATCGTCCACGATGCGTTCCGATAGGCTGATCCTCCCCGTTCCGCTGAGCAAGGCCGAAGCGAGCGGTGATGCGAGTTGGCCGCCCTTGGGCTCCAGCCTGTCCTTCCCCTCGGAGAATACGTCGATCAGCCTCTGCGGCCCGCGCAGCCAGGCGTATGTCCCGAACCTGGATTCAAGATACGCCATCGCCTCTTTCCGCTGCTTCTTCAGCTCCTCGGTCGGTATCTTCCTCTCGTCTACAGCCGCCAATTTCGCGTATGCGAAGGCGGCGCTGGCCACCACCCGCAGTTCATGCGGGTTCTCGACCCTCCGGGCCGCTATTATGGCGAGGTCGAAATAGGCCGAAGCGTTCTGTCTGTACTGCTTCGGGATCTGTGCGAGCAGCTTGGCCTTCTCATTATACAAGCTGATCTGGTTGAGGTCCTCCCGGGAAAGGACCGGCGAACCTATCTTCCGGTTATTGTAGCCGTCGACGCAAATCTTGAATATCGCGACCTTGTCCTTGAGGTCGCTCACCCTCAGATACGCCTTCGCGGCGTCATTGAGCGCATTCGAATCCTGGAACCTGCCTTCCTGCGCCTCGGTCCTCGCGTCCCGGAGCATGCGCAAGGCCTCGAGCCTGGACGCGCGGTCGCCTTTGACGGAGGTTGCGGTCTCGCCGATCCGATGGAGCTGCTCGATCTTCGACCTCTCCTCCGCGAGGACGATCCTCGTCGCGGTCGCGAGCAGCACCTTATCCACCGCCTCTTTCTGGTCCTTGGTCAGGATGGGCGCCTCTTTCGCCTTGGCAGCCGCTTCCTTTGCCGGGGCTTCTGAAGGGGCCACAGGCTTCCTGCCTTGCTCAGGCGCTGCTTGGATATACGCCCCTTTGACCGCAGGCCTTTCCACCGGCTTCTCGATTATCTGGGCCTGCCGATAGATCTGGCCCCTGAACGCAGAATCCGCATCCATATACCTATTGAGGAGGGCGACCTTTGCCTGGACATCCTCTTGCGATACCGTGGTCCCGGTGCTGGCGAGCCGCGCCCTCCGGATCTCCAGCTCTGAAGCGATCTCCCGGACCATCCCGGCAGCTTCCGGCCGCCCGCGCATCCCGCCAGCGGATTTCCGCAAAGCGTTCGCCCTGTTGTGGATGTCCAGATACTGGCGGACGACATCCAGCTGCTTCGGGTCCTTCTCGAGCTTCTCTGAGAGGTGGATGAACTCGTCGCGCTGGGCGTCCTTGACGGACTTATCCAGGAACCCGGCGGCGAGCGTGAACTGCGCCCCGCTGGATCGCATGTCCCCTGAAAGGAACGCCCGGACGCCCCGCGTGAATATCGCCTCCGCTTCCTGCCTGCGCTCTTTTCCCAGCGCGCGTGCGGATCCGAGCTGCGAGCGGAAGGCCGAGGATTCCTTGAGGAGCATATTGGACGATTCGAGGCCCATGATGTTCATATTCTCGGGCTTGGAGAATTGCGAAGCCGCATCCAGGAGCGCCGCACCCAATGGCCCGCCTATCGCCTTGCCCCTCGCTTCAAGCTGGGCGCAAAGAGACCTGCCCATCCGCTCTGCGAGCATCTTCTCCTGCGCGGAACGCTCCTCCTCGCTTGCAGCCGAGAGGTATTTCGTGAGGTAAGCCCCGATCAGCGTCCTGTATTGTTTTGGATTGTCCACGGGCGGATTAGCTATCTGCGAAGCCGCCAGCCTGAAGATGTCGGCCCGGTCCGGTTTCCCGGAAGCCTGGGCAGAGAGCGCCGCCGCATACGCCTTGTCGATGAGGTCTTTCGATTCCGATCCGGCTTCAGCGGCCGCCCTCACCGCGTCCTTGGCGAGCAGGATCCTGGATGCGAGGCGCCGGATATCGTCCGGCTTCATCGCCGCTATCTTATCAGCGTCCAATCCCGCGCTGTCCTTGATCAGCGATTCGATCTCCTTGCCGAGGGCCGGGGGGACCTGCCCCTTCTTCGCGAGCTCCGCCCTCAAGGCCCAGCTTTCAGCGTCGAAAGCCTCGGCGACCTCCCTGCGGGCGTGCTTCGCTTCTTCAGGGACCTTGTCCAAGGCCTCCGAGATGGACCTGAGCGTCTTAGGCTCGATCGCGAGCTTCACATTGCCCAGGCCCGCTACCGCCCCGGCAAGCTCAGCCTGCAGCTTCAATCCCCTCGCCCCGCCCATCGTCAAGTGGTGCTCCGCATAGAGGCCGCATGCGCGCAGGAGCAGGTCCGCGCGCTCTTTCTGCTTCGATGAATAGAACTCCAGCGCGCCATCGGCATAAGCGATGATCGCAGGCTGGACGCCTTTCGATGCGAGCTCCTTCTCGGTGCGGAGCACGCGCCCGAGGCCGTCCATCATGGACCGCGCCTTCTCGAGGCGCATCGCGGCCTCGGCGACCTTTCCGGCCTTGGCGAACTCAGCTGTCGCATCCAGCTCCTTCCTTATCGATGCGAGATAATCGTCATGCCGCTTGTCGAGGGGCGCGAACCCCGTCTTGATATCGAGTTTCTTGAGTTCGCTCCTCATCTGGTCTATCGGGGCGATCGCGGCCTGGGAGGCCGCGGCGCCGAGCCTGAGCCTCTTGATGTTCTCGTCGGCTTGGTTGCGGCATATGCGGAGCGCATCCTCCGCTCCCTTGAACGCATTGCCGAGCCGTTCCGTATACCTTGTCGCCGGCCTGCCGAATGCGACCCGCTTCATCTCCTCTTCGGCGGCTTTCAGGGCCCTTAGCGCGTCCTCTGGGCTTTGCGCTCCGACCCCTGGCTTCTGGACGCTCTCAGGCATGATATCACGCGTATCTGAAGCAGATCTCGTTGAACTCCTTGAGCCTCTCCACGCGGGCGCCTATTGAATCGCGCCTCCCTAACGTCTGGAGGGCCTTCTTCTCCCAGCCCATTATCTCCTCGTAGAAATATCTCAGGCGGATGATCCTCGGCTTGAGCTCCTCGGGTTTTTCGGCGGAGGCTTCCCACACGGCCATGGCGTTCTCGATAGCCGAGATGGCCTTGTTGGCTTTGTCTACGGACGCCTTCTCCATCTCGTCGAGATCCTCGAGGCGATACCCCCCCGCGCTTCCGCCGAACGCATTCCCGCTTTCTTCCGCCATGCATGACCACCGAAGGCAATAACGACCGCTTCTGATACTATAGTATGCGTCTTTTATAATGCTGATTAGGGGTCCTGGGGCTGCCGGCATGCAGGGCGGCGCATCATCATACCTTTTTAATCTTTTCCTACAACATAACAGCCATGAAGCGGAAGCGCAGGATCCTCACCCCGGAGCAGCTCAAAATGCATGAAGAGCGCACCCGGCTCATCAGGGAAGAGGTCCGCGCATATAAGGAAGCCGTATCGTCCGGGGGGCCCGCATCCAAAGCGCTCCAGCTGGACGTGAAGAAGGCCCGGTGGGACCTTTCGGCTGTCCGGAACCGCACCGAAGCCGAGATCTCCGGGATAGCGTCCCGGAGGAGGGAAGACGGCGTCCTGCCATCGGATCTCGACCTGAGGATCTGGCGCATCGCCGTGGCGAGGGCCCTGGTCGATGCCGAAGAGAAGATGCTTGATGGCGTCCTGAAGGCCCGCAACAACGAACTGACGGGGCTTTTCCTCGATGTGCACCTGTCGGTCATATCGCTCCTTTGCCAAGACTACTTCTCCAAACCCGAGCGGGAGATAAACGATGGCTACGAGAAGATGCAGGGGGCGTTCATCAGCCTCGCGCAGATGACCGGCATCCGCTTCCCGGGCCTCGAGGATGCATACCGGAAGCAGAGCACGGATATCGCGATCAGCATCGGCGACCGGGTCTGATTCAATAGGTTTATATTGAATCGCGGAATAGTCCCTCCATGGCGGATGAAGCATCGATCTCCGAGGCCACCGCTGAGGAGAAGGCGCACGCGGTGCGCTTATTTGGCATGAACCGCGATTCGCTCGTCTCATTCTACAAAGGGCTCGCTTCGATGAGCGAGAACCCAGTCCCAAAGGACATGGCCGGATCCTCCACATCCGCGCTCGATGAGACCGAGGCCCGCATGCTGACAGTGCTCTCATCCATCCAGCTCGGCGAGTTCGAGCCTGCCGAAGCGGCGAGGCCCGTCCTGGACAAGGTGTGCCTGGCAAGCTTCCTGCTCGAGCGGTGCAGGAAGATAAGGGAATCCGCGCTCGCTGCCGACAGGATATCCGTCTTCTCGCTTTACATCTCGTTGGAAGAGGGCGTCTGCGACCTGCTTTCGGAGAGCTACTACGGTCTTCCGAGCCAGGAGATAATCGACAAGTACCTGGACATCGAGCCCCTGCTTTCCGTATGCTCGGAGATCTGCGGGATGCAGGTGCCTGAGCTGGAAGAGGCGATAACGGACCAGCTGAGGAGATTCGACCTTGACATCGTCTGATTTTTTTAAAAGAAGATAATCGCCTTGTCCATGCCAAGGGAATCAAATAATAACGTCTGAAATCCTTGACTCTTCATCATTGGTAAGTGGTTGTAGGTCAGAGTATCTAACAATCGCTACCGAACAAATCAGTCTTTAGACATGATCTGTTCAATTGGAATATCAAATTCTTCAACAAATCTTTTCATAAATCTAGGTCCAGGTTGTTTCTTATTACGTTCAATACTTGAAATGGACTCCTTTGAAAATCCTAATCTCTTAGCCATCTCAAGCTGAGTCAAACCGTGTGCTATCCTCACTCTCCTAAAAAACTGTGAAAAACCTTCCTTCTTCTCACTGCCTGGCACTTCCACTGGAGCATCATCTCTCTTTTGGAAAATCGCTGTTATTGCCTCGATTGCCTTTTCCTTCGCCTCTTCAAAACCAATGCCTTCTTCTATGCGAATTTGAATTACCAAACCTCTAGCTTTGTGTCCATCCCCAGCATCACTTCCAGCACTGCGCTGTATCGTCTCAGTTATGCTTATATCCGCAAGAACTCGTGAAGCCGGTCTCTTGGCGATCTGTCCCTTCTGTTCGTCTGGCTTTTTTTCAGAAATAAGTAAGCGCTTTCTCTTTATCATTATAATCTATAGACTATAATAATTTTAAAAACCCGTTCTTTTTCATTTTTAGGCACATAACCTTCCTCTAAACCTTGTTTATAAGGAAGGATCACAGGGACCTTACCATTCGAATAGAAACGCCTTGGCCGGGATTCGAACCCGGGTCGCGAGAGAACTGTTGCGCTAAGCAAGCTTGTTTTTTGCGCGCTTTTTTACTAAAAAAGCGCAATGACAGTCTCGTATGCTGGACCACTACACTACCAAGGCATTCTGTGTCTGACTTTCATCTTCACATCAGCCGGCTCCTCAACTGCCGATGCATCCGAATCGGATGCATCAGTCGGAGTATGCCCTTCTAATGTTTTTTACTAAGTCGTTCACCGGTAGTCAATCTCATCTGCTACCTATCTTTTAAAAATCAATCCCTAACGCGCGTTTACGTCCTCTTTCCTGTCCCGTGCGGCCTCTCCAGCGAAGAATCTGTGTTTCGCCAGCTCCACGACGAGCACATACACCGTCACGATCGCGATTATCACGACCGCCGTCCCGAAGTTTATCGGCATGAACTGGAAAAACGGGGCGAGGGGCGAGAAGACGAGCAGGAAGACCAGTGCCGCCGCACCGAATGACGATATCAGGAGCAGCGCGCTCGGCGCGGATTTCCAGAACGGCCTGAACGTCCTGATGGAGAACACGACGAATATCTCGGTGAGCACCGATTCTATGAACCACACCGTCCTGAAAAGCCCGGCTTCCGCGCTCAATACAAAATAGACGAAAGCCATCGTTATCAGATCGAAGACCGAGCTGATCAGCCCGAAATACACCATGAACCGGTTTATCCTCCCGATGTCCCACCTCTGGGGCTTGCGGAGGTCGTCGCGGTCCACATTATCCGTGGATACCGTCAGCATGGGGACGTCAGATATGAAATTGTTCAGCAGCACCTGGGAAGGCAGCAGGGGTATGAACGGAAGGAACAGCGATGATATCGTGAGCGTGAACATGTTGCCGAAATTCGCGCTGATCGTCCCATGGATATATTTGGTGATGTTGCCGAACGTCCTCCTGCCTTCCGAGATGCCGTTGGCCACCACGTTGAGGTGCTTGCGCAAAAGCACGACATCGGACGCTTCCTTGGCGATATCGGCCCCGCTGCTGACCGATATCCCGACATCCGCCGCCTTCAATGAGGGCGCATCGTTCACCCCGTCCCCGATGAAGCCTACGATGTGCCCGTTCGCGCGGAGCGCCTTCACGATGGAGAGCTTATCCTCCGGAGTGAGCCTCGCGTAGATATTGTTTTTCTCCACGATCTTGCGGAGGTCCGCTTCCTCCAACCCCGCGATGTCGCTCCCCAATATCACCTTTCCGGACAGGTTCTCCACGCCCACCTGCCTGCACACCTCCCCCGTGACAAGGGGTCCGTCCCCGGTCAGGACATACATCTTCACGCCGAGCTTCCTGAAGCGCTCCAGGGCGGGGAACGTATCCTTCCGAGGCGGGTCCATCAGGATCAGGAACCCCAAGAACGTGAGGTCGGATTCATCCGCCGGCGAGTATTCCTCCTTCTTGCCGATGTCCTTTGATGCGACCACTATCACCCGGTAGCCGTCTGCTCCGAAACCCTCGGCCATCCGCTTGAGCGATGCCTTCTTTTTCCCTATCGGGAGGGACTTCCCCCCCGACCTATAATGCGTGCATATCGGGAGCATCTCTTCAGGGGCGCCCTTGCAGATCAGCAGGCGCTCCCTGCCCGACTCGACCGCAACGCTCATCCTCTTCCGCTCGTAATCGAAGGCGACGAGCGCGATCCGCCGATACCCTTTCGTCCGCTCCGCGACGGATTTCGAGATCGCATAGGTCCATATGGCGGAATCTATCGATCCGCCCTTCACCTTGCCGTGCTGCACCACCGCGGAGTTGCATAGGAGCGAATAATCCAGCACCCTCTCGTCATCCTTGCCTTCGCAATCGAGATACCGTATGAGCGTCACGACGTTCTCGGTGAGCGTCCCCGTCTTGTCCGCGCATAGGATGTCCATGTTGCCGAGGTCCTCGATGGCCTGGAGCTTCTTGACGGCCACATGCTTCTTCACAAGCGCCAATGCCCCGTGCGAAAGCCCTATCGTTATCACGATGGGGAGAAGTTCGGGCGTTATCCCGACCGCTATCGCGAGCGCGAAGAGGAAAGATTCCAGCAGCCCGTGGCCGAGTGCCGAGTTTATCACGAAGACGAAGAACGTCATCACCAGGATGACCCGCAGGAGCATGCCCCCGAAGCTCCTGATGCTTTTTTCGAAATCGGTCGCCTCCTCGGCGTTTCTCAATGATTTCGCGCTTTTTCCGAGGAATGTGTCGCGCCCGGTCGCCACGACCAGCGCCTTGCCGGATCCGCTCTTGATAGTCGCCCCCATGAAGACGGAATTCGCCATCTGGTATGGCTCAGCCTTCTCCAGATCCAGGGGCTCCGCGTTCTTGGGGACCGGCACGGACTCCCCGGTCAGCACGGATTCGTCGCTTTCCAATCCGTGCGCCTCCAGGAGCCTGGCATCCGCCGGAACGATGTCGCCTATGGAGATCAGGATGACGTCCCCGGGCACCAGTTCGCGTACGTCCACCTCCAGGACATGGCCGTCGCGGAGCGCCCGCGCGGTCATGGACACGTACCTCCGCAGCTCCTCCAATGCCTTCTCGGAGCGGTATTCCTGGACGAATCCGAGGACGGCGTTCATCACGACGATCGCGAGGATTATGAGGGCATCCATCCCCTCGCCTAAGAAGAACGCGATGGCTGTCGCCCCTATAAGGATATATACGAGCGGGTTCTGGAACTGGGAGATGAATATCCTCAGCGGGGTCTTCTTATCCGCCTCCGAAATGGCGTTCGGGCCGTGCTCCTCCAGCCTGCCCTTGGCTTCAGCCGAAGAGAGGCCGGAGTCTGCCGCCGAGAATCCCCTCAGCAGCTCGACCTGGCCCATCTTCCAGTAATCCATGGAGCATTCACTACCTCTATGGTTAAAATCCTCTCGCACAATCTCCTAATGCAGTACTGTGGTGTCATTATGGATTCGGAAAGAAGGCTCTCATTGATCAAAGGCATCGCCAAAGAGGTGGTCACAGAGCAGGAACTCAAGGAGCTCCTGGATTCCAACGACCATCCGCTCGCTTATGACGGCTTCGAGCCGTCCGGCATCGCGCATCTTCCGGTGGGCATCTACCGCCCGCTCCTCATCAAGGACCTGCTCTCAGCCGGCGTCCGGTTCAACCTCCTATTGGCCGATTCATTCGCCTGGATAAACAACAAGATGGGCGGGGATTTGGATCGCATCCGCGTGGTGGGGAAGTATTTCCTCGAAGTGTGGAAGGCGGCCGGGGTCGACATGGACAAGATAAACGTCGTCTGGCACAAGGATTATTTCGACGACGGCGAGTACTGGAAGACCGTGATGCAGGTCGCCAAGGGCCACACGCTCGCCCGAACCACGAAGTGCCTCCAGATCGCAGGGAGGAAGGAAGGCGAGGTCAAGCAGGTAGCACAATTGTTCTATCCCTCCATGCAGGCGGCGGACATATTCCACATGAAGGTGGACATCTGCCAACTGGGCCTGGATCAGAGGAAGGCGAATATGCTCGCACGGGATGTCGCACCTGACCTCGGCTTCAAGAAGCCGGTCGCCGTGCACCACCGCATGCTACTATCGCTGTCCGGGGTCGGCAGCGCCAGCGCATCGGATGAGGCGCAGCTTGAGCAGGAGATCGACGCCAAGATGAGCAAGAGCAAGCCCGAGACATGCATATTCGTGCACGATTCCCAGGCCGATATCGCTAGGAAGATAAACAAGGCGTTCTGCCCGCCGAAGCAGGCGGACGGGAACCCGGTCCTCGAATACGCCAAAGAGATCCTGTTC
>JAZDKI010000003.1:0-9765 GCA_043803165.1 Microcaldota archaeon
TCATCTGGTAGTCGGTCGGGAAGATCTCTGTCGGAGCCGACTCGTCATAGGCCATCGTCCCGCCCCGGTTGTCGTATGCGTACATGGGGTAGTACGGATAGTAGTAGTCCGGGTTGATGGACACTATCTTGCCGAGCCTCGCGCCCAGGCCCGAAGCGATGTTCTGGGCCTTTGCCTTCGCCGCCTGGGCAGCCGCGGCCTGCAGCTCTGAATCGGTCGCGAGGCGCGTCTCCTCCTTCAATGTGAAATAGACGTAGTCGATCCTCGTCGCGTTTGTCGCTTCCAGGGCGGCTTCGATGTATGAGCCGCCTTCATCAATCTCCTCGCTCTCGACCATGATCGAGTGCGTGGTCTTGTACCCGATTATCCCGCACTCCCTTTCGCAGGGGTAGGGCGGCATCGGGGCGATGTCGGCGTACGCGACGCCTTCGGACGATGCTCCATATGCCTCTTTCCCGTAGCCATCGTATGCATAATCGTAGTACGGATAGCAGTCGGAGTAGCATGAGTCGTTGTAGACCGGGGAAGTGTAATACGATACGGTCTCGATCTCGCTCTCGGCCACCCCGGCTGAAAGAAGCGCGGCCTTGACCGAAGCGGTCTCTGTAGCGCTCTTTGCCTGCGCCTCAGCCGTATCGTTTCCCATCGTCTCGATCGTCATCCCGAGGTTCATCAGGTCAGGGGACAATGTCTTTGTCGCCTCGCCCCGGACCGTTATCGTCGGCGGCTCCCCGTCATCGGTCTGGTTCGGGATCGGCGGAGCCGTTTCCCCGGATTTCGTCACATAATAGGTAAGCCCGGCGGTCATCAGCACCACCAAAAGGACGCCGACAACCAAGAGGGCCGTGTTTTCAGCCATATGATCACCAGAAACCGTTATGCGGGCGGGATTTATATCCACCGTGGAATCCTTCGCCCAAGACCGAAGGTTCACTTGAGCAGCCCCGCGATTATCGGGGCCATCTCCTTCACCGTCGCCTCCGCCGTGTAGCCTTCGGGCACGGCGATGACTTTTGTCGAATCGATCGATCCGATGCTTTTGAGGATGCGCAGGGTCATTATCGCCCCGGAGCCTTCGATGGCCCTGCCAGGGCTGACGAAGTGCAGGTCCGTGAGCAATGTCACATTGCCGACCCCCTTCACGGTGTCGATGACGACGAGCTTGCGCCCTTCGTCCTCGATCTCCATCGAGACGTCGTATTTCTTGAAGCCGACCGTGGGGAACCTTTTCCGCAGTGCCTTGAGGATCGTATCCTCCTGCGCCAGCTTCAGGATGATGATGTTCATCAACACGGTTTTAGGGGGAAAAAGTTTTATTCCGGAGTGAATCCACAGAAAATGATAGGTTTAAATAAACTGTCTGAGTAATTATGTTTACTTAAATGTGAAAAAGTGTAATTGAATAACTCTTTTTGAGACTACTCGTTACACTTAATTTTTGGAAGTGGAAAAATGGAATTCAATGAGATGGGTCTAAGCCCTAAGACGCTGGAGGCGCTGGCTAGGCTGAATTACGTAGAACCGACAGAAGTGCAGGAGAAGGCGATCCCCGAGATAATAGCTGGCAACAACCTCATCGTGAGAAGCCAGACCGGGACGGGCAAGACCGCCGCGTTCGGCATTGGGATAATCGAGAGGATAGTATCCGGATCTTCCAAGAAGGCCCTGATACTCTGCCCCACCAGGGAGCTAGCCGTGCAGGTGTGCAAGGAACTCCAAGGCATCGCGCAGCTGCATGCCCTCCGGATACACGTCGTCTATGGCGGTCAGAGCATAATCGTCCAATTGGACGACCTTCGGCGCGGGACCGACATCCTGGTGGCGACGCCGGGGAGGTTGATCGACCTGTCCGAGCGGGGCGCGGTCCGGATAAACGAATTCGACATCGCGATCCTCGATGAGGCGGACCAGATGCTTGACATGGGCTTCATAGATGACGTCACGGGGATATTGGACAAGCTCCCCCAGCAGAGGCTGACGCTCCTGCTCTCCGCGACCCTTGATGAGAGCATCATGGGCATAGCTTCCAAGTATGTCAAGGCGCATAAGACGATCGAGATAGGCGACATGGTCGCCGCTTCGACCATCAAGGAGGAGCACGTCGAGGCCACCGACCATACGAAATTCCCGAGGCTGATCGAGGTCCTTCGCGAGCACAAGGACATGAAGACCCTGATATTCCGCGAGACCAAGATGGGCGTCGACAAGCTGCAGTCCCGCATATGGCAGCGCGGCTTCAAGGCCGGGGCGCTCCAGGGCGACATGTCCCAGGCGCAGAGGAACAGGACGCTCGACGATTTCAAGGAAGGGCGGATAAACATCCTGGTCGCGACCAATGTGGCGGCCAGGGGCCTGCATATAGACAATCTCGGCCTGATCGTGAACTATGACAAGGCCCAGAGCGAGGAGATACACCTCCACCGCATCGGGCGCACCGGAAGGATGGGCCAGGAGGGCAAGGCCATCAGCTTCGTGATCCGCAAGGAGAGCCTTGACGAGCGCATGAGCGATGACCATCCGGATTTCGCCTGGATGAAGCAGGGAGGGACGGAGATGTACAAGTCGGACCGCCCAATGCGCAGGGGGCCGCCGAGATATGGGAGCGGGCCGAGAAGCGGGGACAGGCCCCATGGGAGGCCGCAAGGGGCGCCCAGCCAACACCAAGGCGGGCCATCCCGCAGGCCGGGCGGACAAGGGCATCCGGGAGCGCCGAGGGCTGCCGTCCGGAGCGATGCGTCAGGGCATCTGCATATCGATCGGGGGCATGCCATAGCCCCGGTAACAGGTGTGCAAAGCGGTGCGCCAAGGCAAGGCGTCCGCAGCGAGTCACGGCACCCGGGCCAAGCGCAAACGGGAGAGCCGAAGCCGGGTTTCGGAGGCCATGTCCGGGATTACCCGCACGAAAGCCGCGATCGTTCCGCGCACCCTGGCGAATCCCGGAGGAGAAGGCCGCCCCCCAAGGACTAGGCTCACTTTATCTTCAATAATTCTTTCAGCCTTTTCTCATCGAAGCCGACGATGATCTCCCCGTCGATATCGATCACGGGTATCCCGCCTTGGCCGCTTTTGCGCATGCATTCTTCGGCGTTGGCCTCGTCTTCCACATCCTTGGCCTCGAAAGGCACCTTGTTCTTCTTGAAGAAGTCGATCGCCGTGTGGCACCAGTGGCACCATTCCGCCTTGTATAATATGACCTTTTTTGCCATGCCCACCCTATAATCAGGCAAATATTAATTGATTTCCGTGTAGGGATGCGCACCCGATTTTTGGACCGTGGGATGGGGCGAAGCCTATTTTATTTGGCCCTTATCAATATCTATCGATGGACGGAAGGATAGTTGAATCCTCCAACAAAGGGAAGGTCACATTCAGCGAAGCGGCTAGGAAGCAGTATGGGAAGAGCTACGGCATCGCCGGAAACCACAGCGGGGTGCAGATATGCCTCTGGAACAAGAAGTCCATCCAGGGACACCGGGGATGCTACAAGGTCAAGTTCTACGGGATAGACTGCCACCGCTGCGCGCAGATGTCGCCGGCTTTAGCCTGGTGCAGCGAGGCCTGCGTATTCTGCTGGAGGCCGATGGAGTGGATGGAGAGGACTAACCTTTCTTATGAAGAGGTGGATGATCCGCAGACGATCATCAGCGAGGTGGTGAAGGCGCGGAAGAAGCTGGTCTCCGGGATAAAGGGCGGGTCGAGATGCGATTTGAGGAAATTCAAGGAATCCTTCGAAAGGTTCCCTTCGCACTGGGCGATTTCGCTCAGCGGGGAGCCCACTATATATCCCCGGCTCGGAGAGCTGGTGAGGATGCTCAAGGCGAATCCGGAGGTCAAGACGGTCTTCATAGTGACGAACGGCCAGGAGCCCGAAAAGCTCGAAGCTCTCGCACGGGAAAAATCCCTACCTACGCAACTTTATATCTCGCTCGCCGCTTCCAACAAAGACGCTTTCGCAAAGATAAACCGCTCGGTGCATAAGGACGGCTGGGAGCGCCTCAATAAATCGCTCGCTTTGATGGCGTCGCTTCCCTGCAGAAGGGTGATCCGCCTGACCGTGATCAAGGGAGTGAACGATGGCAGGGAGGATGTGGGTGGATTCACGGGATTGCTCGAAAAGTCGAAAGCGGATTTTGTGGAAGTGAAATCGTATATGGCCCTCGGTTTTTCCAGGAAGAGGCTCGGGCCCGCGAATATGTCCGAGCATGACGAGATGAGGTTGTTTTCCGAAAAGCTGCTCGCGAAACTCCCCGCATATCGCTTCGAAGACGATGACGAGATTTCCAGGATCGTCCTGCTCAAGCGGAAAGACTCGAAGCTCGAGAACATGATAAGGAATAAATAAGCTCTTTTATCCAATAAGGATACGGTTTTTCATGGTAACCAGGATCGCAGTGATAGACAGGGACGTATGCATCCATAACAAGTGCCCCTACCAGTGCATCAAGGTCTGCCCGCCCAACCGCATGGGCGAAGAGTGCATCGTGGTCGAGAAAGACGGCATCTACCCGGTCTTCTCCGAGACGCTCTGCATCGGATGCGGGCTGTGCGTCAAGAAATGCCCGGTCAAATGCATCGCGATAGTCAATATAGCGCAGGAGCTCACGGATCCGGTGTTCCAATACGGAATAAACTCCTTCAGGCTCTACGGCCTGCCCCTTCCCATGGAAGGCGCGGTCTCGGTGATCGGCAAGAACGGGATAGGCAAGACCAGCGCGATAAAATTGCTCAGCAGGCAGATGAAGCCGAATTTCGCTGTCTTCGGCAAGGAATTCACGGAAGAGGAGATAGCGTCCAGGCTCAATATCGAAGCGCGGAGGTATTTCCTCAAGACCAAGGAGGGCTTGAAACTCAGCGTCAAGCCCCAGAATATAGACAAGGTCCGCGACGCGTTCAAAGGGACGGCCAAAAAGCTCCTGGAAAGCGTCGGGGGGAAGAAGGAGCGCCTCGGCGAAATCACCAAGCTCTTCCGGCTCGAAGACATCCTTGAGCGGAAGCTCGACCAATTGTCCGGCGGGGAGCTGCAGAAGGTCTCCGTCGCGGCGGCTTATATCAAAGAGGCGGACATCTACTATTTCGACGAAGTGACCAACTACCTGGATATAGAAGAGAGGCTGAGGATGGCGGTCATCATCAAGGACCTCGCAGAGCGCAAGAGCGTGATGATGGCCGAGCACGACCTGACGTTTTTGGATTATGTCAGCAACTACGTGTAT
Source organism: Microcaldota archaeon (assembly GCA_043803165.1). GTDB lineage: Archaea > Micrarchaeota > Micrarchaeia > Anstonellales > Bilamarchaeaceae > Bilamarchaeum. Next base: position 5,214 of record JAZDKI010000003.1, read on the forward strand.
ATCGTATACGGCGACGAGAACGTATACGGAGTCGTTTCCGGGGTGAAGAACGTCCGGGTCGGCATCAACGAGTATATCGGGGGCTACCTGAAGGACGAGAACGTCAGGTTCAGGGAATACGAGATCGCCTTCTCGAAACACAGCGAAGGGGAGATCAAGGCCGCGACGCTCGTAAAATACGACGCGTTGTCCAAAAAATTCAAGGGCAAAGGCGCCAAGGACACCGGTTTCGTCTTCTCGAGCGACCCTGGCGAGATACGCAAGGGCGAGATCCTGGGCCTTGTCGGCAAGAACGCGCTGGGCAAGTCGCTGTTCGTCAAGATGCTCGCAGGGGTCGAGGAGGCGGACGAGGGCGAGAGGCTCGGGCTGAAGGTCTCTTACAAGCCCCAGTATATCAGCGCAGAGCCGGTCGTGGTGAGCGAGCTCTTCGAAGCCAAAGACATCGACTCCGGCATCTTCGAGGACTGCAAGAGGAGGCTGAAGGTCGGGATGCTGATGGACAAGAAGCTGACCGAGCTTTCAGGGGGAGAATTGCAGCGGGTGGCGCTGACCCTCGCGCTCAGCCAGTATGCCGACATCTACCTTTTCGACGAGCCGAGCGCGTTTTTGGATATCGAGCAGCGCTTCGAGTTCGCATCATTGCTGCGGAAAGTGATAAGCGAGAACGAGAAATGCGCATTTGTCGTGGACCATGATGTCGTCTTTGTGGACGCTATCGCGAACCGCCTTGTAGTTTTCGACGGGAAGAGCTCGGTCAAAGGCCATGCTTCAGCACCCCTGAACAAGAAGGACGGGATGAACGGGTTCCTGAAAGTCGCCGGGATAACGATGCGCCGCGACAAGGACACGAGCAGGCCCAGGATAAACAAGCCCGGGAGCCAGCTGGACACCGAACAGAGGGACGCAGGCGAATACTTCTATTTCGAGAGGAAATGACCTCAAGCGAGAAATCCGGTGGAAAAAATCACTCGATAAGATCGCTGAACAAATCCTGTATCCATTCCGGGACAGGCTCGTCGTCCTGTGCCAAGAGCTGGTCGGCGTATGCCAATTTCTGTTCGTTCTCGGAGCCATCCGCCTCGATCCTTATCGCCCCGGTCCTCCACAATGTGACGAACCTCGTTATCGGCTTGTCCGATGCCGTGAGGCTCAAGGCGTCAAGGTCGCTCATCCACACCTCATAGTCGCGGCTTTCCGGGATTTCGCAGCTAAGATCGTATATCCCGCCGTCACCGACCACCCCGCTGACGGTGATCTCTTTTCCATTAAGCATGGCGAAATGCAGGATCAGCGAATCATCCATGAAGATGTCGGATACCTTATGCGGAAGCCAGATGAAAGAGCGGGAGACGTCCATCTCCGTGCATGAGGATGGCACGTTCTGCTTGTAGAGCTCGCTCGCGGCCACAGTGGTCAATCCTATCGAGCCTATCAGCAGCAGGGACAGGAGCGCGAAGACGGCCAGATTGTTCATGATTATTTAAGGTCTATAACAGTATAAAAATAGATTGCGCAGCCCTTCGCCTAGGCGATCTTCAGGGCTTCCTTGAGCTTCTTCATATTGAATCCTATGATGATCGTGCCGTCGATCTCTGTCACCGGGACGCCGAAGCCGCCCGTCTTGGCCTGGACCTCTTTCGCATAGTCCATGCTTTTTTGGGCGTTGCGCTCCTCAAAATCTATCTTGTTCAACTTGAGGAAGTCCTCGACCTTCACGCACCAGGGGCAATCGTCCTTAGTGTATACGATAACCTTTGCCATCGTTTTGGATTCAGGCGACAAAGGTTAAAAAATCAAGAGGGGTTTAGCATTCCATGAAAGAGCTCCGCAAGATCTGGATGGATGGGAAGTTCATAGACTGGAAAGATGCGAAGGTCCATGTGCTCACCCATGCGCTCCACTATGGGACCGCCATCTTCGAAGGCATGCGGTGCTACGACACGCCGGACGGGCCCGCCGTCTTCCGCATGAAGGACCACTATCAGAGGCTCAAGAACGGCTGCAAAAGCTACCAGTTCGAGCTGGATTATTCTGTGAAAGAGATGTGCGCGATCACGGGGAAGCTCATCAGATTGAACAAGGTGAAGGAATGCTACATCCGTCCGCTCGTATTCGTGGGCTATGACAGATTGGGCATGGATATCGGCGGATGCCCGTTCAGCTTCGTTATAGCCCCGATGCTCTGGGGCAGGTATTTCGGCGAGAAGGCCGAGAAGGGGATAACCTGCGGCATATCCAGCTGGAGGCGCATGAAAGGCTCGGTATTGTCTCCGCATGTGAAAGCGAGCGCCAATTACCTCAACTCGGTGCTCGCCAAAAGGGAGGCCATATCAGAAGGATATGACGAATCCATCATGCTCATCGACGGGGGCCATGTGGCTGAGGGGAGCGCGGAGAACGTGTTCATCGTCAAGGACGGCGTGCTCATGACCCCGCCCCTCCATGACGGGGTGCTCGCAGGCATAACCAGGGACAGCCTGATGAAGGTCGCGGCTGAGATGGGCATCCCAGTGGTAGAGAGATCGCTATTGCGCGACGAATTGTATACGGCTGACGAGGTCTTCCTATGCGGAACCGCCGCCGAAGTCACGCCGGTGAGGCAGGTCGACCATCGGGTGATGGGCGAAGGCCCCGGCCCGATAACGAAAAAACTCAAAGACGCCTATTTCGACATCATCCACGGCAAGGATGAAAGATACGTGAAATGGCTTGATTATATCTAACCGAGCGAGGTCGCTTTCACGACTTCCATAGTGACCGTATAATCAGATTTTTGGATACTCGAAGGTGCCCCAGGATACGGCGATACGCCGATGACCCGGATGAGATAGCCTGAGACAGCCACCGCGGTCCCTGAAGCGCCCGGCTCTGATGTCGCGTTGAATCGGCCGAGGTCGGCATTGCCCTTTTTCACCTGGAATTCTACGGTCGTCCTTCCCGCCCAGACGCACTGCACGCTGCTCGGGCACCTGGAATCCTCAGGCACATCGACGAGCGTTATCGAGAGGCCTTCGGAGGGGATGGATGCGGTCTCGTTGATCTTCAGCGTGAATTCCTCGTTGATGCCGGCTGTTTTCGTAGCAGGCTGGAAGCAGCCGAAGAGCAGGACCATCAAAACGGATATTACGAACACGCGGTTCATGATAAACAATCCCAGGGCGGATTTTTTAAATACTTCATAACTAACCTGCTAAGTTTATTATCGGGGTCATGGGCTAACCTGGTAGACTGGAGCCTTCGGGTGAGCCTTTTGACTGCTGCGCTTCTTGGGGCAAAAGCCTCGGGAAAAGCCGTGAGGCAACTCAAGCGCATAAGCATCGAAAGGCTTAGGACAAGGCTTTGATCTGTGTTCAAATCACAGTGACCCCATTTAATTTCCTGACTGCTCTCGGAGCAAGGAGACGTATATTCCGCTTTCTTCATGCTTGAAATATACGTCCATGACCAGGCTGAAACGGCCTTCATTTTCCTTATCGAAAAGCTCTGTCGCCCCATAATAGCAATTGAAGACGTACCCCAGCTCGCTCGCGGCATCCTGGTTCGATCTTTCTGGAAGTTCTGCTTGTGCGATGAGATTGGCGCCTTTGCCCTTGCTGGTCTCGAGCATTGAGAAGAGCTGGGAGCCCTCTTTCGCAGCCCGCAGATGGCTTATCCCTTCATCGAATCCCAAGACGCGTAGCCTCAGATCCGTCGGGATCTTCGTCTCTTCGTGAGCGGCCAGCATATTTTCAAACGCTTCCTTGAACCTGTCTAAAACCGCCTGCCTCGGCCGGCCATCGGTGCACCTGAATGCGCAGACTGCCTTGCCGGTTTTAGCTTGAGTAGAAACCATGTATATACATTAATAAAAACAATTTATATGCTTTCTGATGCGAGCACCGCTTCCGGAGGATTCTGGAAACTTAAATAAGCCTATCCGCCCTAGTGAAGTCGATGGAAAGGCCTGCGATATCGCCGGGGAAGGAAGCCAGATGCGTGGCAAGGACGCAGGACATCTTGCAGGCGGAACGCATCGCCAAGGAATACGAGCTCCAGGGCTTCGAGGCCTGGATAACCAAGAAGGGCCAGGGCGGGATCACCATCTACGAGGTCTGGACCAGCAAGGATCCGGATGTCAAAAGCGTAGAATTCCTCTGATTTTAGTCTTTCACGACGGTAATAGAAGAAAAACCAGGGGTTTTTACACTGTTATTATCGAAAAAGATATACTAATCCCCACCAATCAGCGAAACATATATAAAACCAAACAATACAGGTATCTACCCTAAGCAGGATGATGATATCCACGGGGGTGGGGAGATGGGATCGTCGAATGTCCTGCAGACGAGCTTCGATCCGCGCTCGTTCTGGCAGGAGGTCAATCCGGTGCTCCGTCAAGGGGGCCGGGAGATGCTCGATTTCGCCAGCGATAAAGCCGAGCTGATCGATTCATATAACCGGATGGATAGGAGCCTCGCCAGGCTCGTAGAGATGTATAATCCCCCTGAATATGTCAGGATGCAGCTTTTGGCAAGGATCAACGACAAGGTAGACATATTGATAAAACGCCTCA
>JAZDKI010000004.1:0-14356 GCA_043803165.1 Microcaldota archaeon
ATAGACAATCTGCCGCCCGAACTGAGCAAGCTCCTCAAGGCCGCGATAAACGAGCAGTTCAAGGAGGCATTCAGCAACGTGGACTGGGACATACTCATGCAGCTCAAGACCAGGGAGTACCGCCAGTATTTCATCGACCGCGCGATGATAGACGGGATCCCGATCACCCCGCAGCAGGCCATGGCCATGGGGCGCGAATGCGCCGCATGGGTGGTGGGCCTCGGGGCGCATGTCGAGAATTTGGCCCTGGACAAGGAGAATGTCACTGACGTCTATATCGACAGCGAGAACTCGCCCATATATATCGAGCACAGGAAGTACGGCCTCTGCCACACGCTCTTCCGCTACAACAGGGACCTGCTCGACCGCTCGTTCAAGAACATAGTCCATACCCTCAAGGGCACCAGGAAATTCGACGAGAGCAGCCCGATAGTGGATGTGGTCCTCAAAAGGCTCACCATGAGATGCCACCTCCAGAGGCCCCCGGCGACCTTCGGTGAACTGCAGGGCGCGCTCAGGATAATGAAGGAGGAGCCGTTCACCTACGCGCAGTACCTGGCATACAACTCGTTCACCCCGTTCTTCGCAGGATATGACGATACCATGGTCGGCCTCGGATGCTCTGAGGCAGTCCTTGGATTGAAAGGCGTGGGGAAGACGTCTTTCACCGCTGCCAAGATCACCTCGATCGGCACCAGGAGGAGGATAATCCCCATCCAGGATATCGAGGAGATACCTGTCCGCGCTTTCCGCAAGAGGGGATTCCACATCGGCGCCGCGAGGGTGCAGAGCTCCGAGATGGAGGAGTCGCAGACCAAGGAGCTGGACCTTGTCACGATGGCGAACGCCCTGCTCCGTATGGGCGATGCCGCCCTCATCATCAACGAGGTGCGTTCGCGCATCGCCGTCCAGGGCATCATCAACCTGCTCAACACGCAGCCAGGCGTATTCCTGCTCTACAACCTGCACGCGGAATCGCTCCGCGATATCCAGGATCGGCTGGAGCTGGTCTTCGGCCTGCCCGCCGCGAGCATGTACGCGACGGACCGCTACAGCTTCCTCAAGAAGGTGCGCTTCGGCAGGAAGGGCAGGATATACCGTGTTTTGGGTTTCGAGTACGAGAGCGATATAGAAGAGAAGAAGTTCGTGGAGATATTCCGCTTCAGGAGGGGCGACAACATCGAGGGCTGCAGCTGGGAGGCCAAATTCGTGCGGAACCCGGAGGCATCGATGAGGGACTTCTCCAAGGTGGATATGAAGAAGCTCTCCAAAGACCTGGACATCTCGTTCGTGCCCCCCGCGCTCGGGAGGAGGAGCGAGGAGACCGGGATCTCGCCGGAGCAGTATATACTCCAGGCTTTCTGGAAGGGCAAGATGTACCACGAGATCAACAAGCTCAGCGCCCAGATGAACGACAAATTGATGCTGGAATTGGACTTCGTCCTCAAGGTGAACACGGCGGCCGGAAGGCTGCTCGCATCGCTGGAGAAGGAGCAGGGGGGGATCGACTTCGTGGACGCATGGCAAAGATGGGAGCCCATCTTCAAGGGCGTCGTCAAGACCGAGCTCGAGAAGAGGCGCGGCGGAGGCCCTGCTGAAGAGCCGGAGGGGCCTTCTGGCCCTGCCCCGGGAAGCGGAGGGGATTCTGGCGCCCCCTCATCCCGCGTAGAGGAGGACCTGGAGACCGAGAAGCGCGATGAGGAGCCCGAGGAGCTGCCCCGCGAGACCGGGAAAAAGGAGGACGTGGCTGCGACGCTGCGCGAGAAGCTCCGGGCAAAGAAGGCCGGGATAAAGAAGAGATGATCCCCCCTTCAGCCTTTCACGCTTTTCATATACCGATCGATCCGGTCGAAGGCCTCTTCAAGCTGGTCTGGCTTTGGCAGGAAGACGACCCTGAATGCCTTTTCATCCATCCGGGGGGCGAATCCAGAACCCGGAACCACGACCACGCCGAACTTCAGCAGGCCCCGGACGAACTCGGAATCGTCCTTCCAGGGGCCGTCGAACTTGATGAACGAATAGAATGCGCCTTTGGGTTTCGCCATCCGAAACGAAGGTATCGCATCCACCCTTTTGACCAGGATGTCCCTGCGCTTCTTTAGTTCCGAATTGAATTTCTTGATATGGTCATGGGGGCCCTTGATCGCCGCGATGTATGCGCGCTGCATCTCCCAGTTCACCGAAAGCCTCTGGTTGCACAGCCTCTGCATGGCCTCCTTGACGTCATCCCAGCCCTCGCCATGGAACGCCAGATAGCCGGCGCGCGAGCCGGGATAGATATAATTCTTCGAAAGGCTGTTCCCGCACACGACCGGGACGTCCTTGCACATCTTGCGCATCTCGGGCATCTCGCCCTCGTATACGAGCTGGTCGTAGACGTCGTCGCTGATGATCGGGAGCTTGTGTTCGCCAGCCACGTCTATGATCCCCTGAATCGCTTTCCTGGAATAGACCGCCCCCGTCGGGTTGTTCGGGTTGATCACCAGGATGGCCTTGGTGTATCTGTTGATGCTCTTGCGGAGGCTGTCCAGATCAGGCTCGTAGCCCTCATCGCATTCGTAGAAGTCCACTGTACCGTAGGCGATCCGCTCCTTGGTCAGGTATAATGGGTATGTCGGCGTCGGGAGGAGGATGTTCCTGCCCGGGTCCACCAGGGCCTGGAAAAGGAAGTCGATGCCCTCGCTCAGGCCAGAGGTGATGAACACATCCTCAGGGGCGACGTTCTCGTATCCGGCGACCGTCCTGCGCAGATCAGGGTCCCCTTCGGAAGGCGCGTAACCAGAATAGTTCTGCCGGAGGGCTTCGGCTGCGGCATCAAGGATGTGCTGGGGCGGCCGGAAGCCGAATGGCGCCGGGTCCCCGATATTGAGGTATATCATCTTGGTGCCCCGCTCCCGCTCGATCTTCTTCGCTTCCTGGACGATGTCCCGGATCGGATATGTGATGAGTTCGCTTCGTTTAGACGCTTCGATCAAGATGATCACCTGGAGCTATGACTAATAGCGGTTTTGCTTCCCTTTGGCGAGGAATGTTTTTATTCGTGTTGATACGTCTTTTGACGATTCTCATCTTGATAGGGTGAATGTCACCTTCTCAGGCGAACCGCCCGTTATCACGGTCCTGGACAATGATGCGACGGCCTCATGCGCCTGCCCGTCGCGACAGTTCGTGAACTCCACCCCGTGGATGAACAGGCACAACCCGGTCTGGTCCCCGATCTCTGCCATATCCGCCTCGACCGCACCGCGCTTCCATTCTCCAAAGTCCCGCAGATCGCCCCGCAGGTATAGGACCCGCCATGCATCATCGGCCAGCTGAAACCGGTATAATGAATCGTCCAGCGGCTTTTGCCCCGGATCGGATGATAAGACGCATGCCAATACCGTGACGAAGACGAAGAGGGAAAGGAGCGCTTCGAAGGACTGCATTCAGCCACCGCACACGAAAAGCCGCCCTATGGCTTTTTCCTCTCCCGATACTACGATGCGATAGATGCAGAAATCATATCCCCCATCCGGCTCGGCCAACCCTATATAGAGGTCCGCGAGGGCAGCTTCATCACGAAGGGCGTCGGCATATCCATCCCCGAGCAGGTTTTCGTCTATCCAGTTGGGGTATCGGATATCCCCTTCCCGGACGACCGCCCCGCTTTTGACCGTATAATCAGCGATCGAGACCAGCTTGTCGTATGCCTCCTGGGCGGACATGCGCTCCATGGAATGATCCGCCATCGATCTTGACGCCTGGAACAGGAGGGAAAGCATGAGGAGGATCGGCACCAGGCTGGCCAAGGCATCGAGCGATGCGAATCCCTTAGATCGGTTCGGTACGGTCGACATAAAAAACACCCTCCACCTCCATGGTCTTGCCCCGGCCCGATGCGTGGAACCGGCCGTTTTCAACCGAATGTTGGATCCCCTCCTTGCGGAAGTCGAATCCCATCACGCCCCCGGCATAATGCATCGCCTCGACCGCCCTGGCGGCGGCTTCCGCCTTCCCGATCATCTCAAGATCCTCCGCCCGGCCCTTCATCGCGCCATCGGCCGCCATCAGGGGGGCGACGAGCAGCGATATGGCCCCGAGGCTCAAAGCGAATATCAGCAGGAATTCTATCGTCGCCTGCCCCTTCAATCTATCACCAGCCCTGCAGGGAGCTCGGATTTGGCGGATATCCCGAGCGCCCCGGATTCAGCTTCGATTTGGAGCGGATCGCGCAACCTGGCATACTGCAGCGAGAAGCCGTTCTTGGATAGGGGATCGGGGATCAGGAAGACCTCAAGGTCCAAATCGCCAAAGGATGTGATGAACGCTCCGTCGGCCTGCAGCGCCCTCAGATTGTCCAAGCTGGCCTCGGCTCCTGATATGGCGTAGGCGCGGGCATCGCTTTCGATGAAGCACCTTCCGCAGAGCGCCGCATCGCAGTAGTCTGGAGCAGGAGGCGGAAGGCACATGCCGGGGCAGTGGGTGCAGTTGCCTATTTCGTGGTTTTTATCATATGATTTGAAGCCGGAGACGGCCCCCTGGCGGATGGATTCCATCGCGGCGCCTTTCATGTCCATCTGGAGGCCGTATGCCCTTTCCACGGATATGGCTTTGGATAGGTCGAGCGATGAGGAAGGGCCTAGCAGGGCGTGGCACGATAGCAGCGCCATGCAGGCGGCAAACGCCAGCAAGAACGATAGGTAGCCCCTCATACATCCCCCGGAAAGGCGATGCCGGGGGCCCATTAATAAGGGTATGCCCTCCGGCAATGTGAAAACCTTATATAGATTGGCTGGAAAGCAGTAGGTTGATGGACTCGGTGACTGCGAACATCAACAAGCTGGTCTCCCTCACATTCGATGAGCGCCCAGAGGTCAGGAAGCAGGCCGCCAAATCGCTTTCCGAGGTCAACGACCCCGGGGCCATGCTGGCCCTGGTCGAACTGGGTTTCGACAAGGATCCGTCTGTCCGGGAGGTCGCCCAGCACTACCTGGACAAGAAGAGGAAGGCCGAACCGGAGCTCATGTCTTTCGCCACCATCTTCTCCAAGCACCAGGAGGAGGGCAAAGAGGAGAAGGAAGAGCCCGCCGCAGAAGCGAAGGAGAAGATGCTCAGGCCCATAACGCAGATATTCGAGAGGCGCCTGGGCAAGGAGAAAGCCGAGATGGCGAGATCCAAGCTCATGCCCAGCATAGAGAAGGTCTACCTCAAGGCGCACCAGGTGAAAAAGAAAAACGACGACAGCGACAGGAAGGTCATGCAGGAATTCCTCACCAACTACCTGGAAGTGATGTCAGACCTGGACCGCATCGGTGGCGGCGCGCCGCAGCAGCCGGTCATCGCCGAGCCCCATGAACATGGGGAAGCCCACGAACCTGAGCAGCTCCATGAACCGGAAGGCCTGAGCGCCGAGCTGGAAAGCGTCGGAAAGAGCGCGGCTGAATCAGACAAGCTCTCCACAGAGGCATCCTCGCTGGAGCTCTCCGAGATCGAGGAGATAAGGGAGCGGGAAGAGGTGGAGAAGCTCCCGGACACGTTCTTCAAGAAGGCCTATGAGAGCATGATGCTCTCCGAGGGCGACGAGGATGTCATGAAGCAGGAGATGAACCGCATGATAGAGGACGCCCGGAGGGAGATCGGACTCGCCTTCAGGCTCGCCAAGAAGCGGTTCAAGGAGATGAAGATCACCAATATCACAAAGATAAGGGACGGCATGCGGAACATCAACACGGATATGCTCGTCGTGAGGTCTGTCGAGGCCCTGGAGTACCAGAAGACGAAGAAGGTGAAGGCCACGGCCACCAGGGTGATGGTGAACGACGAGACCGGCAACGAGGGCGTGGTATACCTCTTCGACGGGAGGGGGACGAGCCTGCAATCAGGCATGCGGATCAAGGTGGTGAGGGGCCTTGCCAAGGCATTCGAGTTCTCCGGAGAGACGGCCCTGACATTGGGGAAGAAAGGAAACGTTTATATCGTGTTATGATTGATATATTTCTACGCATTTTGTGGTGCATACCGATGGAACTGACCAAATACGAGACCGCACGCCTTATTGGGGCAAGGGCCCTCCAGTTGTCGATGGGAGCCCCGCCTCTCATCAAAGTGACCGAAGAGACCCAGACATTCATCGGGATAGCCGAAGATGAGCTGGAGAAGGGCGTCATCCCCCTGAGCGTGCTCAGAGCGGTCGTCAACCCCTGAGCAGCCTAATCGTTCAAAACGACCTCATATCCCGGCCCCAGGGCCTTGAGGAGGATCCTTTTTTCCGCATCCACCCACTCGTATTCCTTCCCTTCGTTTATCGTCTTTATCTCGACCACGAAGGCTTCCCTGCCCTCGAATATCTCCCTGCGGACCACGCGGTAGGTGAGGTCGGAGACGTGCTCTGCCGCCCCGTCGAAAGCCAGATACACCGTCCCGTTCCATGTCCAGGAATCGTTGAGGGCGAGCATCCAGGGCTTGAAGAGCAGGATGGCAGGCTCCACGAATGTAGTATTAGAGCCGTCTCTCGCCACTCCGGTGCGGTCCAGGCATACTGCGGGGGTGTTGTTGGCTTCCACGATCGTTATCAGTGTGCAGCCCGGGATCTCATGGACGGTATAGGTGATATTGATGCTGGAGGCCGCCGTGGTATAAGTATAGGAGTAGTTCTCGCCGTCTTTGAGCTGGAGGTCCATGTTCTTATGGAGGGGCGCTTCCACTGCGACCATCCTGGGGTTGTCGAAGATCGGCCTTACCCAGAAGGCGGCCAGGATCATCAGGATGATGAACGCCCCGATAGCAGCCAGCGTGATGGAATCGGGCCTGTAGGAGAACATCTATAGGTAGACGCGCCGGACGAATATAAACCTGAGCGAGCACGCCGCCCATGCCCGGTTCACTGCTTTTTGGCGATCTGACCGAATCTCGCATACGGCTTTGAGGTCGGGCTTTTGAGGGATTCGAAGACCACCTGCGAGACGCGCATCCCCGCGTGGATCTTGATAGGGAAAGGCGCGAGGTTCACGATCTCGAGGACCTGGTGGTTGTCGCTGCCTGGCTGCACGAGCGCGCTCGTCGTGTGGATGATGACGCCCATACGGGCATACCTGCTCCTGCCTTCCAATTTGCCCATGACATCATCCGGGAGCTTTATCCGCTCCAGGGTCTTCCCCAGGCATAATTCGCCGGGGCGCAATGTTATCTCTTTCGCCTTTTTCATCTCGAAAGCTTCTGTGAAGCTGACATCGCGCAGGTCCACCACCTTCCGCTGGTACTCGTCCTTGAAGAAAAGCCATTCGTCGCAAAGGGTCAGGTCCACGCTGGCAGGGCCGATCTGAGCCGGATCGAGGGGGGTTATCTGGATCTTCTTCGCTTTGAGCATCTTTTTTATGTCGATATCAGAGAGGATCATGGAGCGATATATTCTGCATAATTAAAATATGTTCCAGCCCGACAATTGCGTATGCGCGAAAAGCTCGCCACCCTGGCCACGGAGATACGGAAAGGCCAGGCTGAGCTGAGGGAACGGGCGCTCGAGGCCCGGGGGAAGGATCCGGGGCTTGTGGTCAAGGCGGAAAGCAGGCCCGTGCGCCTGTCTGCCTGCGCTGTGGACGGGGGCCTGCTCGCATACAGGCTGCACGGGCATGATATAGTCGCCGTGCGGGCTGCCGGGGTGAACTTCGTATATGATGGGTCCGTCCTCAACTCCTTCAGCTATCACCCTGGGAGGACACCTAAGAGCGAGGTGCACATAAGGAGCGCCCTCGACGAGCATGAGGCGAACGTCCTCCGCTCCCTCCTGCGCCTCCGATGCGAGCTTTCCTGCGCCATCATGTGCCTGGAGAGATATTCCCCCGCCATATTGCTCCTTGACGGATCGTTATGGACGGTCCCTTCAGACCAGCCGGGCGCCGGAAGCGCCCTCGCCCCGCTCCATGAGGAGGTTGTGGGCCTCTATAAGAAGCTGTTCGCCGGATGCCATATCAGGAAGACGATGCTCGCCGGGGTGGTGAAGGATTCGCGGTCCAAGAGGCTGGCGGAATCGCTAGGGTTCCCCTGCTCGGACACCGTGCTAGCGTCTTATCTCCTCGAAAAAGGCGAGCGGACCTCCTCGATGCCGTATTCCGACAAGGCCCAGAAAGAGCCGGCAGGGCCCGCGCAGAGGCTGAAGGTCTTCTATATCAAGCCCTCCGAGAACGACCTCCCGCTGCGGATAGAACACCTGGCGCAGGATGGCGCATCTGGCGACGGGTCTGATGAGGCCGCTTCGGTCATCCTCTCGCTCTCTTCGATTAGCGACGCCTTCGCATACCCGGCGATACTGATTGAAGCTGATATGCGCGCCGCGATGGACCCTTCCGAAGCCGAAAGGCTCCAGGCGGATATCTCAGCGCTCGATATCAGGCCGCTACGGAGGGATTCGCGGCCTTTCAGGTAGTCTTTATGCCCTCGAGCTTCTTTAAGAGCTCAGCGGTGCGGTCGCGGTATCCCTCGTAGTAGTTCCATCTCCCGTCGCTGAATTCGTACAGGTCGCCGTCGGTTATGATGAAGGAGATGCTATATGGCGTAGCCTCGCAGCCGGTTTGGCCGTCCTCGCAGGATTGGAACTCCGCCCCCATCCTCCCGAGGTATCCTCCGTCCTGCGGCTCGAAGAAGACGGCGTCAGAGAGGGAATCGGCGCTGATGTCTTTGGAAGAGGAGATGTTCATCGCTGTCAGCATGATGACGCAGTGGCCTTCCCAGACCGTGCCCTCCGTGTCGAAGAAGTAGCAGGCCGCATAGGGCTTCATCGTATCCGCTCCCCCGAGATTCATCCCTTCGGCGTCGTCGTAATACCACCTCGTATCGGTGGACCAATCCTCATAGACGATGTACCTGCCGATGCCTGGTGCCCAGGCTTCCAACCCTTTATCCCCCAGGTCCAGGTAGTTCAATGCCGCCTTGAAGAAAAGCGCGTAGTCCTCGCAGTCCCCCCCTTTCCTCTCGATGATCTCTTCGAGCGAGTATAGCCGCTCGCCGGTGGGGTCGCTCTTGTACTGGAGGTCGAGCTCTTGCGCCATCAGATAGGAGATGCATGCCAGGCTGACCTTGTCATGGCTGATGCAGCCGTTTTCGGCCTTGCTGATGAAACGGTCTGTCTTGAGGGTGCTCGGAAGGACGGAATTGTCCGTGAACCAAGCTATCGACTGGCTGATCTTCTCATCCATCGCGAGGGCTTCTTCCCGTATCCCGGTTATCTCTGTCTCGGCCTCTTCAAGGGTATTCTGCGCCTCTTCCAGTTCGGATTCTGTCTCATTGAGTTTTGAGCGGAGCGAGATCATCTCGCTGTTCTTTTCCGAAAGGTCGAGTGTCAGATTCTCGATCTTGTTTTGTTGGAGCGATATCTCGCGGTTCCTTTCATCGATGGTTGAACGGGCGGCGGCGAGATTGTCCTGGACGGTTGCGAGGTCGTTTTTCGTGCCGGCGAGTTCGGCGCCGAGTCGGTTGTTTTCCGCTGACGATTGCATGAACAAAAAGACGGAGACGACCGTGGTGAGGAGGAAGAAGGCGGCCAGGGAGTAGGGCAGCAGGTTTTTTTGTGCCACGGGAAGAGAACGACGATGAGGATTAAAAACCGCTAATATGGACCTCATGAAGTTTCGCGGGCCTTTATCATCAGATGAACTGGGGGAAAGGCCCAAGGAAAAGATGAGTGAGGGGCATAGTCTGCCTTCTGTAGTTAGGCGATATTGGACTACCATCCGGCCGCTTACGCGGCCGAAAGGCCCCAGGCCCCTTGCGGGTCCTAGGGAGCGGCGTGAAAACGCCTTGCTCCGTCATCGGATAAAGGACGATGCGTTGCATCCCCGGAGGGTATCGTTTCTGTAACCGTCCTTGCGCCCTTAGAGCGCTTATCCTCTCGGAGGGCAGAACTTCCTCACTTCTTGCGAAGCGTTGATCGCCTGCCCCTCACCCAACAAGATATTACGACCGAATCGGTTATAATCAGATCAGGCGCCCATGTTCCCGAGCGCAGGCATCCCGCCTTTAAGCATCTTCTCCATCTTTTTGCGGAATCCGCGGTTCTTCTTGAACATCCCCATCATCTTCTCCATCTTCTCGAACTGCGTCAAAAACTCGCGCACGTCCTTTTCCGTGCATCCGCTCCCTTTGGCTATCCTTGCGAGGCGGGCGGGGCTGTTCTTGAGGAGCGATGCGTCCCTCTTCTCGGATTTGGTCATGGAGTTTATCATGGATTCGTATTTCTTCAGCTTTCCTTCGCTCTGCTGCACCATCTCCTTGGGGACATCCGCCGCCCCGAGCATGGAGAAGACGTTGCCGAGGGGGCCGAGCTTCTTGGCAGCCTTGAGCTGTTCGTAGAAGGCCTCGATCGTGAGCTCCTCTGTCTCGAGTTTCGAGATATCGGTCCCGGCGGATGCCTCCTTGACCTTCTCCATCAAGGCTGCGATATCAGGCACGCCGAGCAGACGCCCGACGAACCGCTCGGAGTCGTATACCTCGAAATCGGATGGCTTCTCTCCGGTGCCGACAAAGGCGATCTTGGCATCCGATGCCGCTACAGAGCTGAGAGCCCCGCCCCCTTTCCCCGAGCCGTCCATCTTCGTGACGATGACGCCGGATAGGGGGACCGCGCTGTTGAATTCCGCAGCCTGCTTGCCTGCGATCTGGCCGATATCCGCGCTCACCACCAGGTAGCATTCGTCCGGCTTGAGGACCGTTGCGATGCCGCGCAATTCCTCGACAAGGTAGCCGTCGAAGGCGTTCCTTCCGGCCGAGTCTATGATCAGGATGTCCTCCTTTGAGCGTTTGAGGGCGTCTTGGGCGATCCTTGATGGGTCTTTCTCGCCTTTTATCGTGTAGTAGGCCGCGCCTACCTGCTTGGACAGCTGTTCTAATTGCTCCTGGGCGGCAGGGCGGTCCGTATCAGCCCCGACCAGGCCGACGCTGAGGCCCTTGCCCTTGTAGAAATGGGCGATTTTCGCGCACGTGGTGGTCTTTCCGCTCCCGTATAAGCCGCACATCAGGATCCGATGCTTGTCCAGGCGGGGATTGTAGCTGGTGCCCATCAGGGATACGAGCTCCTCATAGACGATCCGGGTCACATGCTCCTTGAGGGAGAGCGCCTGGAGCTTGTCCGTCTTGAGGGCGCGCTCCTCGATCTTCTTGGATATGGCGAAGACTAATTTGACATTCACATCGTTGGATATCAGCACGCGCTGGAGGTCCTTGATGAGCGCCTTCACATCGTCGGCGTCCACATAGGGCTTGCCGGTCAGTTTGGATAGCGCCTCGCGCAGTTTCTTCCCTAGGTCCATTGCGTATCGAGGTAATGTTGGCTACAAAGGGTTTTAGAGATTGCTGGCTGGGGGCGCGTAGCGGGAGAGCAGATAGAGCAGACCCAGGGCGATGGCTTTGGTGATCAGCGAGGCAAGATCAGCCTGCCAGGTGGTGGAAGCCGAAAGATAATCCGAGAGCAGCGCCAGGAGGCCTGCGCCCAGGTAAAGTGCGGCAAAAAGATACGCCGCATCACGATCCAGCTTCTTGCCCAAGGTGAAATAGAGGAGGGGCATCGCCAGGAGGATATCGCGCATTACCTGGAAGAGGGTGTCCGATCCGAACTGGAATGAGCGCGCCAAAAGATCCAGGTCGACCGCAGTCTGGACCGATCCGACGGCCGCTACCCATATGAACCGGCTGATGATCAGCATAGCGACCGCAAAAAAGAAGGAGTAGATAGCGGAATCAGCGAGGCGCTTCCGCTCAGGCGCGAGGAAGATGAGGAGCCAGAGGTATAGCGATATCGCCCCGGCAGCCGAAACGGCCAGTTGGCTTAGGATCGATATCGAGATATCGGCTGCATCGAGCTGGGCCCCGAGGACCACGCCCAGGATGAGGTATAGCGGGATGGCAAGCAGGAGAGTGAACAAGAAACTGGCGGCCGCGAACGATCGGCATAGCGCCGCATCCTTTTTCATCTTGGAGAATCCGGCTATCGTGAGCAGAGACCAGGCGATGAGCGGCAGGATGATGAGCCCAAGAACGGAGGCGAATGCCGCTGAATATGCCGGTAAAGCGGCGAAATCGAAACGGACTGCGAGAAGGGTTATCAGCATTGATACGATGATTAGGACGAATATCGCCCCGATATAGAGGAGGATGTGATCCAGTCCGACATCTGTCTTCCGTCCAAGCAGCTTGAACTCCATAGCTAGTCAATAACCAGAAGGATTTTTGTTATTGTCTTTTTGATCCGGATTGGGCTAGATATGGTTTTCGTCAGCTCTTCAGGGGCGGGATCTTTTGCTTCTCTTTCTTTTTCCGGAGCTTCCAGAGGAGCAGGCCGCCTATGAACAGCAGTATCAGGGATATGCCGCAGATAAGCGTCATGTCGGGACCTGCAGGCGGCGCCGGAGGCTTCTGGGTGGCATTGAAAGCGACACCTTTCACAGGCAAACCTCTTTCGAGAAGGGAGATATGATATACGCCTGGGACGCGGGGCAGGAACCTGAGTTTGCCTTCCGCGTCGGTGCTTCCGGATGATTTCACGCCAGTCGGATCGATGATATCGAAGACGCACTCTATGCATGGCTTTCCATCTATCGTGGCATTGCAGACCAAAACGTCATCGATGAAGGCCGAGGGCGGGCATTCAAGGCCGGCGGCTACGCACTGGTTGCCTGAGCAGAATGAACCCTCGTCGCATGATGGGCATCCGCTTCCCGTACCGCATTCGTATGGCAAGAGGAGATGGTCGACCACGCTTCCGCAGCCTTGGACGTCGCTGCATGAACCGCCTATCGCTTCCGGCTCTTTTTCGCAGTATTGCGTAGATGAGCAGTCTTCATCGCTCGTGCACTCGAACTGCGGGATGACAGGCTGGCAGGTCTGGTTGATGCAGCTTTCGTCCTGCCCGCACTGGGAATCCGAGCAGCATTCATACTTCACGCATTGGTAAAGCTGGATGACCCCGCATTCGCACTCGATCGGCGTGCAGGTGCCGGCTATGCAATTTTCTGTCGGCGGGCAGGAATAATCGTCCTGGCAGGCCGGATACGCCTGGCATTCCAGGCAGTCTATGAGCTGGAGGTGAACATGGTCGCTGGAATATCCGGATTTCGATGCCCGGATTATGACTTCCTTGCCGCAGTCGTCTAAGGCGATCTGGCCGGATTTATTGGTCTTGCCGAGCAGGTTTCCATCGACCTTGACCTCTGCATTGCGGACCGGGTCCCCTCCGGATTCGACCGTTATGATGGTGCCGTCGCATGTGGATACTGCTGAAACCGATAGAGGCTGCTTCTCTTCATCGTCATCATCTTCCTCCGGGGGGACGAATGTCGAGTTTATAGTGAAGATGATCTCGGAACTGTTTTGATTGCCCGCCGTGTCATTGATGAAAAGCGTGATGTTATGGGGGCCTAATAGGAGAGGCCCGATCGTATCGTTGGCGCACCCTGGAAGGATCGTCGGCCCGGTCCCGTCGAGGAAATACCAGCATGAACCGATGCCGAGATTGTCTGATGCCGTAAAGTTCAGGTCGACGAAGCTTACGTTATAGGTGGTATTCTGGGGCGAGTCTAACGAGACTGCCGGTGGGATCAGGTCCACTGTGAAGATGATTTCGTCGCTGGCCGTGTTGCCTGCCGAGTTGTTGACTGAGACTGTTACGTTATGGGGTCCGGTCGTGAGGCTGCTGAGTGTGCTGTTTGCGCATCCAGGTAGCGGAGTCGGGCCAGCACCGTCAAGATAATACCAGCAGGAGTCAACCCCGCTTCCGAAAACCGTGAAATCCAAACTAATCGAGCTGACGTTGTAGGTCAGGTTCTGCGGGGATGCTATCGTGACTGATGGGAACCCTGTGAAGACGGTGAAGTATTGTATGGTGCCGTTCACATTGCCTGCGGTGTCGTTGACATATACGCTGACGTTGTGGCCGCCGTCAAGCAGGCCTGGCATCGTCGTGTTGGAGCAGCTGTATGTCGGGCCTGCGCCGTCCACATAGTACCAGCAGGCCGATATGCCGAAGTTGTCAGAGTAGGTGAAGTTCAGGGGCACGGTTCCTGAGCTGTATGTGCTGTTTGTCGGGAGCAGGATGGATATGCCCGGGTAGACCAGGTCCACGGTGAAGTATTGTATGCTGCTGTTGGTGTTGCCGACGGTGTTGTTGACATAGACCGTGACGTTGTGGGCCCCTGTCGTCAGGCTGCCCAATGAGCCGTTATTGCATCCTGGCAATGAGGTGTTGGATCCTCCGTCCAATGAGTACCAGCAGGAGTCCAGGTTGCTGCCTGATGGGGTGTAGTTGAGGTCTATGGCGCTGACGTTGTAGGTCAGGTTCTGCGGGGATGCTATCGTGACTGATGGGAACCCTGTGAAGACGGTGAAGTAT
>JAZDKI010000005.1:0-18265 GCA_043803165.1 Microcaldota archaeon
CGCTTTTTATTGCCCGTTTTTGGGCGCTTTTTCCTAAACAACAAGGAACAAAGTTCCTTGTGCCCCATTGAAACGAGAGATCGTTTCAATAGGGACGCGCGATAGCAACCTTTCGCCCTACCAGGCTAGGCGACCCCAGCAAAAGATTTCCTTAAGTCATTCTTATGGTAAATCTTTTATCAATGTCAAGAACGACGATTCGTTCTTGACTATCATGGATGCAATGCATCCATGACAACTTCCTTAGGTTTATCTGTTGATGGGGATTGATGACCGAAATGTCGGTCAGCACCACCCCAGCTAATTGCGTTTCCGAGAGAACGCTGTTGCGTTCTCTGGACCAGCGAAACGATTGTCGTTTCGCCCGGTCCGGTTTCGGGTTCTGGCCCCATACGAGACCCAAGACTCGAAACACGAAACCACTTAGTCGTAGATGAGAAATGAATATATCTGTTTGTCTAGACGATCTTGCCCCACGCGCTGAGCCTCCATCTCTGCCCGGCCCGCCGCGAGAGCGCCACGTACATGTCCGGATAGACGACGGTCGGCTTCTTGAGCCTGATCGTGGCTATCCCTTTGGCGAGCTTGGCGACCACGCCCACCCCGGTGGACGTATGCACGTTCACCACGACTGGCTCAGCCTCGCGCAGCGGCATGTTCTGCATGTCGGCGCGCTCGAGCAATGAATACTTCACGTTGATCACTTCGACCGGGTCCGGGACCTTGCCCTTGTGCCCGACGACGGAGCCCACGAAAGAGTCTGACTTGGAGAGCGATGGGTCCAGGGTCGTGCCGACCGCGACCAGCCCCCCGGGCCTTGCCGAATCCAGCTTCTCGGTCTCTTCCATAAGGAGCTTCGTAGTGCAGACGACCGCCGAGGGCTTGGCGCCTTCCTTGCGCACGATGCCCGGCTTTATCTCGATCTCGTCGCCGGGCTTGAGGACGCCCTGGACGATCGATCCCCCGAGCACGCCGCCTTTGAGGTCCTTGATATCGGCGCCAGGCCGGTTGACGTCGAATGAGCGGGAGATGTACATCCTCAGCTCGGCCTTCTCGTCGTGCTTCGGGGCCTTCATATGCCCGTTGATGGCGCGGAGAAGCGCGTCTATGTTGAGGCCTGCGTTCGCCGAGACCGGGATTATGGGAGCGTTCTCGGCCGCGGAGCCTTTCAAAAACGCCTTGATCTGCCTGTAATTCTCGACCGCCTTCTCCTTCGAGACGAGGTCTATCTTGGTCTGGACTATTATGATGTTCTTTATGCCGGTGGAATTGAGCACGAGCAGGTGCTCTGCGGATTGCGGCTGCGGGCACGGCTCGTTGGCCGCTATCAAAAACAGCACCCCGTCTAGTATGCTCGTCGCGGCGATGACCGTCGTCATCAGCGTCTCATGGCCGGGCGCATCCACTATGGAGATCTTGCGGAGGAGCTTGGCCTTCCCCCCGCAGTTTGCGCATTTGGCGTCCGGGGATAGGATCTGGCACTTGGAGCACTCGTAGATATACGCATCTGCGTAGCCGAGCCTGATGGATATGCCCCGCTTTATCTCTTCGCTGTGCGTGTCCGTCCATTTCCCGGTGAGGGATTTGGTGAGGGTGGTCTTGCCGTGGTCGACATGCCCGAGCATGCCGATGTTCATCTCAGCTTGCATCATTTCTTCTCCTTTTTCTCGACCTTGGGGAAGAGCTGCTCGAGGGGGGCGGCGCCGGCCGTCTTGACCTTGGCGTTCACCTGGACTATCTCAGCCGAAAAGGTGTTGCCCCGCACGTAGCGCCTTCTGCGCTCCCCGCCTTCTGTGGCCCGGAAGCCGACGCCGTCGCTTGTGAGTATCTGCTTCTTCGCAGAGCCGTGCACCTCGACCCTCATCGGGAATCCGCTCCCGTCCGAGCCCCCTGTGAGCTCCAGGGTATAGCCTGCGGCACCGATCAGGTTGCCGTCAAGCTCTTCGCCGATCTTCTTGCCGACGATGCCGTGCTCCTTGTCCTTGGAGAGCTCTGCCTGGTAGCTCTTTCCGCTAGCTTCTGATATGACTATCCGCATATTTCCACCTCTACAAGTAGATGTGATAGAGGATAAGTAGGGGTTGATTTAAAAAAGATGAGGAAAAAGGGAAAAGGATTCAGGCATTCTTCAACTTGGCCTTGTATACGTACCCGTCCTTGCCGAGGTAGTACATGAAGCCGCTTTCCTTGCTGATCTTCTCGGAGCCGACCTTCTTCTTCCTGCCCCTCGTGTTGTGCTTCATAGGCGCAGCCCAGACGTAGCCGTCCTTGCCGACGAAGTACAGGTATCCATCTTCCCTTGAGATTTTTTCGTTGCCGATTTTCTGTCCCATGTTTACACCTTGTGTTCCTCCCGCGGGGAGGCCGATCATTCTGAGAGATAAACCGAGAGATATTTTATAAAGGTATCCCCGATTTCACGACGAGAAATCACATTTATAAAATGGGATGCCATATCCGCCCGGGGCCCGGGGCCCCGAAGCATTTATAATATCAGAGGCGTTAGCGCCTCATGCTGAACGTCTTCGCGCGCCCCAAGCCATGCCGGATAATGCTGATCCTACGCGACGGCGAGAGCGCGTGGCACCTCTCGAAGCTCGCCAAGGGCAGCGACACCAGCTATGTGTATGTCACGAAGCTGATGAGCCATCTCGCCAAAGAGGGCTTCGTCACGATCGAGGCTAAGGGGAAGAAGAGGATGGTGAAGCTGACGGAGAAAGGGATGAAGGTGGCAAAGGCCATAGAAGAGTTGAAAACCAGCCTGGAAGGCTGAATCAGACTGCGCGCAGCGAAGTGCTCTTCTTCACGTAGCTGAGCACCTTCTCGTATCCTATATAGTGCGAGTACACCGTCACCGTTATCGGGTAGTTGCCTTCCTGGGTCTGGTGGCTCGACCAGATCGTGATCGGGACGTCTATGGATGAGCCGGCCTTCAGTTCGCCGACCCGCTTCTCCGCGGCCTTGTTGATGCACGCCGGATCGAATCCGATAAGGGCGTCGCGGGGGAGCAGCGCGTCCACCGAGACCAATTGCGGAAATGAAGAAGCGTTCGTCACCTTCACCACCAGGTCCACCGAGCTTTTCGCTTTCGCGCTCAGGCGGAGCGGGGCGAATTTCACGCCGACGTTGAACGGGTTGTGCGCCGGCTTGCCCATCTCGGGCGCCGCATCTGATCTGTCAGAGCCTAGAATAGAATCCCAGAATCCCATAGCATTCACCTGTATGTCAATAGCACCTTAGAATATTAAAACCGCTGCTGCGACCACAGAGGTCCAGTTCCCGTCCTTGTCGCATACCGCGGACTGCGTGATGTTCATCGTCCGGACGATCTTTCCGCTCATCTTGAAGTACTGCTCGCGCTCGTCCCATGCGGATTTATAGTCGAATGCCAATCCGAGCGAGGAGGCGAGCATCGTCGCGGCCAGGTCCTCGGCATATTCGCCTGCCTTCTCTTCCGTCTGGCCGAACGCGTGGTGCTCGCTCAGATACCCGTAGGTCTCCCGATCGGCCGGGACCGCGCATCCGATAGATGCCGCGACCAGGCGGTTGGGCTCGTTTGAGGCCGCGCGCGAGAGGACCACGAAGACGACCTGCCCGGGCTTGAGGTGCTTGAGGCCTTCGGCTTTCTGCACTATCTCCGCCCCCGGCGGGTATATGCTCGAGACCGAGACGATATTGAACGGGGCGATGCCCGCATCCCGGAGCGCCATCTCGAAGGATGTGAGCTGCTCCGTGCTCCTTCCGACCCCTTTTGTGAAAAATATCTTTTTGGGTACCAGGTCCATGTGAGGACTACTGATGCGAGGGTTTTAAGGCGCTTCGGCCACTGCCGTAGAACAGCGAAAGGGATTTATTTGGGACGGTCGAAGTCTCAAAGAGAGGTGTATAGATGGAGTATCAGAAGATATTGCTGTTCGCCACGCTCATCCTTGTAGCGGTGGCGGTGTTTTTCATGTTGACCGCCCCCCAGCCGCCCCAGGCGGCCGACAGCGGGGAGGCTGAATCGCTCCTGCGGATGACCGCTTCTTTCGGGAAGGGGCTCGGCGGGTATTCATATTCATATACGGATGTCTCTGACGGCTATACGACGTCATATGCGCTATCCGACGGCGCCATCCGCGTGGCCGAGGTCCAAAACCCCCTTTCGGTTAAACGGGTATTCCTCTCAGGCAACGACACGGTCTTCTGCATCAGATACCCGCCGCAGGCCGACGAGTCCTGCGCATCCATCGCAGGGGACGCCGAGATGGAGAACTACGTGGCTTTCATCCAGACGAAGTTCTTCAACGATACGATCGCAGAGCGGAGCGGGAGCAACATCGAGTATCTCCTGTCCGCGGGATATCTGAGCGTCGAACCCGGGATCGAGGAGACGGCGGTCGGGCCATTCCCCTGCAGGAGGATAAGGTATACGATAGACTACCGGAACCTCTCGCTCGACGAGGCCGCACGGTTCAGCATCAGCTCGAACTCGCCCAAGCTCTTCGGCCTCAGCGCATGCGTGGACAATTCCACCGGCATGTCTTATGAGACGACGCTCGAGTATTCCGATGGCAACGTGAGCCACCTTCGGACAAGCACCGTGACCCTCTTTGATGGATCGCCCCCGGCCCAGCCGGATGTCCCTGCAAACCTCTCAGGCGACCCGATATCGATATTGTATAAGGAACGCGAACAGCAGGTGAAGCTCGCAACGTGCCATACCGAGAAGCAGGGCGCGGAGCGCGAGAAATGCGTATCGGACCTCGCCTTGATCCTCAAGAGGGCGGACTTATGCGAACTGGCCGGATCCAGGAGGGACCGCTGCATGGTCTCGGTGGTGCCCATGGCAAAGGATCCTTCGATATGCCCGAAGATCGACGATGGCTCGTTTAGGGATGACTGCTATATTGAGCTCGCCGGGGCCCTCAAAGACAGCTCGTATTGCGCCGAGATCTTGGATGCGGCGAAGGCAGAGCGCTGCCAGGGCGCGGCGATCCCCGAAAACGAGACCAACAGCACGATAGACATAGACAAGCTGCTCGACTACATCGACAAGTACGATTCGAACCAATCGAATGGGACGGGCGGATGATGAAGGTCGCGCTGTTCACGGACACGTATGTCCCGCAGATGAATGGCGTCGTCGCCTACCTCAACGACGCCATCAGGCTGCTTTCGCAGAGCGAGGAGGTCGTCCTCTTCGCCCCGGGGGAAGGGAGATACCGTTGCGAGCGCGTATCGGAGAAATTCCGCATATGCTGGATCCCGTCCTCGCCGTTCCCATTCTACGAGGGCTACCGCGTGGCTTCGATGGACTACCGCCGCGTGAGCAAGCTGCTCCGCGAGGAGAAGCCGGATATCGTGCACGCCCATGCCCCGATAAACCTCGGCTTGCAGGGCATCCTGGCAGCTAAGAGGGAGAAGATCCCTGTCGTGGTGACATACCATACGCATTTCCCGGATTACGTGCCCCATCTTTTGAACGGCAGGCTCCCGAAGGTCTTAGCAGAGGCGAGCAGTTCCACCGTGAAAAAGATGATAAAGCACATCTTCGGCATGGCGGATATCGTCACCGCGCCGACAGAGGAGCTTGCCAGGGAGCTGCGGTCATATGGGCTGCGGAACGTGGTGCTCCTGAAAAACGGCATAGATTTCTCCAAACAGGCATGCACGCA
Organism: Microcaldota archaeon; assembly: GCA_043803165.1. Lineage (GTDB taxonomy): Archaea > Micrarchaeota > Micrarchaeia > Anstonellales > Bilamarchaeaceae > Bilamarchaeum. The sequence goes on from JAZDKI010000005.1 coordinate 5,658, forward strand.
AGATGAGGCAGCGTCCTTCCGCAAGGCCTGGGGCATCCCCCCTGAAGGGAAAGTCGCGCTTTATCTGGGCAGGATAAGCTTCGAGAAGAAGCTCGATCGGGTGCTGGAAGCCTTCAAGATGGTGGAAAAGGACGGCAGGTACCTCGTCATCGTCGGCGGAGGGCCGTATCTCAAAAGGTTCAAGGAGCTCGCATCCAGCCTGGGCGTCCGGAACGCCGTTTTCACGGGGTTTTCCAAAAAGACCGCGCCGGCATACCATTCGGCGGATTTCTTCATATCCGCATCGGACACCGAGACCTTCGGCATGACATTCGTCGAGGGGATGTACCACGGCCTTCCCTGCATAGGGGTCAATAGGCTGGGGGCCAAAGAGCTGATAAAGGATAAGAGGAACGGGCTGCTTGTGGAGCCTGACGACGTGGCGGGCCTGGCTAAAGCTATGGAGAGGCTTTTCGAGGACGATGCGCTATGCGGAAAGCTCGGAAAGGCGGCCAGAGAGAGCGCGTTGGGATACTCGATCACGGACAGCGTGGAGGAGACGCGCAGGCTGTACCGCAGCCTCGTAAAAGGGCGGGCGTGATCCGATCTACGTCATAATCGGCATAGACCCTGGGATAAAGACCGGATATGCCATATTGGACCTGGACGGCAGGCTGGTCGGGAGCGGCTGTGAGAAGGAGGCGAGCGACGAGCGGATAGTGAAGGCCGTCTCAAGTGTCGGGATACCGGTTTTGGTCGCTGCCGACACGCATCCGCCCTCGCATTTCGTGCAGAAGGTCGCCGCCCGGCTCAATGTCAGGGTGTTCTCGCCCCGGGAGAGCATGAGCAAACTCGAGAAAAGGCGGATCGGGGCTTCCATAGCCGATGTGCACACCCGGGACGCCTATGCCGCCGCCGTGAAGGCGTATAGGCATTACGCGAACCGCCTCCGGCAGATAGACCGGATGGACGCCCCAGGGAAGGAGGAACTCAAAAAGATGGCTATTACGGGTGTGCGCCTGTCAGACGTGTTGGAAGGTAAAAAAGCATAGGTTTATATATAAAAAATGCGTAATTATAACCTGTTGTGGTGATATGTGTGGCGGTCAGTAAGAAGAAGGCGAAAGCTCCGATCAAGGCTCCTAAGGCGAATAAGGCCAGACCAGTTGTAAAAAAGGCCAAGGTGGCCGTGAAAACGGCCCTGAAGGCTAAAACGTCCGCCCCTAAGGCTAAGCCGGCCCTAAAGGCTAAGCTGGCTCCCAAGGCAGTCAAAGCCGTAAAAGGCGCCAAAAAGGACGCGAAATCGCCTAAGAGCCCCATCCAGCCGCCTGCACCAGAGATTGACAAGGAGGCCGTCCAGAAGGAGATCCTCCAGAAGGTCGTCAAGATCCTCAGCGATTCAGGGGTCAGGCAGAACCTCATCGAGCTCGGCGGGGAGAACGCCCTCGCCATCGTGCGCAACTTCTACGGCAACTGCAGCGACGAGGACCTTGCCAAGAAGCTCAAGATCAAGATAAGCGACGTGCGCGCGACCTTGAACAAGCTCCATAACGAGGGCCTGGTCAACTATATCCGCGAAAAAGACAGCGAAACCGGATGGTATTCATACAGCTGGTCCCTCAACCATAATCGGATGGAGAGGTGGGCGAGCACCTCTGCCCCGAAGCTCAAGGAGCATGCCGGGGGGGAAGACTACTATTTCTGCTCCGTATGCGGGTCATCAAGCGTCATGAACTTCGAATCCGCGGCCAACCTGTCTTTCAGGTGCGACCGCTGCAACAGGCTCCTGGACTTCATAGACGAGAAGAAGATGCTCGAATTATCCGAGAAGAAATAGACTGTTTGACTCCGGAATCTCATGTTTTCTATCCTTCTTCAATCATACTTAGTGCCGTCGCTGAAGCCGTATAGACTCAGACCGCTCCGGCAGCCGACCGGACGAAGACGGTTGACTGATAAGTCGGTTCAGGATATCGTGTTATCCGCGACGACCTGCGATTCATCCAGGTAGATGTTCCTTATCGTCATCGTCCCGCCGTAGATATCGCGGTATGCCGCCGCTGCCTTATCGACGCATGGGTATTCCTCGGAGACGAACGTGTTCACCATGTTCTCGAAACCGAGCGTCTCGAATCTCTCGAAGAGGGTAGCTGCGATGAAAGAGCAGAATGGCGCGCCGTTGGGGTGCGTCACCCTCACCAATTGCGAGGAAGGGGAGGAAGGCTCGCCGCTGTAGCTGTCCGTTATCGTCGCGCTTACGAGCGTCTTGAGACCTTCCCTTGTTTCGCTTAGTCGGGGATTCGAATCCGTCTTCTTAAGCCATCTCGACGCCCAGTTCTGGGCATTCCCTTCGAGCAGGACGACGAGCGGTGGGTGGTTGTCGTGGATATGGCGGCGAAGCTCCATCTGACGGCTCTCGATCTCAACCGTTGTCGCACCGGGGTCCCGGCTGAACATGTATACCGGTTCCAGGGGCTCGCTCAGCCTTCCCTTCAACAGCTCTGCTATCTCTTCCGGGATGGAATAGCCCACCCTGAAAGCCCGCCTCTCTTCAGCATCATTGAAGACGCCGGGGGCGATGTCATTCGGGCATAGTAGCAAGGTCGGGGGCATGATTCCGCGTTCGATGCACCTCTCGCGGACCCTCAGGCACAGTTCTATCGTGAGGAGCATCTTTTCCCCGAGCAGGCGGGGGTCGTCAGGAAGCATGTCCTCCCCTTCGCCGACGACATAGTTGCCGGTGAGCATCAAGGTCCGTTTGCCTTGGCATGAATCCGCGATATGATCGACCAGAGCCGCCTCGTTTTTGAAGCCCTTCGGGACGATAGCTGTCTTCTTGACCTTTTCGACCGTCTCTTTTCCGGCCAGGGGTTTTGTGCCATACATAACTACATGTTAACACAAAAGTAGCATATTAAAGTAATGAATCATTTTTATGCAAAAAATGAGAATATTTTAAAAATAAGCCACGAAATCCATAATCATGATTGATTCTCTTGACAAAATAGATAAACGGCTCCTCTATGAGCTCGACTGGAACGCGAGGCAGACCGAAGCTGAACTCGCAAAGAAAATCGGGAAATCACGGGAGACCGTCCGTTATCGCATCGCCCAATTGGAGAAGAAGGGCGTCATCACCGGATATGCCACGTGGGTGGATGTGACGAAGCTCGGCTACCAGGTGTACAAGATATACCTCAAGATAGGCGGAAACGAGGAGGAGAGGGCTGCTTTCTTCGACGCGCTCAAGAAGGAGACGAAACTTTTCTGGCTCGGGACCGCCGATGGCGCTTGGGATGTCGGGCTCACGTTCTTCGCGAAGAGCAATGATGATTTCTTCCACATCAAGAACGCCATCTTCGCGAGGTTCAACAGGATAATCCTCCAGAAGTTCGCAGGAGTGGCGGTCGGAGTGTATGCCTTCCCGAAGAAGCTGTTCCACAATGATCCGAAGCCGCGCAGGCAGGTCTTTGGTGAAATCGAAGGGAACGGTATCGATGCGATCGACAAAAAGATACTTTCCCTCCTTTTTCACGATTCGCGCAAGAAGCTCGTGGCGCTCGCCGCCGAAGCGGGGGTGAGCGTTGATATTATCCGAAGCAGGATGAGGAAGATGGAGGAGAAGGGGATAATCGGGAGCTACAAGGCGGATATAGACTACCAGAAGCTCGGGCTCGAGTTCTACAAGGCGTTCCTGTATTTCGACTCTTTCTCCAAAGAGGACGAGGCGAAGCTGTTCGAGATCGCGAAGCAGGACCCGAACATCCTGCATATCGTCACCCTCATCTCGCCCTGGGACGTGGAACTCGAGATCATGGTGGAGAGCTACCAGATGTTCAACCGGATAATGAGGCGCCTGAAGGCGGATTTCCCGAACCTGCGGAACGTCGAGAGCGCGACCATGTACGGGGATTTCGTGTTCCCGGCAGAAGGGACGATAATGAAGCTGTAGACAGGAAACCGGGAACTGGAAACCCAGCCCTGCTGCCGGAGGGCATGCAAGTCGATTTTAGGTGCCCGACGGCTTTGAGTAAAATCGAAGAAGGAAAGAAAACCGAAGTCACCGACTACATCGATTTGAACTCAATCAGCATCTTCTCCAGCTCATCGTCTGTGAGGAGGAGCAACGAGCTGCTGTCGGTCTCCATCTTCACGATCAGCGGAGCTGCCGAAGGGGACGAATTTATCGCTATCTGGAACTGCTCCTTGTCATTCTGGCTGCGGAAAAGCACGATCGCTATCCCTTTGCCGATAGTCGGGAGCACCCTGCCAAGGAGGCCTTTCATCTCCTTTTTCTTCTCGAAGAAGTGGACGGTCATCTGCTGGCCGACGACCGTTATCACGCTGTCGGCCTGCTCGGATTCGCCGATTCCCGTGAACGGGATGGCGTTGTTCACGCATATATCGCGCAGTTTGCGCATCATCGACAGGTACTCGATCGAGCGGCCTCTTTTGGCTTCCCAGGAGGCGAGGCCGTAGTAGCCCAGGGATTCCTTGACCAGGCCCCTCTTCTCGAGCTCTTCAAGGAGGAAGTCCACGTTGAAATCCGTGATGTATATCGGCTTGCCCTGCACGAAGACATCCTTGAAGCCGTTTTTGACCTCCGCCGGGGTCAGCGGGGTGTTCTGCCAGCGGTAGGTGTCGTTGACCTTCTCGAATATGCTCAGGATGGTATCGGGCGGGAGCGGGATCTTGGTCCTTGCCACCGGAGGGAAATCAGGGACGTCCAAGGCGAAGAGCATGTGCTCCGGCCTGGCGAAGACTGCGCCTACGACCGCGAGCGCGCCGCTGAGGACGAGCGCGATCCAGAACATAGGCTCGTCGAATATCGTCCGGGCCCTGTTGCGTGGGACCGCCACATCCACAGTGAGCGCCCCGGCCTTGAAATGGAAGTCGTGTTTTCCGAAGGACAGCTGCTCCCCGCCGGTGTATTGGCCCACATCCACGCGGATCTTGTCCACGTCCTGGAACTGGTAGGTCCCCATGGTGCCGTTGTCCACGACCACTGTCACGTCCCCCAGGGTGCGGGGCTGGCCGTCCATCGTGACATCGAAGAGGTAGACGGACTGCTTCTTGTCATCGATCCCCTTGGGGGTGATGTCTATCGAGACCACTTTCATGTATGCGCTCGAATAGGCCTTGCCGGCGTCATCTACGAGCTGGACGATGTATTCGCCGCGTTCGAGATATATCGGCACGTCGAAGGAGTGGTCTGCCTGGACATTCACATTGTCCTTGGGGATCCGTGCCGCCTCGTTCCCAAGGCTGTCCAGCATCAGGATATACATCATCGGCTGCGCGGCGACCGGCTCGCGGAGAAGCGCGCTGATCCTGACCAGCTGGTCGGTGATGTTGGATGAGACGACGGTCCCGCCCTCTTCGACGAACATGCTGCTCTCCCCCTCCTTCTGGAGGTATGTCGAGAGCGTCTGATCGACGGTGAAGTTCGAGGATGGGGGATATCCGACGAAATCGACTTTCACCGATGCCCTAGGATCCTTGAACGCGGATGTGAAGAGGTACTCTGTTCCGCTGAGGCCGGTGTCGTTGGTGAACGTATATACCCGGGGTTCTCCGACGGGTTCAGCCCATGCGTTCTCGAAGATGATGCGGGAGACGTCATTGGCCGCGGCATCATAGTCTCCCCTCCACCCGCCATCCAGGGTCTGGGGCACGAATATGATCCCCCCGTCCCCCTTGAAGATATAGCTGACCGACCCGTAGGCGATATCCCCGGTCCATCCCATCGTGGGGGATGCCCGGTAAAGCGGATCGTAGAGGCTGAATCCGTCCTCGGACTCCAACCCGGCGTTCTCATCGAATGACGCCGGCACGCCCTTGAGCGTCTCTTTGGGCGTGAACGAGACGAGGGTGCCGTTGAGCATCTTGTTGAACGGCTGGCCGATGTAGATCAGGATGATGCCGCGGTCTGCGAGCTTGTTCAGGCTTATGCGGCTGTCGAAACCCAGGAGCTCCTTGGGGATGGCCCCGCTAGGGACTATCACTATCGCGCCCTGGGGCATCGTCTCCAGGTCTTTGAGGGTCATCTCGTTGAGGATGATCTTGCGCCTGGCCAGATCGGAACGCAGGACGCGGACGAAATCAGGATATGTGGAGGCGTCGAACCTCTCGCTCTCTAAGATGAAAACCTCGGAGGGAAGCCGCTGCTTGTATGGCGTGAGGGTGATCGTGAGGTTGTCCAGGTTGGTCGCCTGGTGGTCCACGAGCACTGCGGCGAGGTACATGGGGGCGCCCCTTGCCCCGGTCGTGATGATGCTCCCGCTTTCCAGGGTATTGTCTATCGAGGATTTCTCGACCTGCGGCTGGAACAGCGCCGGCCCCGGCTGCAGCACCACCAATGTGAGGTATAGCCAGGCGAATATGAAAAGGATGAACGCTATCAGCAGGAATCCGCCGAAGACGAGGAAGTTGAATCCGGTCTGCGGCTGCTGGAACGCCGCAGGGGCCGGGGCCCTTTCCGCCTTCCTGGGTTTGAGGAGCGCCTTGACGCTGTCTTTTATGGCCTCTATCGGGGGCCTCTCCTTCAATTTGAAATGGCCCGTATACTGATACTTCTTCTTGAGCTCGAAGCGGTATTGCTTTTTCTTGAGCCTTGAATCCATCTCGACCATTTCAACCCTCTGCGGCTACTGCCTGACCTCGATATAGCCTTCGCTCACAAGCCGGTTCAGCATCTCTTCCACCTTGGATTCCGTGACCTTATGGAGCTTGGAGAATTCAGTGATGTTTATCATGCCGTTGTGCTCGGATATCCATTCCTGGAGCTTCGATTTGAGCGTCTCGTCCGACATCCCTTCCAGCTGGGTGAGCCTCAGACGGATCTCGTCGTTTGAGCTCTTGAGCTCGTAGTTCTGCGAAGTCAGCGCCTGGTTCTGCTCGGTGAGGCGGGCGATCTTCTTCTTATGGTCGTCCACCTCCTTCCGGAGCGAATCGTAGGACGTATAGAGCTTGTTGTAGTCCATCGTCACCGAGCCGGCGAGCTCCTTTATGGAATTCTCGACCAGCTGGTAGAGCGTCTTGTTCTCCACCTCGTAGTACGGCGCGATCAGAGACAGGACATTGAGCAGGTACCTGATCACGTCCACGCGCCTCTTCTTCGGGCCGATCTCGGGGGGGATCGTGTAGAGGACCTCGACCTCGTCCTCCTTGAGCTTGACTATGGAGAACAGGTAGGGGCTCTTGTTGATATCCCTGCTCTCGACATAGATGACGTTCAGCAGGTCCTTCTCCGGGGCGAGCTCCAAAAACGATATCGAGCGCAGTATGGCGGAAAGGTCCTTGAGCTTGCCCTTGATGAGCTTGCCCTTCATCTTGAATCCGTCGACCTGCGGGGGGTGGGACTCCTCTTTCCCCGAGGACATCGCGGCCTGGGCGGAGGCGGGTTTATCTGTCTTGGATTTTGGGTTCGGAAGCGGCATGGCGGCACCTCATTTCTTGCCTTTCTTCTTGGACTGCGCCCGGGCCTTCTGGGCTGGGGCGGGTACGATCGGGGACGCGGCCATGGCGGGTTGCCCCACCCCGGGCGCGTACTTGAAGATCGGCAGCATCAGGATGAAGATGGCGACTATCACCCCGGAGACCACGGCCATCAGGTCGAATCTGCCGGAAAGGAACGGGGAGAGGAATATCAGGAAGACAACTATGCCGGCGAAGATGCTCGATAAGAACATCGTCTTCTCGAAGGAGCGCCTCCGCTCGATGTGCTTGGGCATGCATGAGGAGCAGACATAGAGCTCGTTGTTCTGGGCGACCCCTAAGGCCTTTTTCACAGCCCGTATCGTGCCGACGATCCGGTCCTCCTTGATGGGCACGGCGCTTTTACCCGAGACATCCGCTTCGCAAGAGACGCAGACTTTCATGTTCACTCCTCCAGCACGATCTGGCTTATCTCACGGCCGACCCCTCCGCTCTTCTTGAGGTCGACCTTGCCGAATATGTTGATGATCGTGATGTCGTCCATGCCCGAATCCTTGAGGAAATCGCTGATGTTCCTCCTCGCGATGCCGTCGCGCTCGAGCGTGATCACGAAGGACACCACGTCCATCCTGCGGTTGGACTTCTCGAAGCTCTTTGTGAGCTCCTCGATCTTGTCGTCGTTCAAACCGAACTGCCTCAATTTCCTGCGGAAATCCTCTTTCAGGAACGATACGCTTCTTGACACCGAGACATCCCTCCTCTGCTTGTCTGTAAGAACCCCGGATAGGTCGAGGAAATATTCCTTGCTCGGCTCCTCGCCTTCGATCTTGTCTATCAGGAACGTGGACGGGTACGGGGTCGGCAGCGTCAGCGCGAGGTTCACCGCGCATTGGCCGACGCCGAGCCGGCTTATCTCGTCCCTCATGTAGTTGCTGAAGTTCAGCGAGCCCTGGAGGTAGTCCAGGAACTTCTCGAACTTGACCTTCAGGATGAAGGTCGTGCCGACGTTCGAGAATATGGCCTCGCTGATGTCTGTCGGGTTCTGCGACGCGATTATCATGCCGAAATTGTACTTGCGGCCTTCGCGGACGATCATGACCGCGTCCGAGGTCTCCTCCTTGCCTATCTTCCAGGCCTCGTCCAGGACGATGATCAGCTTCAAGCCCTTGGTGGTGGACCAGCCTTCCAGGCGCATCTTCTCCTTGACGAACTGGAGTATCGTGAGGGCGGCCAGGGCCCTCGAGGTCTCGTCCGGAAGGCCGGAGAGGTCCAGGTCGACCAGCCCTGTGGAGACGAACGCATCGAGGCTGACCGTGCTCTGCTGGGCGAAGAAGTCCTCGCCGGGTTTCGTGAACTGCTTGAGCCGGTATATGGCGTTCTCGAGCTCGGCCGGGAACTCGTAGCTTCCGATCTGCGCCTGTTCTGTGAGCACGCGGACCACGTCTTTGAGGGTCGGGGGGATGATGGGCTTGCCCAGTTCGTCCTTCTGCTCCCTGGCATCCATCCTGAACTTGGACTCCATATACACCTTCTCTATCCCCTGCTCGGTGAGGCGCCTCTGCTCGGGATAGTTGGCGATGTCGGTGAGCAGCTCCATGGTGCGCATGACCTGCTTGATGCGGTCATAAGGCTTCATGCCCCCCAGGTCCAGGAGGTTCAGGTACGAGCCCTTGCCCAGCGAGACGATCTTCCCGCCGGTCTGCTTCACCCAGTCCTTGTATTCCCCCGCCCAGTCCACGATCAGCGCGTTGCTGTTCCAGACGAACGCCGCGCGGAGCAGGAACGTCTTGATGAAGTAGGATTTTCCCGAACCCGATATCCCGACGATCGCGATATGCGGGTTGGCCACGTTCTCGTATGTCCAGTAGAAGGGGACGTTGAATATCTTGGTGCGCCCGACATAGATCGAGCTCAGCGGGTCCGAGAATAGCACGTCCATGGGGGGCTCTGGGGGGTATACCAAGAGGTTCCTCCTGGCTATCGAAGAGTTCGACAGCTTGACGAGCTTCAGCTTTCCGCCCAGGACCATCAGACCACGCTCTCCTCGAGATCCTGGGGCGATATCGGGAAGAACTTGTCCCACTCGAAGCACCTGAGCATCTCATCGCCGGTGAGCTGCACGACCTCGACGTTCAATGCGTTCGCTAGGACCGTCTTGAGCTCGTTCGCCTGCGTCCGCGCCGATGCTATCGCGGAATCCTTGCTCAGGCCGACCGCGGTCGTCTGCGCATAGGCGATCACTCCCATGGGCTTCACCCCTTTGATGAGCTTGGTCAGCTGCGAGTCCCAGATCGAGACCTCCCTCTCGTATTGGTCGATCCTGAGGCTGTCCGGCTGGGGCTTGTCGCGCTCCCTCTGGAGGCGCAGGAGCGCCTCGGCCCTCTTGGCTTCGACGGTCTTCCGCTTCTCGCCCACATCCTCCACGAAGAGCATGTAAGCGATCTTAGTGACGTATTTGATGTTGGATATCGCCCTCTCGAAGAACTGGTTGTACACCATCGTCTCCTCGGTGGTCTTCTCGGTGGCGGACTCTGATATCTTCAGGCCGAGGAACGCGGAGCAGTAGTAGACGCCGGATGACGCCTTGACTATGACGTCCTGGCTGGGGGGCACCTCGTAGCCCAGATCCGAGAGCATGATGATCTTGGTGCGCTCTGTGATCAGGGGTATCATGAAATAGCCGTATCTCCAGAAAAGGACGCCCAGGACCGAACCCAGGAAGCACAATATCGCACCCAAGAAGGCGAGCCCCCCGTGGGGACTGAGAAGGGATAGGAGCGCCCCAAGGATCCCGACGCCGATGCAAACATACGTGTATGTCGTTGCCGATGAAACCATAGATATACCCCTGGTGGTCTGATACATTAATCAGGGAAGGGTATATAAACTTGCATTCATGACGGACGCTCCGGCGGCTCACCAGGGCTCGATCCGCGTCCCGCGATATCCGGAATCAGGCGCCTCGCCGTATCCCTCTGGCGGAAGGGGTTCCTGGGCGGTCCCGCAGAATTCCTCCATCTCTTCCCGGTATCCGTTTGGGAGCTCCTGGCCCATCACGGCCTCAACCGGTTCCGGGGGCGGGCTGATGAAGTCGTAAAAAGCGATCAGGAGGTTCATGATGCCGAATCGCATGGCGCTGGGCCCCTCTCCCTGTATCCTTATCTTTCCGGCAGCGAGCGCGCCCCGCACGGTCATCCTGCCTCCGGCGATGCCCGCTATCGTTTGCCGGTCCGTATGGATCGTCATCGTGGCATCAGGAAGGAGCGATGGCCCGTAGTCCGATACCGACCCGGCTTCGGTCACCAGATAAGCGACGTCGCCTTCGGCGGTCTGGACGTTTATCCTCTCGTCGGAGAGGACGGCAGCGAGCAGGAAGCTCTCCGGTATCGCCCTGCGGAATATCTCGAGGCTCTGCTCTGAGAATGTGACCACCGGGTGGTCGCAGAGCGGGTTGCCCCTGATGTTTGAAGGATCATAGCACGTTTTGGTCGTAACTGCGGTCTGCTTCAGGCAGTCATAGCAGCCGCTCTTATAGTTCTTGTAGCAGCTTGATCCCGGACCGCAGGATGCCTGGCATGATGAGAGGGTATCGAACTCGCCGTTTGTGGACATGCAGATTGGGGTGTAGCATGAGCAGCAGACAGGACAGCATATGGCCGCGCCCGGGGCGCACCCTGTCGGCTTGGCGTTCGGGTCGCATCCTTCCCCTTTGCCCTTATCTACGACGCCGTTCCCGCAACAGCAGGAGTCCGGGCAGTAGTCGTCTCCGCAGATCGATTTGGCCGCCCCGTCAAGGTCGCCCTGGCTCGGACCCTTGACGGCGGTATTGTTCATGACGCTGGTGTTGTCATTGTTATGGCCAAGCCCCATCAGGTGGCCTGCCTCATGGGCCATATCGCTATACGTTGTCCCTCCGATGGGGGCGCTCATCATGTTCGACCACCAGCCCATCTGGCTGTTGCTGCCGTTTCCCGTGGCTATCCCATACACATAGCCGCGGTAGTACTGGGCCCCGGCGATCTGGGTCTGGTTCCTCGGCGGGTTGTTGTTGTAATCGGTCACCATGATGCAGTGGTAGCCTGGCGGGCCGGGGTTGCAGTTGATCTGGGCCGGATCGGTGATCTTCATCGTCTGGACATCCACCGTCATCTTGCACTTGCAGTCGCCGACAAGCCGGTAGCCGCTCGGTCCGTTCCAGAAATCCTCTATCTCCTTCTCCGCTCCGTTGATGTAGCTGTCGTTCGCCCCTGAGAAGGCCATCTTCAATGTGAGCGTGATGTCGCAGCCGTTTCTTGTGCAGGTCGTCTCTGCGAAAGAGACCGGGCATATCAGGAGTAGGAAGAGCGCCCCGGAGAACAGCATTCTGGCGTTTTGCATGAATCTGGTTCGGAGGGAAGGCTTATTTTGCTATTGGCGGGGGATGAAGGCGCCCGGCTCAGCCTTTGCATGCGTCTTCCACGATCTTTTTCGCCCATCCGACATATGTCCGGTAGTCGAAAAGCTCTTCGGCCTCTTTCTTGGATAGGACCTTCTTTTCGATCATGGCGTCTTTGAGGTGGCGGTTTGCGATGAAGGCCTCCTGCGATATCGTGCGGACGAGCTCATGCGCTTCCTGGCGCCCCATCTTCCCGCTATCGACAAGGTATATCATCACCCGCTCGGCCATGATCAGGCCCCGGGTGGATTCCAGGTTCCTCTTGATGTTCTCCGGGTAGAAGACGAGCGATGAGAGGATGCCGATCATCTGCTTGGCCATATAATCCGAGGCTATGAAGCTCTCGGAGAATATCGCGCGCTCATTGGCGCTGTTGGTGAGGTCCCGCTCATGCTCCAGGGCGATATTCTCCATGGCGGTCATGGCATTGGCCCGGACCAGCCGGGCTATCGAGCAGACGCGCTCGCTCTTGTGCGGATTGCGCTTGTGCGGCATGGTGGATGAACCGACCTGCTTGGATGAGAAGCCTTCGGCTATCTCCGCTATCTCTGTCCTCTGCAGGTTCCGGATCTCCTTTGCCATCTTCTCCATAAAGGCCGCGCAGAGCGCGAGGGCGCAGAGCACGTCCGCATGGCGGTCCCTCTGGACGATCTGGTTTGCCACCGGCTCTGCGGTAAGCCCGAGGTCGTCCATCACCATCTTCTGGATCTTCGGGCCGTCTTTTCCGAAGGTCGCCATGGTGCCGACAGCCCCCGAC
>JAZDKI010000006.1:0-35839 GCA_043803165.1 Microcaldota archaeon
CGCGCCCATCCGCTCCGGGTTGCCGGATTTTTCCCTATACACAAGAAAAGCCGAGACACCCATCATCAGGTAAAGCACGGTCCATACCGGGCCGAACACCCAGTCCGGAGGGCTGAAAAACGGCTTCTCCAGTCCGGCATACCACGTCGGGATGGAATCGATCGTGAAGAACGAGCCGATAGCCGCGGCAGAGAAACTGGCGATCAGAAATCCCAGGAGCGCCAGGACATCTTTGGCTTCCATGCCCTTCTTTCACGGGTTCCTTTTTTATCGTTGCGGTCGCTATATATGGAAGGTGTTAAGATGGATTTGAGGCCGGCAGCGATATTATTGTCTTTCATGCTGCTAGCGGGGTGCACGATAAACCCCCAGGACCTGGCAAAACCCCGGGATCCGGGCGGTGCCCCGGGCGATGGAGACGTATCCGGAACCCCATCGGGGGAAGGCCGCCTCACCATGGAGGATGTCGCCAAGCATGGCATCAAAGGCGACTGCTGGCTCGTGATAGGCGGCAGGGTCCTGGACGTCTCCCTATTCTCCGCTCACCCCGGAGGCGACGCATACGTCCCTTACTGCGGCACGGATGCCACGGCGGCATTCAACAACAGGGACGGCAAAGGGAAAAACCACTCCCAAGCCGCTTACGGCATGCTCGATTCGTTTGCCATCGGCATTCTCGGCGAGCCTGCCGGAGAAGGGGGCTAAAAAATGAACGGGCCCAGCTTCCTTTTCCTGCTGCTCTTTTGCGCTATCGCGCTGATCGGGGCCTACAACGCGCTTTTCCCGGTGGATGCCGCCACAGCTATGACCCGGTCCTTCGCCCTCTCCGGATTCCTGCTGCTGTGCGTCTCGCTCATGCTCGGGCCCCTGATGCTGATACGGCCTGATATCTTCGGCCAGCTGATAGAGCCCAGGAGGGCGATCGGGATAGCATGCTTCGTCTTCGTCCTATCCCACATCCTGATACTCTTTTCCGCCCGCTTCGGTTTCGACATCGGTCCGACCATATTTTCCGCGAATCCGTTTATCGTGATCCCGGCCACCCTCATCCTCTTCGTATTGACCATCACGTCCAGCGATTTCGCGATTAAAGCTCTCGGGGCGGGGATGTGGAAGAACGTCCAGAGGTTCAACTACCTGGCGTTCGTCCTGATTTTCGCGCATTTCCTCCTGTATTCCAACGGGCTTTTTGCAAACGTACGCGGGACCACGTTCGTGAACCTGTCGGAAGCGATTATGGTTTTGCTAGGCATCGCCACGATCGTCCTTCAGGCCGCCGGCATCATCATCCGGAAAAAGAAGGAGGCCGAGAACAGGGCCAAGCTATCAGGAGCCGCATCGGCCTGAACGCTGGTTTTTTATTTTGTCGGTTCGAATCGCAGTCATGGCCAGATCTGTCTATGCGGCATTGCTGGGGATTCTGTTGCTCTCATCCAACGCTTTCGCCCAGGCTGGCGCCTGGGAGATCGACTACTCCAAATGCGACCGTGGCGGAGTGGACACCCAATCATACTGCGACGGCTATTGCGAGTACGAGACATACGAGGAATGCGATTACGTCAGCCACATAGCCTCCGACACCCCCAAGATGATAGACCAGTGCGTCTGCATCTGCGGCGTGGACCAGGAAGAGGTAGTCTATAACGACGTCCCCTGCCTGGACGACCTCACGCGGTACGGCACCCCCAGCGGTGATGATGATTTCGGGATGGGCTCCTGCTGCCTTCCGGCGTTCCTGCTTTTGGGCATTGCCGCATTCGCGATGAAAAAATAAGGGCTATGCGATCCTGCGCTTGGGCACCATCACTGCGCCCAATTCGCCGTCTCCCCTCTTCTTGAGGACCTCGCGGTATCTATCCCGGGAATCCTTGTCGAAGACGAAGCCCGCGTTAGAGAGCGCCTCCACCCTCCTAGATACGCGCTCATGGGCCTGGAGCAGGAATTCCGGAGATCTGCTTCCGCTTCCCACGAAGCTTTTCGCGACCTCCCTCCAGTACCTCATCCCGCCGGCGACCGCCCTGCGCTCGCTGTCGCTCAGGGGCTCGAAGGCGCTCTCCGGTTCCGCGCCGAATAGGGCGCAGAAATCCCGGAGCTCCTTCCGTGCCCCGGATCCCCTTGGCAAGGGCCCCTTGCCGAGGGTGAAATCCAGGACCTTTTGGGCGAGCTCGTCATCCATCGGGTCCTGGAGCATGCGGTAGAACCAATAGACCCTGGCAGGGGTCTCATACGAAGCTTCATGCCAATCCCCGCTGACAAAGGGCATCCCGCACTTGAGGACCCTAAGGATCTCGCTCAGGTGGCTGTTGAAGGATTCGTGGTGTATCGCCGCGTTGGAGAAGATGATGTCCGCGTGATGGTCCGGGAGCTCCAGCATCGCTTCTGTGACCGGCCTGTCTATCGTTTTTATCTTCAGCCTGCGCCCGAGCATCGTCCTGCCGTCTACCTGAGCCGTTATCGCTTCCTGGGTGTAGCCCAGTCTTTTTTCCGACGGGTCGGTTAGGACCAGCCTGATAGAGGACGGCGTCGAGTCCTCGGAAACCCTGCCGTCCTGGAATAGCCGGTCCAGCTCCTTCAATGTCTCGAGCGTCGTCCCGCCGGCTCCGGAGCCGATCTCGACCAGGCAGATGTTCTGCCTGGTTTTGGCTATCATCGCGACGTAGCTCCGGACATACCTGGCTACCGTATGGTTCAGCATCGCATTGACGTCCGATAGGTTCGCCCTTTCGCTAGCCTCTGCGATCATCTGATTCATCTTCTGGTCGGTCTCCTTCCATTCGCCCTGGTATGCTATTTTGGACACCGCTCTCAGCCATTCGACGTTCTCAGGGGTTATCATGATGCCCCAGTTACGATAAGAATATGCATGCACCCTGCGGATATCGCCTAAAGGCACCTCGCTCCAAGAAAGCAGATCCGAAGCCTCAGAGGCGAGCTCCTCTATCTCTTTGGTATCGCCAGTTCCCACCCTATCACCGGTTTTAATGTGGTAACAATATCATAAAAATGCTTCTTTTAGCTCAAAATCAGCTGATTCCGGCCTGTTCCGGGTGATATGCCGCGATTTGGGGGAATGTTTTTATAGCCGGAGAAAGCCTTAACGCATATCGAGGCCGCACCGGCCGGAAAATGTTGATCCAGGATGGATGCGAAGACCCGCTTGCTTTATTGGCTGCTGAACGCCTCAAGGGGAGGCCCCACCAGGCTGAGGATACTGAAAGCGCTCTCTAAAAAGCCGATGAACATGCGCCAGCTGTCCGTCTCGGTGGGGCTGGACTACAAGACGGTGCAGGGGCATGTCGGGCTTCTGGTCGAGAACGGCGTGCTCGAGACCCCGAAGAAGGGATACGGTTCGTTGTATTTTCTAAGCCCGGAATGGGAGGGAAACACATATCTTTTGGAGTTGATGCGAGATGGCGGTTAAGGAAAAAAACAAGGGGAATGGCTTCACGTTGAAGGCGCTTCTAGGCGCGGTACTGTGCGTCCTATCATGCGTCGCGCTGCTTGTCGCAGCGAACGCTGCGATGCCGTTCCGCAACCTTGGGCCGGCACCGGAAGGTTTGCCCCCGCCCGACCTTGAACCGAACCCGATGCAGCAGGCGTTCCTCGTGCATGCGGCGCTCTCGTTTTTGATGCTCCTGCTCTCGTTCTACCTGTTCTACATCTACCTGAAGGACTATCTCACGTTGAAGAGCAGCTTCACGCTCGGGCTCCTTATCGCCATCTTCTCGTTCATGCTGTTCGCGGTGGCGGCGAATCCGTTCCTGCACGTGCTATTCGGCGCTTATGGCCGGGGCGGGCTGTTCCAGCTCATACCATACATCTTCTCCACGATATCGCTCGCGGTCCTGGTCTATGTGAGCTCGAGATGAGCGATAAGCGGGTCTCTTTTTGTTTTCAGCAACTGGCAGGCCGACATCTCATGAAGTTTCGCTGGCCTCACGACATTTCGCGGCCCTTTGACCTCATTTTGTCCTGAGGAAAGGCCCAAAGGCCGATTTGGGGGTTATTTCGGTAAATCATTTTAATAGCCGGGACCCCTCTCAAAGACGATGAAGTGCGGCGCAGAGATGGGAGCGGCGGTCGCCCTCGAGCTTAGGGACATCGTCAAGGAGTACGGCAGGGGAAAGAACTTATTCCGCGCCCTTGACGGCGTCAGCCTCAAGATACATAAGGGCGAATTCGTCTCGATAATGGGCCCCTCCGGTTCAGGAAAGAGCACGATGCTCCATTTCCTCGGCTTCTTGGATACGCCCACCTCCGGCGACGCATACATACACGGCACGCCCATGTCCGGCCTGAGCAAGGACGGGCTCGCCGATATACGGAACGAGTTGATCGGGTTCGTGTTCCAGTCCTTCAACCTCGCCCCCACGCTGAATGTATCCAAGAATATCGAGCTTCCCCTCATCATCGGAGAGAAAGATGCGGCGCAAAGGCGGGAGAAGGTCGAGGAGCTCCTCAAATCGGTCGGGCTCTCTTCGAAGAGGGACAGCCTTCCGTCGCAGCTGAGCGGGGGAGAGAGGCAGCGTGCCGCCATAGCGAGGTCGCTCGCCATGGAGCCCGAGATAATACTTGCCGACGAGCCGACCGGCAACCTGGATTCGGCCTCAGGAAAGCATGTGATGGACGTCCTGCACGGCCTTTGGAAGGAAAAAGGCAAGACCGTCGTGATAGTCACGCATGAACCCGTGGTCGCGGCATATGCCAGAAGGACGATACATATCCGGGACGGGCGGATCGAAAAAGACACCGAGGGGGCCGGCAGGAAGGCCGAAGCAGATGAATTGAAGATCAAGAGGATGTGATATGATGAGACTGTTGAACGCGATATTGGTGGTTTTATTGCTATTTGGATCCCTGGGGGCCTCCCAGAGCGCATCCGAGCCTGTCCTGCAGATGACCGGCTACGATGTCGTACCTGCTACCGTATATCCCGGGACGAGCGGACAGCTCGAAATCACCATCGGAAACAGCGGGAGCGAGACGGCCAAAGGCACCACGCTTTATTACAACGATGGGAGCGGGAGCACCTGGAGCGTCTACCTAGGCGATATCGGCTCCGCCTCAGATGCGATCACGACCATCCCATTCACCGTGCCGGATAAGGTCGACAGCGGGATCATCATCCTGACCCTGGACATATATTACCTGGATGAGGACGAGACGGAATCGAAGCATTCCATGTCGTCGATCCCCCTCGCAGTCAGCCAGCACCAGATCATGGAGGTTACGACCACCTCGATAAGCAAGGATACATTGAGGCAGGGCGACACCCTGAGCGCGGCGCTAGAGATCAGGAACACCGGCGGCGTGATGAAGAATGTCGTGATATCCGCCTCGGACGATTCCGCGTTCAGCCTGGTCGGCACCACCCAGCAGCGGGTCGGCGACATCGCAGCCAATTCCAGCAAGAACGTGACGGTCTCTCTCGTCTCATCATCTTCTGCCGATAGCGGGAGGTATTCGATCCCGCTGAAGATAACGTACAACGATGCGCTCGGGAACGAGCTGGAGCAGATCGTGAATATCGGCCCGGTCACCGTGACTGGCGCATCATCCTCTTTCAAGCTGACATGCGCGCCGGCATCGGAAAGCGAGATCGGATCCCGCCTTGCATATAATATCACGCTCGAGAACCCGGGAGGAAGCGTCCAGTCGGCGGTGCTGTCGATCGATGAGAACGACGTCTTCACCCCGATCGGGCAGAACACGCTGTATTTCGACGGTATCCAGCCCGGGGAGAGCCGGTCGGAGATCGTCTATCTGGGCATAGATTCTTCAGCTTCGTCTGGGTACTATTCGCTCCCCATGACCCTCAAGACGAATGATAATGAGGTGGGATATTCGGCCGGGATATACGTTCAGGCGACCCCCGCAGTGACCTTGACGACCGAGACGGAATCCTCCGGTTCAGGGATAGATGTCACGATGAAGATCGCGAACTCCGGCAATACCGCGATACGCTCCCTCTACGCATACGCCGAATCCACGGACAGCCTGAGGATCTCCGGCTCGGCCGAGAAGTTCATCGGCACACTTAGCGTGGACGATTATTCCAGCTTCCAGGTGACGCTCGTCCAGACGCGCCCTGATGGTGCGGCGTCCCTCCCCGTGACCCTAATCTTCAAGGACAACGACAATGCGGAGCATGTCATAAAGGAGCATGTCGAGCTCGGCTTATCCTCTGGCAATGCGACATCTGCGGCCCAAGGCGGATCAGCGTACCAATCGTCCAACCGGACCATGGGTGGCCCAGTGGGTGGTCCGATGGGCGGAGGGTCCCAGGCCCAGAACATCCCGTTGTATGCCGGCATCGGGATAGTGATCGCAGGCGTGCTGTTTTTGGGATACAAGAAGCTGAAAAGCAAGCCGAAACAGGAGGCATGAGATGAAGCTCAAGGATATAATCGAGATCACCCTGGCCAACCTGATGCACCAGAAGGTCAGGAGCTGGCTCACCATACTCGGCATCGTGATAGGCGTCGCTGCGATCATCAGCCTCATCTCGATCAGCATCGGCATGCAGGAGAACGTCGCGCAACAGACCAGCGCCTTGGGCGCGAACCAGATAACCGTGAGCGCCGGCTCGCAGAAAGCCGGCAGGATGATGTCGATGGGCGGCGGAGGCCCCCCTCCTGGCGGAGGCTTCATGCAGGAGGGCTCGGAAGAGGCCGCGATCACATTCAAGGAGGCGGACGAACTGAGGTCGATATCGGGGGTATCAGCCATAGATGCCGAGCTCACGGAAAGGACGGAAATCGCATATAAGAACAAGAACACCTCGCTGAGCGTCGTCGGGACGGATCCCGAGGCATTCCCAGAAGTGCTCACGGTCGGACTCGAGGATGGGCGGTTGCTCAGCTCGAGCGACAAGCATTCTGCCGTGATCGGCTATAATGTCGCGCACAGCATATTCAATGACGGCGAAGAGGAGGAAAGCCTGCTCAACAAGCAGATCGAGATAGGCGGCATCGCATACAAGGTGGTCGGCAGCCTTGAAGAATCCGGCGGCATGGCGGGCAGCGACAACACCATATACATCCCCCTCGATTCTGCCAAGGACCTCTTTGACGAGGAGGAAGACGCGAGCCAGCTGGTCATAACAGCCCGCGATGGCTACGACGTGGACGAGGTGGCATCAGAGATCGAAGAAGAGCTGATGTCCCTCCACGGCCTCAACGAGGGCGAGGATCCGGATTTCCAGGTGGTCACGGCCGCTTCTATGCAATCCGCCGTGTCATCTATCTCCGATACGCTCGCCCTGTTTTTGGGCGGGGTAGCATCCATCTCGCTGATAGTCGGCGGGATCGGCGTCCTCAATACCATGTATATGAGCGTGCTGGAGCAGACCAAGACGATCGGCGTCCTCAAGGCGCTCGGAGCCAAAGACCGGGATATAATCAACCTTTTCCTTGTCGAGGCGGCGACGCTCGGTTTCATAGGCGGGGCGGCCGGAGTGGGGCTGAGCTTCTTCGCATCCATCATCCTATCGATGTTCGATCTCCCATCCGTGATCTCCATCGAGCTTGTCGCCTTGGGGCTTGCATTCTCGATCCTGGTCGGCATCATAGCCGGCATCGTCCCGGCGCGCAACGCGGCCCAAATATCACCGATAGAATGCCTTAGGTATGAGTGATGCCTAAAGCTTATCTTCCGCCTTGAGCCTCGCCATCTCATCGGGCGGGACCATATATCCCTTATCATCTACAGAATCCGGGATCTTCCCCCGCTTGTATCTCCAAAGGGGGGCGGTATCCAGGCGATAGAATATCTTCCATGGGGCGTATGTGGGTGCGAAATCGATCCTCAGGCATCCCCTGCTTTTAGCGAGTTTAATAGTCTCGGATAGGGAGACATTCATCGTGTCATATGCCTTATCCGAGCCCCAGACGCTGACCGACATCGTCTTCCCGTAGAAGAAATACTGAGTCACCATCACGGCCCTGCCGTCCTTGATTATCGACCAGTACTCTGTCCGGGGGTCCTTGTCCAGGATCTCATAGCATTCCTGGCCCCCTGATGCGAAATCGGATCTTTCACCGAACATCCCCCTGTTCAATTCCGCGAGTTCGGCTAGCGTCCCGCCCCTCCGGAACTCGTAGCCCTCGAACAGCCTGCAGGACCTTCTGAAGTTCTTGCGGTGCTTTTTCGAGAAGCGCTCCAGGTAATCGTCTATGCTATCAATCTTGGACAAATCCAGGAAGAACTGCGGGCAGAGGCCTTCCTGGCAGCCGTCGAACCCCTCCACAAGGAAATCGAAATAGACGTCGTCCGGTATCTCCTTGCTCCTCTTCATAAGCTCCGGGTCGAAGGTCAGGTAGTTCCTCTCCACCGTCTCCCCTCCAAGGATCTCATGGTAGCCGGCTTCGTCATCATACTGGAGCGGGAAGAGGCTATTCCCGTCATAAAGGATTAGGGGCTTGTAGCCGTATGCCTTGCAGAGGGCAACCCGTATGTCCCAGTCGTCGGTCCAGACCGTCTTTTCCGGGACGAGCCGGTCCCAGATCGGCTTGGCCTCCTCAAACGAAAGTTCCCTCATCATAAAATCATCCCAGGGGCAGAATGATTATGGTGGTATAGCCAAAAGCGCTTAAATACCGGGGTGATCATCCGGATCATCTCCGTGCCAAGACAAGCGAAGCCAAGACGGCTCCCACCAGGATGAATCCCAGGCAGGAGCTTGGCCCCTCGCCGCTGGGGGTCATGGCATAATCCTGATCCGTCGCCTTCTGCACCGAATCCTCGATCGCGGCAGTGTTCGGATACAGCACGAGCTTCTCGCCCGAATGCACCTCGACCATCCCGTCCGAGCCCCTTGCCCCGGCCAAGACCGTCCCTTCTGTCACTATAAGCGTCTCCGCTCCATCATCTGATTCAGGGACTATTATCGCGAACTTGGTCCCCTCATTGATATAATGCCCCTGCCTGGCGAGGACCTCGTAATCGTGCTCGACATCAATCTCGACTCCCCCATATAGCACATGGAGGCCGTCCTTGTAGACGCTCGCTTTCGCAGGAGCCTTGAGGTATACTTTCGTGCCATCGGTGTATTCTATGGTGAATATGCCATTCCCGCTGATGAGATACTCCTGCCCCTCCTTCATCTTCCTCTCCACCATCGCTTCTTCCGTGCTGAGTTGCACCCCGTCGATGAAGACCGTGACGCCGGCCTCAGGGTACATGGAGAGCCTGAGGACTTCCGGAGATGTATAGACAGTGACGCTGTCGCTCCCCAGCTTCCTCCCATCCTGCGAATAGACGGCCGCCGTTATATCGACCGGCCTCCCCCGCTTTATCTCCACCCCGCTGAGGCTGAAGCTTCCGGTGGAATAGTCGTAATCCGCCTCGACCATGCCGTTCGAGCCGACGAACACATAGACCTTCGGGATGCCGTAGGTCCCGCTCTTGATGGTCGTGCCCCTCACAGTGATCCTCGCGCTATCCGCATTGCCAGGATCGAAACGCGTTCCGTCGGCCGGCTCGGAGATGGAGATGTCCACGACCGGGCTCGCCGCGCAGGATCCCATCGAAGCATCGCATCCCCATTCGCACTCGCTCGAAGCGTACCTGCATTCGTAGCCCTTATCGTTAGATGCCGTCTCGAAGCACGCCCCGTCATGGGAAAGGATCCCCCTCCCACCGGAAACGGCGCAGAGGTTGCCGCAATCCACTCCTGCGCAGACGCCGTCTTCGTCCCCAGGGATCTCTTCGGGCGGAGTCCCGCCGGTCGGGGCGCCCCCGAGATACGGCTCGCACCCTTCGCCTACCTCATCCCACCTCTCCTCCATGAATCTGCACGCGCATTCGCGCAGCGAAATCGGCACCTTATTGAGATGGAACCCCCCGGAGTTGTCCTGGCCCGGGATGTCTGAAGAAGCGCAATCAAGGACGCACCTATCCAGCTTCCCCTTATCTATCGTCTTGTATCCTGTCAGGATGCCAAGATCCGAGTACTCTCCCGGGTACATGCATGCCGCATTGAAGCCGGTCATCACGCACTGCCCCTTCCCTTCGCAATCGCTGTAAAAATAGCTGGAATCCTCCGTATCGTATGCCGCATCCCCCTTGCCGGTCCCGCCCCAGATCTCCATCGAGCCGCCGTTGGCTTTGCAGCAATCCCGCATGCAATCGGCATAGAAAGAATACATGTCATAGCAGCCCATGTTGGGCATCCCCGAGGGGTCGTTTTTCGCGCAGTAGGCATAGTTCTCCTGCGGGTAGTAGGCGCTGCCTCCAAAAAGGCAGTGATAGGCGTAGGACGACCCGATAAGCAGCAATGCCAGAACCAAGGGGACATATCGCATAATCCCCATTCGAAGCCGATAATATTAATCTTCCTCCAAATCCGCAAAGCCGGTATTTAAAATCCGGCCGGGCAATCAGCTTCATGGATGGCGCGAGGATCGGGAAAAAGGCCCTGCAGGTCTTCATTGCCGCATTCGTCATCCTGAGCATCATGTTTTTCGTGCCTGCCGGGACACTGGATTTCTATCAGGCATGGGTGTACCTGGCGATCATATTTGTGACCGCATTCTTCATCGTCCGGTATTTCCTGAAGAACGACCCGGGGTTTTTGGAGCGGAGGATGAAGACCAAGGAAAAGGAGGCCAAGCAGCGGCTCATCACGAAGGTCGGGATCATCCCATTCGTGTTCGGTTTCATAATCCCAGGGCTGGACCGCCGCTTCGGATGGTCCAGCGTGCCATTCGAATTGGTCATAGCCGCCGATGCATTAGTCTTCCTCGGATACCTATTCTGCTTCCTCGCATTCAAGGAGAATTGCTACGCCAGCCGGGTCGTCGAGGTCGTCAGTGGGCAGAAGGTGATATCGACCGGGCCATATTCCCTGATGAGGCATCCAATGTATTCCGGCGTCATGCTGATGTATGCCGCGACGCCTATAGCGCTCGGTTCCTACTTCGCGCTGATCCCGTTCCTGCTGGTCGTGCCGGTCCTCGTCCTCCGCATCCAGAACGAGGAGGAGGTCCTCCGGCGCGGACTGAAAGGATATCCGGAATACTGCAAAAAGGTGCGCTACCGCCTGATCCCGTTCATCTGGTGATGAGGCGCCATACAGCCCAGCGCCGTTGCCTAATGGATCAATCCTTGAAGATCCGATACCGCACGAAATGCAGTATGCCCCATGTCAATAGGTATGAGACGAAGGCAAGGGCGCTAGTCCACCAGCCGTTGTATAAAAAAAGGCCCTGCCGGATGAGCAGCCATTCGCCCAGCGCCCCGAAGGACGCGAAAATCAGCGAATCGGCGAGCGAATGCATCGGATCGAACTTTTTCGGGAGGTAGAGCGCCCATGCCGCGCCTCCGAAGAGGGTGATCCCCATCACCTCTATCGGCACGACGCCGACCGCGATCGCGCTGCTTGTCTGCCACAGCCCCATGAGCCAGCCGGCATTCTCGAAAATGAAATCGAAGACGAGCAGGAAGGCGCCGATCCTCAAGGCGTTTTCAAACCGTTTCCCGGCAGACCTCGATTCGATGACGAACCATCCGACCGCGCTAGCGAGAAGGAGGACCCATGAGAACTGCCCGAGGCTGAAAAAATACAATATCACGGCGAGGAGCAGGAAATATCCGCCCAGCATGAGCAGTTTGGCGGATTCGGGAGCGAGTCGCATGAATCCAAATACGATGGCAATATTCTAATGCCCCCTCTTATTGAAGGATATCGCGGAGCGGAGGGTTATTTATAATCGCTTCTGAAATGACCCTCGGGTGAGGCTATGGCAAGCATGTGGAAATGCCCGAGATGCAAACGGGGATTCGAGAAAACGAACCAGTCCCATTCATGCACCTTTTTTCCGGAAAAAAACCATTTCAAAGGAAAGGGGAAAGTGTCAGAAGCCCTCTACAACGGGCTGAAAGAGCGGATAAGGGAGGGGGTGGGGCGCTTCAAGGTGGATTCGATACCATGCTGCATACATTTCGTCTCCACCTTCACATTCACGGCGGTGCGCATCCTCAAGGATAAGATCCGGGTCTCGTTCACCCTGGATCATCAGGTCAAAAGCTCCAGGATCCGCGATTCTGCGGGCTATTCATCCACCCGATTCATCCATCAGGTCGATATCGAGGATAATAGCCAGATCGATAAGGAACTGCTCGATTGGATATCCCAAGCATACCGCATAAGGAAGAAAAAATAACTAACAATAGATAGAAACGCCCCGGAGAAGAGCACGCCTGCAGGCATGTTTCTCCGTTGCTAACGCTTCTCTTCTGTTTTCACGCCCCGGAGAAGCAGTCGGCGCTTGCGCGCCGCCTTTCTCCGGTGCTAATGCATCTCTAATGTATTCACGCCCCGGAGAAGATGCCGGCGCAAGCGCCGTCATTCTCCGTGACTCCGCTCACTTCGTTCGCTTCGCCCCGGAGAAGATTTGAACTTCTGGCCTGCTGATTGCTGTCTACTTTTTGGATTCCAAGTTTTTGATGAAACTTTTTCCCAAAAAGTTTCTAACAGTCAGCCGCTCTACCGACTGAGCTACCGAGGCAATTAAACCGAGCTAATCATAGCCGATTGCTTTTATAAAACATTCAGCCGGGCAAGGAGGAATTGAACATCAGCTCGTAATCCTGGACTTCCTTGAACTTTATCCCGTAGACCTCTAATCGGTCATAGCCCGCGATGCCCGTGATCCCGATATCCGCAACGAACGGGCAGATGCATCTGCACATCTCCCCGACATTCTCTTCGTATATCCTGATCGTCTTGCCCTCGGGCTTCATGGATATCGTCATGTTCGCGCAGCAGACATAGGACTCCTTCTGGTGTATGACCGCCATCCCTTCCGAGACGCTCATGGAAAAAGAATCGGATCCACCGCTTTCCCTATCACAGGGGCTGACCGAATATGTCATGGAAGGCTGCGAGACGCAGCCGAAGATGAGCATCAGCAGCACCGCAGAGGCAAGAATCCTCATCATGCCTCACCGCATATGCTCCAGCCGCACATGATGCACTCCCTGCAGCCTTCGACATGCTTCAATTTGGTGCCGCAGACCGGGCCGATGCCCTCTTTGATGAGCTCTTTGGCCTTATCATCGTCCACGTTCATGGATGTGTTATCTATTGAACGCCTTAAAACCCCGACGGCTTCAATACCTGCCGCCGAGGATGCCCTTCAATCCCTTCATCAGGCCCTCGGATTTCGCTTTCCAGCCCGCCAGGAATCCTGTGAGCCCGTCTTTGCCGCCGAGCATCTTCAGGATCATATCCGCCGACTTGAGGATGGCCTTATCCGAGCCATAATTAGGGTAAAGCTCGCGGAGGAGGGTGTTCACGCCCCTTTTCGTATATGCGTTCTCCCCGTCCTTGCTTTTATCGGTCCAGCTGTTCACGAATTCCCTTGTCTCCGGGGACCTGAGGAATTCCTCTGGCGAAGAGGATTTCTGCGATTCCGGAGCCTTCGTGGTCTCTGGCCCCCTCTCCTCCTCTCCATGCGATTTCATCCCCATGGATCTGAACTGGCCGAGGAATCCCGTGAACATGATGCTAAAACTCATAATACGTTTATAAAGATACCCGCTATCAGGAAGCCGCTACAATCCGAGTTCCTCGAGGATCTTGCCCGTCTTGAATCTCGAATCGTCTATCTTCCGCTCGAGCTTCACGACCTTGACCCCCTTGGGTTTGACGCCCTCCTTCTGGTCATAGCCGTATACGATCACGTCCGGCTTCACCAGCTCCAGCATCTTTTTAGGATCCTCGAAGCCGGCTATCGCCATATCCACGGGCTTGAGCGTCTCGACCATCAACTTGCGGTAATCGATATGGTGCACCGGCTCCCGCCCCTTCTTTTTTATGTGCTCGTCCCTGGCTATCGCCACGATGAGGACATCCCCGTGCTTTTTCGCTTCGAGGAGGGTGATGATATGCCCGATATGCAGGACATCGAACACCCCGCCTGTGAGCACGACCTTGATTTTTTTCCTCTCATCGTCCTTCAGGTAGAACCGCCCCCCCTTTTCGAAAAGCATCTTCTGCTCGCGCCCGCTCAGGAAATGGAACTCCTCCTCCCTGATCCCCCCATATTCCAGCTGCATGAGGAAAAGCCTGACCGCTTCTTTCATCCGCTCACCCCTCCACGTCTATCTGCGCCTTCTGGAGCTTCCCTGAATAGTCCACATATACCGTCTTGATGTCCGAGAACTCGTCTATCCCCAGGATGCCAGCCTCGCGCGTGTGCCCCGTGCCTTTTACCCCGCCGAACGGCAGGTGCACCTCGGCCCCGATGGTGCTGGAATTCACATAAGTGATCCCAGAGTCTACCCTCTCGATCGCCTTGAAGGCATTGTTCACATCGCGCGTATATATCGAAGAGCTCAGGCCATACTCCACCGAATTCGCGATATCGATAGCCTCATCAAGAGAATCGGATTCAAGCACCGATAGCACGGGCCCGAATATCTCCTCCTTCGCGATCGTCATGTCCCTGCTCACGCCGTCGAATATCGTAGGCTTGTAGAAGAATCCCTTTCCCGAAGGCCTTCCGCCTCCACAGACGAGTTTCGCTCCCTGCTCCTTGCCGATAGACACGAACTTTTCGGTCTTCTCGACCGCCGCCTTGTTTATCAGGGGCCCGACATCGCTGGTCTTCTTGGTCCCCGGGCCGAGCCTGAGCATCCTGGCCCTTGTGGCCAAGGCATTCACCAGCCTCCCCTTCACCTTGCGGTGCGCTATCACCCTGCTCGTAGCCGTGCATCGTTGGCCCGTGGTGCCGAAAGCGCCCCATAGTATCCCTTCGAGCGCAAGATCGAGGTCAGCGTCATCCATGACGATGATGGGGTTCTTCCCCCCAAGCTCCAATCCGACCTTCTTGAGCCCCGCGTTCTTGACGATCCATTCGCCGGTGCCTTTAGAACCAGTGAAAGAGAGCCCGCTTATCTTCGGGTGCTTGACTATCATTTCGCCGACCGTGGCTGCGGGGCCTGTCACGAAGTTCACGACCCCTGGCGGGACGCCGGCCTGGATGAGGATCTTCACGATCTCATAGGCGCAAAGGGGGGTGTCTGAACTCGGCTTGAACACGACGGAATTGCCGCAGACGAGGGCTGGGGCGAGCTTCCACGCCGGTATCGCCATCGGGAAGTTCCAGGGGGTTATCAGGCCGACCACTCCGACCGGCCTCCGGATGGTCATGCAGAACTTATCCTTGAGCTCGCTTGTCGTGGTGTTGCCTAAGAGCCTTCTCCCTTCCCCCGCGAAATACTCGAAGGTGTCGATGGCTTCCTGCACATCGCCAAGGGCCTCGCTCATCACCTTGCCCATCTCTGTGGCGACCAGCCTGCCGAGCCTTTCCTTATCCCTGCGCAGCAGATGCGCGGCGCGCAGAAGGATCCCTCCCCGCAATGGCGCAGGGGTCGAAGACCATTTCGGGAGAGCATCGACCGCCGCGTCCACGGCCATCCCGACGTGCGATGCGTTCCCCAGTGGAAACCTCGCTATCGGCCTTTCTGTCGCAGGGTCGAAGGAATCGAAGCCGGATTCAGCGGAAACCCACTCTCCCCCTATATACATCCTATGGAGCGCCATGCTCAGCGAACCCCTCGAAAAGTTATAAACCTATGTCGGCAAATAACAACATATGAAACCCGGCGTTATTTTCATCGTATTGTCGTTTGTCCTGTTTTTCGGCTGCTCCTCACCGGAGGTTCCGCTTAATGAGAGCGACCAGACACCCATAGCCCCGGCATCCACCTGCGCCGATAGCGATGACGGCGCCAACGAGACAGTGGCCGGCGCGGTGATGGTCGGGGGCGTCCCCTATCAGGACTCTTGCGAAGACGGATATACGCTCCGGGAGTATTACTGCAGCGGGAACGAGATGAAGAGCGGGGTGGTCAGATGCCCGCAGAACGGGACGTGCAGCGAAGGGGCATGCACCCCGGCCATCGTGCAGGAAATCGCCCCTCCGGCCTGCGTAGACAGCGACGCTGGGGACGAGACTGCGGTCGGGGGCACGGTATCCTTTGGCGGCTCTTCATACCCGGACGCCTGCCAGGGCGCATACGATGTCCTGGAATACTACTGCGAAGATGACGCATTGAAGCAGAGGGCCGCGAACTGCGGGCCCGGGAACAGGTGCGAGGCGGGGGCCTGCGTCTCTCTGGACCGCACCTGCGCCGATTCGGATGAAGAGGCGGAGCTGCTCGCAGGCACGGCCACCGTCTATGGCGGGGGCATGGTGGTGGAGAAGAGGTCCGACTACTGCATCGACGATGATAGCCTCATGGAATACTACTGCGATGTCTCAGAGATCGCCCAGAAGACATTCATCTGCGACGGCGGCTATTATTGCCTCGGAGGCGCCTGCGTCCCGCTCTGCGAGGACGAGGACGGGGGCGAATACCCGAACAACGCCTCCTACGCCCGCGACCGCACGGGTTCATACAGCGACTACTGCGTAGACGATGCCGCGCTTATGGAATACGTCTGCGAATCGGACGAGGCTTTCGGAAGGAGGATCCAATGCGGGGGCGTCTGCTCATCCGGCAGGTGCTACTTCGAATCCGAGCTTGAATGCAAGGAGAGCGACCACGGGACGACCGTGGAGCTCTATGCGGATGACGGGATCATCCGCACGGAATACGACGCCTGCGAGGACTACCAGACCATCAGGGACTACCGGTGCATATCCGATTCCATCGAAGAGCTATACACGTCCTGCGACGATGATGAATTATGCATGTATGGGGAATGCGAGCCGATACTTGCCGAAGGATGCTATGACCTGGACATCGAATCCGAGGACGGGCCGATCCATGTCGCCTCCCAGGTGGTCGAGACGACAAACTCATCTGTCAAGAAGGAATACTCCGACATCTGCTTCACAGATACGATCGTGAAGGAGTACGAGTGCGAAGGGGGGGAGAAATCGCCCGAATTCATCGAATGCCCCCCCGAAGAGAAGTGCAAGGGCGGGGCGTGCGTCTATCCATACACATGCAGCGTGATCATAGAGGGGACCTCCACGGTGCAGGGCGAGGTGGGCGTGTACGAGGACGGCGAGCTACTGAGGACCGAGCGCGACCACTGCTCGAGCGATCTTTTCCAGAAGCGGGTTTCCTGCGAAGACGGCCGGGCCATCCTGACATTGGTCCAATGCCCTCCAGGCTCTTCCTGCGACAGCGAGACGGGATTATGTAGATGAGGTGCAGCCATGCTATTGCCCAAACAGCATCTTGAAGCGGCGAAGATATTCGAAGGCCTCCACGAGAGCCAGTTCCAGCCTGCGGGGATAGACATCACCCTAAAAGAGGCATACAGGTTCAAGAACGCGGGGCTGATCGATTTCGATAACTCGGAGAGGAAGATAAGCGATGTCGAGCCGATCGCATTCGAATCGGACCGGGTGTCGCTTGCGCCCGGGGCGTACAAGGTCGTCTTCAACGAGTATGTCCGCATACCGAAGAATGTCGCAGGATTGTGCCTGCCCCGCTCTTCCCTGCTAAGGTGCGGGGTCACATTGGAATGCGCGGTCTGGGACCCGGGCTATGAAGGCAGGAGCGAAGCGCTCCTGGTGGTCCGGAACGAGCACGGCATCTCTTTCAAGAAGGGCGCCAAGATCGGCCAGATGATCTTCATCCGCCTCGCAGAGGATGCGGCCACGCTCTATGAAGGGAGATACAAAGGAGAGAACAAGTGATCATCTTTTCAAGAACGAATCGATAATCTCATCCAGGCTCCCGGTCCGCTCCACCATGGCGAAATCCACATGCAGGACGGGGATATCGAGCTTCAGCATCTTGGTCAGGTTTATCGGGGTCCCTGAGACCACGATCTCGGCCTTGCTCCGCTCTATCGTCTCGGAGAGCTCCTTGATCTGCTTCTCATAATAGCCCATGGACGGCACGACGTCGCCTATGTGCTCGAATCTAGCATAGATCTCCTTTATGCTTCCGACCGCGAAAGGCCTCGGGTCTATGACATGCGCTCCGACCCTGGCCGCGTATTCGAACCCTGCCCCGAACCTCATCCCGCCATGGGTGACGGTCGGGCCGTCTTCGACCACGATTACCCTCTTGCCGTAGATGCTCCCCCCGTCCGAGGCAGTGAGCTCCATATCCGTCTCGACGACCTTGGCCTTCGGATTCGCCTTCTCGGCGTTTTTCAATATCCTTTTCACATCCATCGGGTTGTCGCTGACCTTGTTTATCACGATGATATCCGCGGAGCGGAAATTGGTCTCCCCCGGATAGTAAAGCATCTCATGGCCGGGCCGGAGCGCATCCACAACGACCAGGTGGAGGTCGGGCTTTATGAAAGACATGTCGTTGTTGCCCCCGTCCCAGAGGATGATGTCGGCCTCCTTCTCGGCCATGGAAAGTATCGCGGCATAATCGATCCCGGCAAAGACAACGGTTCCGTTCCTGATGTGGGGCTCGTATTACTCGAGCTCCTAGATCGTGCATTTCGCCTTGTCCATATCATCGAGGGTAGCGAACCTCTGGACGCCCTGCTTGGCGAGATCCCCATACGGCATGGGGTGCCTGATCACGACCGCCTTGGCCTTCTTTTTCCGCAGGATGGCGCAGAGCGCCTTGGAAAGCGCGCTCTTGCCGGCCCCGGTGCGCACCGCGGTGACCGCTATCACCCTTTTCTTGCTTTTCAGCATGGTCTCCCGCGGGCCGAGGAGGACGAAGCTCGCTCCCTTGGCCTGAGCGCGCGAAGCCAGGTGCATGACATAATCGTGCGAGACGTCTGAATACGAGAAATACACCTCATCCACCACGAGGTCCCCTATCAGCTTCTCAAGATCCTTCTCCTCAAATATCGGAATGCCGGCAGGGTACAGCTTTCCCGAGAGCTCCCTGGGGTATCTCCGGTTGGCGATATTAGGTATCTGCGTCGCCGTGAAGCCCACGACGTTGTAGTCCGGGTTGTCCCTGAAGAACATGTTGAAGTTGTGGAAATCCCTGCCTGCGGCTCCGAGGATCAGGACGTTTCTTTTCATACCTGTTTATCGCGGATCAGGTTTTTATTGTATCGGATACCCTGTCTTCCCACGCGTTTGCGCTAAGAGCCTGGCACGGTCCTTCCTCTTCATATACCCCTCGTCAGCCTCGGATACGAGGCCCGCTTCCCTGAGCGCGAGATAAGGCGAGTTCTGGAAATGGTTGGAAAGCAGGCCGGCGAGGCAGTTCCGCTCGAAATCCTCCAGGGTGATGTCCCTGGGCGCCTTATCTGCCTTGCGTGATAGCCACCTGACGGCGGCCGAGCGTATCAATGCCAGGTGGTATATCTGTGGCGAGCACTTGAGCTCCCACGGATAAACCTTGTCGGACCTGAAATCACCGCGAAGCTGCTGCACCTCGATCTCACCAGGCGAGAACGCGATACCCGCCATGACCAACGCTTCATAGACCGGATGATCGAAGCGGGCTGTTAGGCCCCGCAGGCCGTGGCTCTCGAAATCCTTCTCAGTCAGCTCGGTAGGCTGTTTGCCCTTGCATCTACAGAGAAGCCATATGACCGCAGCCCTGCACAATCCAGGGTCTTCGAAGATATACGGCGTCCTCCCCATCTCCCAGGGGTATATCCGCCGTTCATCGAACGCTCCGGACCCAGCATGCTCGATGGCCTCCTGGTAGCTGTGGGCATACCCTGCCTCGACCAGGGCAGCATAAGGCGATTCGTGGTATCTCGCCAGAAGGCCCCTGAGGCCGTTATCATAGAAATCTTTCCGCTGGAGGTCGCGGATCCGGCCGTCCCGGAAATCCACGAACGCGCGGACCGCAGCTACCCTGTCCTCGCGGATTGCCCAGCTCTTGGACGGCTTGATATATCCGCCCTGCAGGAGCTCCTGCGCCTTCCCCTCCTGGAGCAATGCGTCTATCGTCGCCCTGGCCCTCTCCTTTGCGCCGGCCCTAGCCTTCTCGGATTGGATCGGCGGCGCGAAAGCGCCTATCGCCCTATTGCTCACGGAATAATGGCCACGCTCGGCGAAAAAGACAGAAAGCCACCCCCTGAACTTTGCCGGATCGGCATCGGCCAACACCGGCCTATTCCGGAATATGCGTCCAGGACCGCGTTTAGCCCCGCCTTTATCCGGGATTTCGTTGAGCGTTTGTGTGACCATCAGCTAAGACATGTAAGAAACATAATTAAAAGCGGATGCGGAATGCCATTCATGCGCATCGTCATAGCATTAGGGGGGAACGCCCTGCTCCCCAAAGGGGCGAAAGGGACAGCGGAAGAACAGCTCAAGGCCGCAAAGAGGGCGGTTGCGCGGCTCGGGAAGATCCTATCGTCCAACCAGGTCGTGCTCACCCACGGCAACGGCCCACAGGTCGGCAACCTCCTCATCCAGCAGGAGGCGACCAAAGAGGTCGCCCAGATGCCGCTCGACGTGCTCGATTCCATGACCCAGGGCGAGATAGGCTACTTCATAGCGAGTGCCATCTCATTGACCGGCCTGCATTCGGCCACCCTGATAACGCGCGTGGTCGTCGATCCGAAAGATTCGGCGTTCAAGAACCCGTCCAAACCGATAGGCCCCTTCTACGAAACGAAGCCGGAAACCGGAAACGGGAAGCCGTATCTGATGGACGCCGGCCGGGGCTACCGCCTTTTCGTGCCCTCCCCAGAGCCGCTCAAGATACGCGAGCACGATGCGATAAGCGCGCTCCTGGAAAAGGGGTTTGTGGTGATCGCGGTGGGCGGTGGCGGGATACCGATAAAAGACAGTGGCGAAGGCCTCGAAGCCGTGATCGACAAGGACAAGGCCACATCGCTCCTCGCGAGCCAGATCAAGGCAGACCTCCTGGTGTTCGTGACCTCCATAGATTCGGCCTATCTGGATTTCGGGAAAAAATCACAGAAGGCATTGAGGAAGATGGATGCATCTGAAGCGAAAAGGCACCTTCGAGGCAATCATTTCGCCGAAGGGAGCATGAAGCCGAAGATCGAATCCTCGCTCAGGTTTCTTGAGAACGGGGGAAAGAAGGTCGTCATCTGCTCCATAGACGAGATATCAGAGGCCCTGAGGGGGAAGGCTGGCACGACAATCATCCGATAGCTGGGCATCGGACGGAGGCCATCCTGCTTTCAGACATCGATTATGACTACGGCCTTCCACCCTGATTTAGTCTTCTCGACCTTGAACTTGTGCCAGCTGACGGCTTTGACATCTACCAGCATCTTGTGCTTGCTCATGTCGATGGTCTCGCCCTTGAGGCTTGCCGTCAGCGAATATCCCTTCGACGTCTGGGCGATCCTCAGTTCATGCTTCTTGAAAAGGAGAAGGTCCGCGTCTTTGAGATAAATCAACTCCTGGAGGAAATCGTGGAGCAGCCTCTCGATGTCCGGGGCTTCGAGTGTTATCTTCTTCTCAACCTTGATCTCGAGCTCCCGCAGGTCCTCGATCTGGGTGTTCGTCATGGCCTCGGCTGCGCTCCTGAACATATCCTCGAGCGTCTTTCCGGTCGCCTCGAAGGCGATATCTGCCATGGTCAGGCCTTCCAGCAGCTTATACGGCATCGGTGATCACCCCGTATCGTCCTTCTCAGCGCCCTCTTTAAGCCTTATCCGCCCGAGCGCTTCGAGGATTTCCTCCCTGCAGGCGAGGGCATCCTTCCCGATGAACACCAGTCCGGTCCTTTCGCTTTCGAAAGCCTCGAAAGAGCATCGCCCTGCGACATAATCCACCAGGAACGTCCCTTTATCCGTCCTGACGAACCCCTTGCTCCTGTAGATCCCCTTCGGGAGCGTTTCGAGGAAACGGACGAACGCCTCATACCCGAACGTATCGCTGGAAGAATGTCCGAATTGCTCGATATCGATTTTATGGGTAACATGTCTCGAGACCGGCGCTTCCCGTCCGATCCCGAACAGGATCTTAGCGTCGATATCGCACCGGACGCTCTCGATGATGACCGCCCGGGGGTTCAGCTTTACGATAGCTTCCTTCACCTTCGCGAGCCCATCTGTCGAGACAAGGTCGGTCTTGTTCAGAATCACCAGGTCGGCGAGCCCTATCTGCTCCCGTCCTGTATGGCCGAGGCTCGGGAAGCGCGCCATCGCATCCGCATCCGCCACAGAGATTATCGAATCTAGCCGAACCCCGGAGATGTTCTCCTTTATATCATAAGCGAGGGCCCCGGGCTCGGCAGCCCCTGTCGTCTCCACCACGATCCATTCCGGATCCACGGTCCTGATCAGCTCGGAGACCGCCAAGCCGAATTCCCCGGAAAGCGAGCAGCACACGCACCCGCCGGAGAGCTCCGCGACCTTTATCGCCTTCCCCTCGACCACCTTACTATCGATGGCGATATCGCCGAACTCGTTCATGATTATGGCGAGCCGGATCCCCATCGAGCCGTCCACGATCCTCCGCAATAGCGTCGTCTTCCCGGCTCCGAGATAGCCTGTTATCACTGTTACCGGTATCCTGGGCATCTCATCCCTTGACATTGCCTATCGGGACCAGCTTCGCCACCTTCTTGGAGATGCCGGCAAGATGCGTCGCCTCTATCACATCATCGATGTTCTTGTATGCGGCCCCGGCCTCCTCGGCAAGGCCCGCATAAGAGGTCGTCTTGACATAGATGCCCCGGGCCTCCATGTCTTTTTGGAGCTGGTCCCCGCGGAAGAGCTGCTTGGCCCTGGTCCGCGACATCGTCCTTCCTGAACCATGCGCGGTGGTGAACCATGTGGCTTCGCCCGATGCCACGCCTGCGAGGAGATAGCTCCCCGTCTCCATGCTTCCCCCGATGATGACCGGCTGGCCGACATCCCTGAATCTCGGCGTGAGCTCCGGCCTGCCCGGGCCGTATGCGGCGGTCGCGCCCTTCCTGTGCACGACGAGCTCCTTCATGCTCCCGTCGACCTTGTGCTTCTCCACAGAAGCCCGGTTGTGCGAGACGTCATAGACCTGCCTCATGCCGAGCTTCTCGGCGTCCGTCTTGAAGACCTCGCTGAAAGCCTCCCTCACGCGGTGGACTATCGTCTGCCGGTTCGCGAAGCTCATGTTCATGGCGCACTTCATCGCCTTGAAGTAATCCTGCCCTTCGGGGCATGAAAACGGCGCCGAAGCGAGCTCCCTGTCCAGGATCTTGATCTTGTATTTGCTCTCCATCACGTTGAGGAAAAGGTTCAGGTAGTCCGTCGCCACCTGGTGGCCGAACCCCCGGGAACCGCAGTGGAACATCACCACTATCTGTCCCGGGAAGATGCCCCACTTCTTGGCGAGAACCTCATCGAAGATGTTCTCCTCCAACACATGCTGTATCTCGAGGTAATGATTGCCGCTCCCCAGGGTGCCTATCTGGTCCTTGCCCCTCTGGACGGCCCGATCGCTCACCGTCTTCTGGTCCGCGCCGGCGTCTTTGCCCCCGAGCTCTGTCGCTTCCAGATCATCAGACCATCCATAGCCGTTGTCCACGCACCATGGCGAGCCCTCTTCGATGACCTTCCGGAATTTGGCAGCGTCCAGCCTGACGAATCCCTTGCTCCCGACCCCCGCAGGGACCTTTTGGAACAACCTGTCGACCAGCTCCTTGAGCTTCGGCCGGACATCATCGACCGTCAGGTCTGTGCGGATAAGCCTCATCCCGCAGTTGATGTCGAAGCCGATGCCCCCCGGTGAGATGACGCCGCCCTCAGCGATATCCATGGCGGCCACCCCGCCTATCGGGAAGCCGTATCCGCTGTGCCCGTCAGGCATGCAGTAGGCGTAGTTCACTATCCCCGGAAGCGTCGCGACATTGGTTATCTGGTCGTATACCTGGGAGTCCATCTGATCCAAGACGTTTTTTGTAGCGTATATCCTCGCAGGCACCCTCATCCCCTGCTTGTAATCCTTTCCTATCTCCCAGACATATTCGCTGATTTTCTTGAATTCAGGTCTTTTTATCGGATCCCCATAAGCCATAGACATACCTCGGATTAGCGGTTCGTAAGCAGGTAGATATTGATAGATACATAAATTAATCTTGATGCGCAAAACCCATCATGGCGATTTTCAATCCAGAGGGCTTTAGGAAAGAGGCCAAAGACATCATATCGAGGGGCAGGGGGGCCAGGCAGGCCTGGTTCGATCTTCGGCAATGGGCGTCAGGAAAAGGGCCGGTCGCCATGAAGATGGGCCTCCACGAATTCCTGAGCGCATACGGGGGGACGCCCGAGGCCGCGCCCCTGCTTCCGGACCTGCTCCGCACATCATCCATCTTCCCTCCGCAGGAGCGCGGGGCGATAATCGCGATGGCCACCCACAGGCAGACGATATCCGACATGCGGATACGCTCCACGTTAAAGCCCATGACGGCGTTCCTGAAAGACCGCCCGATATCGCTGCTTCATCCCTCATCCATCAAGACGCAGCTCCGGCCGGCTAATATCGCGCATCCTGATATCGAGCTCCGTGACATCCATGCCAGCATCCATGAGCAGATGAGATCCTCGCTCAGGGTCCTTCCGGAAGCGAGAGAGATGCCGAAGATGAAAGGATTCGACTCCTCGAGAAGCCCCGATACGCTCGCTATCGGCATGAACAAGGGGGAGCACATCATGAGTTCCTTGATAGATAGGATGCGCACGCACGGCGCAACCCATGCGCCCTACCTCGCGGCCCGGCCGAAGGCGGCCAAGCGGAAGCGCGCCACCACGCGGAAGCGCATCACGAGGGCGAAGACGAGGAAGCCTGCCGTCAGGAAGGGCAGAAAGCCGGCCAGACGCAAGCGATGAACAATATAAACTTTGGCTCTTTATCCATCTCTATGAGGAGAGCCCCGTTTCTCGTTTTTCTTCTGATCGCATTCGCCTCAGCGTCCATCAGTTCGATGGGTATGGACGGGGCGATCGACCAATCAGGTTCGGCCGATATCATCATAATAGCCGATTTCGAAGGCTCGGCGGGCTCTTCCGTCTTCCTCAATCTCAGCGGGGATATACAAGATGTCATGGTCAAAGACCGCAGCGGCCTCATCATCAAGCATGAGCTCGTCCCATCCGGGGACAATACGCTGATATATGCGGTCGTCCCTGCCGACCGCCTCAGCTACGAGATCCATTCTGATTCCTTCACGAAAAAGGACGGGCCGGACTGGTCTTTCGACATGGGCATCGGCGCATCGGAGAATATAAGCAATTTCTCAGCGATCCTCGCGCTTCCGGGCGGCTCTGTGCTCAGCAGCACAAACGGGGCGGTTCAAGGGGGGGATCCGCTCAAGGTACTCTGGGACACGAGCCAAATCGACACTGGTCATCGGGCCAGATTGAAAGCAGGCTATTCCTTATCCGCCAGCATGGGGGATGATGGCCCCATCACGGTCGCGGTCGCGATACTGGCGATCCTCCTTGTCGGATATGCCGTTTGGACATTCCGCCACATGGCGATATCCAAAACAAAAGGCCCGTCTGATAGGGAAACCCCGCCGGCCGCCCCCGCGACAGCTATGACGCAAACCACGGCCCCGAATCCCCCGCTGGAATCCAATGCGGTCTTCAAGACCCTGGATGAGACGGACAAGGAGATAATCCGCGAGATATCGCGGCAGGGCGGGAAGACGACCCAGGCGCACCTTTATCTGAACACCCATATCCCGAAAGCGACGTTATCGAGGCGGCTCGTATCGCTGGAGGGCAGGGGCATCCTCCAACGCTCGCAGAAAGGGAACAGGAACCTGGTCAGCCTTGGCGATCCGATACGGTCCTGAGCGATCGTTCCACATATCTCCGACGTTGTGCGTTCCACTCGTTCCACGGAAGATATAAATTGCGTTCCAAAAAGGTCAAAGCGTCGGTCATGCGCTTTGCGCAAGACCGCTCGAAAAAAGAGGTGAAGCACGATGGAATACAGGTATATGATATTCGCGTTGCTGCTCCTTCCTCTCGCGGCCGCACTTGGCCCGATGGGAGGAAACGGCGCGCCCGAAGGCCCGTACTATGAGGCGAGGACCGAAGTCATGGGATCCGCCTATGAGAACACGGTCTGCAAGACCGATTTCATGGTCGGACTGCTGGAATCCACCATGGAGAACGTCAACGATTCGGAGGAGCTCCAGGGCGACATAGACTCGCTGGAAGCGGACATGGACGTCCTCCAGGGCTACGTGGACGAAGGGGACATCATCGGTTTCAGGGACTACCTCCAGGACGAATATTCCCCGCACATGCGCCAGGCGAAAGAGAATATAATGGCGAAGAGGCAGGGGGTGGGCGGTCCGGCGAGGCAGCAGCTCCGCGAGGACTACGAGTCGCTCTATGACGAGTATCTCTCGTGCAACGACGAGTCTCTCGGGAGGTTCTCCGAAGCGAAGGTGAACGCGTTCGAAGCGGCCTTGGACAAGGCCGAAGAGAGGGCATCAGCGCTCGGGGAGAAGGGGGTCGACACCGGCGAGCTCACATCCCTTATTGAAGAGGCGCGCTCGGAGATAGTCGAGCCGCTCCAGGATGCGCTCGATTCGGCAGAGGACGGGCAGGATGTCCGCGATGCGATAAAATCCTACTGCCTCTTCAACGGGTGCAAGGAGGGCGTGAACTTCCACTTCTGGGTGAAGTTCGAGGCCTTGAAGCTGCAGGCGATCCTCGATTCCATAGAGGCTGATGCCGAGGAGGCGGGCCTTTCGGACAGGGTGGAGGACGCCAGGGAAGACCTTGAGGCGGTGGACGATTCGCTTGAAGATGTCGGGACGGGGCAATACCCTGAAGGGTCCGGCGATCCGATAGCGGAAAACCTGAAATCGGCCGCCCAGACCATCAAGGAGATCCTATCCGCTCTGAGGTCGTCCTCATGAGGCCGCTTCTGGCTTTTGCGGTGCTTGGCGTCGCCGCCCTGCTGCTCTTCGGATGCCTATCCGGCATGAAGGGACGGCAGGAGGCCCAGGTCCCGGTAGCTCCGGCCCAGCCTTCGGGCTCCGGCGTCGGCGATGCCGACATCTCGCCCGAATCGGACTATGAGGTCGAAGCGCCGGGCGAGGATCTGCTCCCCCCGCCCCCGCAAGGGGAAGAGGAGGATGCGGATGCCGCCACAGGCCTTAGCGCCGACGATTTGGATATCGACATCTCCGAAGAGGACATGATGATATACGAAGAGGACTTCGTCGAGCCGCCCTGAACCTACGTTTTCCTTTTTATTTTCCTTATTTCCGTGAACCGGCGCTCTTTTAAAAATCCTTATCCTCTTTATCCTCTTACCGAGCTCCTGTAGTCTAGCCCGGTCAAGGATATCAGACTCTCACAAACTTTTTGTAAAAAAGTTTGACCAAAAATGGTTGTTTCGAAACCCTTCCGGGTTTCGGGTGGAAACCGTTTTGCCCGCAGGGCAAAATCAGCAAAGCCGTTTTGATCAAGCTTTTCCTAAAAGTTTGGAGTTCTCTGAGGACCCGCGTTCAAATCGCGGCAGGAGCGTCTTTTTTCTCATTTCAGCTCGCCGACCAGCTCTTCGAGCAGGTCCTCCATGGTGACTATGCCCTCCAGCTTCCCCTCCTTATCCGGAATGAGCGCTATGCTCCTCCCGGAGGACTGGAGCTTCGAGAATGCGTTCGATATCTTATCGCCCTTCTCCACGAGCACAGGTATCAGCGCGACCTTGGACACCTTCCATCCTGGATGCTCGTAGAGGCACCTCCCGAGCGTCTTGAGGTTCACCAGGCCGATTATCCTCCCCTCATGGTCCACGACCGGGAAGCGGAAATACTGGCTCCCTATAGCCGCCTTATGCGCCTGAACGACCGTCACGTCCCCCCGCAGCGAGACCACATCTATCCTATTGGTCATGACCTCTGCGACCGTCCTGTCGTTGAATTCGAGCACGTTCTCTATCATCTCGCGCTCCTTCTCAGTTATCCCCTTATGGAGCGCGCCCAGTCTCACCGCCGAGCGGACCTCCGCCTCGGTGAACTGCTCTACGATGGTCGCGCGCGAATAGACCCCCGGGATGAGGCGGTTTATCGCGTCGAAGACCATCACAAGCGGATAAGACAACCGGTAATAGATCCAGATGAGCCGCCCGAAAAAGAGCATGAACCTCTCGCCATTGGAGGTGGCGAAGCTCTTCGGGGCGATATCCCCGAAGGTGAGGAGCAGGAAAGACATCACGCCTACCGCTATGCCGAGGCCGGAATCCCCGAAAAGGACGATCGCCATGTCGGTGGCTATGGCGGAAGCAGCTATATTGACGACATTATTGCCTATCAGCAGGGATATGACGACATGCCGCCTCTCTTTTTTCAATCTCACGACGCTATCCGCCCCTTCGCGTCTCTTCTCGACCAGCGAGTGCAGCCGCACGGGCGAGAGCGACAGGAACGAGACCTCCGCGGCCGCGAAGAACGCCGAAGCGGCTATGAATGCGGCGAGCAGGATGCCGCCAACCAACATCTCCATGACCACTATCCGGGCGCGGGGTTAAAGAATCCAACAGCGGTCGGATGCAGGGCCGGCATCTTTCTTAAAATATATGTCGCGCTATCCAATCATGTTCGATATGCGCGCGTTATG
Organism: Microcaldota archaeon; assembly: GCA_043803165.1. Lineage (GTDB taxonomy): Archaea > Micrarchaeota > Micrarchaeia > Anstonellales > Bilamarchaeaceae > Bilamarchaeum. The sequence goes on from JAZDKI010000006.1 coordinate 28,457, forward strand.
GAAGAAATGGCACATCATGATACAGATCATCCCGCTCCTTGCCCTCGTCATCGGGCTGAAGATAGCCGCACATGACAACGGCTTCGAGCCGATCTCTCTGAACGCCCTTTTCACGAGCATCATAGCCGCGGTCGTCTTCCTGATCGGGTTCCTGATAACCGGCGTCATATCCGACTACAAGGAGAGCGAGAGGATCCCGACCGAGATGGCGGCCAGCCTGGAGGCGCTCTATGATGAAGCGCAGATAATCAAGATCAACAGGAACACAAAGGAAGCCGACGGATTCATAGCTTTCCACAAATCGTTCCTCGAATCATTGAAGGGCTGGTTCTACGCCAAGGAGCGCACCGGCACGATACTCGACAAGCTCACCGGTATGAACGCGCATTTCGCCAAGCTCGAAAACCAGACGCAACCCGCATTCCTGGGGCGGATGAAAGCCGAGCAGAACAACATCCGGAAGCTGGTCATCCGGGTGAACAACATCCGCGACCTGAATTTCGTGGAATCGGCCTATGCGGTAGTAGAAGCGCTCATCATCATGCTGCTGGTCGGCATGGTGCTGCTCAAGCTCGACCCGTTCTACGAGTCGATGTTCTTCGTGTTCATCGTCTCCTTCCTCTCCCTCTACATGCTGTTCCTGATCAGGGACCTGGACAACCCGTTCGACTACAAGGATTACGGGGAGAACGCGAGCGAGATATCCTTGAAACCGCTCAGCGACCTATACAAGAGGCTTTACCAGAGGGAGTGATGCGCAGAGCCCGTCATTCTTTTATACCCTATCGCTGGAAAGACCCTTCATGGACCTCAAAGATGTGGCGAGCCTCGCTCTCCCCCTGCTCCTGATACCGCTCACATTGTATTCCGTCAGCTCGTTCGGCCACGACGCAGGCAACGCGATCATCGGCCTGGCCTTCCTTATCTGCTTCGCCAGATTCGCCGATGCCAAAGAACGCTGGATGATGATAACATTGGCGATACTCGCCACCCTCTTCGAGACGGCGAACGTGGCGACCGGGTCGTATCGATACGCCGGCACCAATTCGACCCCTATCTGGGTGTGCCTGGGCTGGGGCATCCTCGGCATCTATCTGCTGAAAAACCAGCGCGTCTTCGCTATGGCCGGGGCCAATGCCGCATACGCGATAGCAGCGCTGGCATACCTGGGGGCATGGCTCTACACCGGCGCCCTCGCCTCCATGCTCCTCTACTCGCTCTTCGCGGTCTTGACGGTCTACGCCCTCGGGCTCGTCTCAGAAAGGCCCCCGTCATTCTTCTTGTCCGCCGGACTGCTTGGCGTGATAATAGAGCTTTGCGGGACGTCTTTTAAGGTCTGGTCGTATTTCGGGCCAGGCGGCGGGATCATCCCGGTGAACACCGGTTCCATCGGGTTGGCATACGCTACGGTGGTGGCTTTCGGGATGTTCCTCTGCGGGCTGGATAAAAAGAAAGGATAAAAAATCAGGAGGGCTCTGCCTGGAACCTTATGAGCCCCTCATCATTGAAGGTCAGGGCGGCCTCGTATTCTTCCCCGAGGTAGTCGAACGTATCCCCGTCTTCCAAGGTGATATCATCCCCGTCCAGCTCGAAGCTGATGGAGTCTGAGGTCACCTCGTTTATGGTGACCAGGGTCTCGAAGAGCATGAATCTCTTGCCTTCGAGATCCAGGCCTGATGCCGATGTCTCGAGGTATGGGTAGAATTCCGCCCTGAAGAAGTCATAGACGACCTCATCGTCGTCGCAGAGCGGATTGTCTGTCCAGTCGCTCTTGGAGCCTTCCAGGTTGTAATACTCGACCGCATAATACTTGTCGATCGAGAACTCCGCCGTGTCCTCAGAGTCATCCACTGATATGACCTCGACGACCCCCGTGCTCTCTCCGCACAGGTCGTCTTCGCTATCCCCATCTGCTATCGTCAGGCTGCAAAGGGTATCGCTGTCCTTGAGGGTCTCATAGTCCTCATATACCCTCAATCCGGTGTCGTTGCCCGAGACGCTGTTCAATTTCATGAAGAAGCCGCCGTTCAATTCGACGGATTCCGTGGTCCTGAGCAGGAGCTCGTCGGCATCGTCGAAAGCCGCGATCTGGTATCTCAACCCTTCCTCGTCGATATCCGTCTGGGTCTCCACGCACTGGACTGTCCTGCATTTGCCGTCATAGCACTCCTTTCCGGTGCCGCAGGCTATCTTCTCTACGGCCACAGCCGAGTCAGAAGAGCAGTAGTACTCAAGCACCTGCGTGGTGCTGTAGCAGTTGTCCGTTCCGGTCGTGTTTCCGTATGCGGCTGTGCCTTTGGTGAAGATATCCTTTCCGCTGTCAGAATCGGTGCAGACCAATCTCGCGCACTTCCCGTCAGAGCAGATGTATCCGCTCTGGCATGGGATTATCTCGGAGTCGACAGTCTTGCCTATGCAGAAGTATTCCTTGACCGAACCTGTTCCAGAGCAGACGTCGGCATACGTGTCTGCGCCCTTGCGGACATTCCCTGAGGCCGTGGTCGCCTTCCCGTTGTCGCTATCGATGCACAAGGCCTCCACGCAGGCGCCGTTCGAGCACTCCATCCCTGCCCCGCATGATATCTCCTCGCTGGAAGCGACATCGTTGGAGCAGAAGTATTCCTTCACTTTCAATGCAGTCGAGCATTCATCGATCAGGCTCGCGCCCTGCGAGGTCACGGTCCCTTTCGTCTCCTTTATCTTGCCCCCGTCAGAATCCTGGCACGGCGACTTGATGCACGCCCCGTCAGAGCAGGCATATCCTGATGGGCAGGGAATCGTCTCCGATGATGCTTTGGTTCCGGTGCAGTATGCTTCGGTCACCTGCAAGGCGTCCTTGCACACGTCCGCCATGCTCCCCTGCGCATCCGTGGCGGAGCCCTTCGTGAAAAGGTCTTTTCCGCCGTCGGAATCCGTGCAGACGTCCGCAGCGCACGCGCCCGGGCTCTTCACCTGGACGTTCGCCTGCGTCGCGAGGCATGTGTTCGCATACGTCACGTTGTCCGATCCGCAGACAGGGTCATAGACGTCCGGGCACTTGGGCCCGAGGCATCCTGCGAAAGCCAATAACAGAACCACCGATAGCACGAGGAAAGGTCTCATGGATTTGGAAAACCCGTCAAATTTTATATATCTGCCGTTCTCCTCCCCTTTTTAAGATTTATCAGGAAATCAGCATCATGGCAGAGGACAAGGCGCTCAAGGAAGCTATCGAGGCGTGCTCGAAGATAATCGAGGAGAAATGCGGCAAGAGGCCGTATATGGTCCTTATCACGAAGGCCGATGTCAGATTCGAATCCGCCGAGCACAAGAAAAAGGGGATAATCACCGGCACGGCGTCTTTCATGTACACCGCAAAGCCCAGGCTCAAGAAAGACGGGCTGAGCAAGATCCTCCTCGATACCACCAAGCACGCATTGAAGCAGGCGGAAAAAGCGGTCATCGAAGAATCCGAATCCTAAGCGCCGGTGCCAAGATGAGGCTCAAGCGCGAACTCGGCCTGTTCCACACGACCTTATACGGGATAGGGGTCATACTCGGGGCGGGCATCTATGCCCTGATAGCCGTCGGGGCGGGCTTGGCCGGCAACATGCTATGGCTGGCCTTCCTGATATGCGCCGTGATAGCCATCTTCACCAGCCTGAGCTATGCGGAATTATCCAGCATGTTCCCCAAAGAGGCAGCTGAATACAACTACAGCAGGAAGGCGTTCGGAAAGGAATGGCTCTCCTTCTCTGTCGGGTGGGTGCTCGCGATAGGAACGGTCATCGCGGCCGCCACCGTCGCCCTCGGCTTCGGGGGCTATTTCTCCGCCCTGACCGGGATCGATATCAAGGTTGCGGCCCTCGGGCTGATCGGATTGATGACGCTCATCAACTACCTCGGCATAAAGGAATCCGCCTGGTTCAACACCGCGGCGACAATAGCGGAGATGGCCGGGCTCGCTATCATAATAATAATCGGATTCATCGCGCCCCCTGCGGTGGAAGCCGACCTGATGCAGATGCCGGAGACCGGATTCGCCGGTATAATCGCAGCCGTATCCGTGATCTTCTTCGCATACATCGGCTTCGAGAACGTCGCCAACCTCTCGGAAGAGGTGAAGGACAGCCGGAAGACAGTCCCCAAGGCGCTCGTCCTCGCGCTCGCGATCTCCACGGTGTTCTATATGCTCGTCGCTATCGCCGCGGTGAGGGAGCTCGGCTGGGAGACATTGTCGGGATCCAAAGCCCCCCTCACGCTGGTCGTCTCGCGGGTTCTCGGCCAATACGCCCATGTCCTGTCGTATATCGCCCTCTGCGCGACCGCGAACACCGTGCTGATGTTCCTGATCGTCCCTTCCAGGATCCTCTACGGCATGTCCAGAGGGGGTTCCCTCCCCGGCTTCTTCGGGACGGTCGGAACGAGGGGTACGCCTTATCTCTCCGTATCGCTTGTCGGCATCATCGCGCTGTTCATGGCGGCGGTGGCAGACATCAAGACGGTCGCCCAGCTCGCGGACCTTGCGGTCTTCCTTGCATATGCGATCGTGAACCTGTCCCTGATCGTTCTTGCCGATGATCGGATAAAACGCGGATTCATGAGCCCGCGGGTCGCAGGCATCCCGATCTTCGCCTATCTCGGGGCGCTGAGCGCTTTGGGGATGCTCGCCTTCTTCAGGGCTGAACTATGGCTGATGCAGGCGCTGATAATACTCTCAGGCCTTGCGATATTCTATCTGAACCGGAGGGCAGGAAGGGGGGCTAGCCTCCAAGCTCGTCGAACTGCAGATAGAAGATCACCGCGAGATAGATGACGTATATCGCCAGGAAAAGCGCCCCGCCAAGCCTCTGGACCTTCTTGTTGACCGCAGCGACATATAGCAGGATGCTGTTAGCGATCACCGCGAAAAGCAGCGCCGCGATGAATATCGGCAGCCGCACCTCTATCGTATTGATGGCGGCGGCCGTCCCGAGGACGAGCGTGAGATTCGCCATATTGCTGCCAATGGCATCGCCGAGCGCTATGCCATAATGCTTCTTCCGGATGGCCTGCAGGTCGACGCTGAATTCCGGGAGCGATGTCCCTACGGCTATCAGGGTCGCCCCGATAAAGCTCTCGGCGACGCCTATCTCCCGGGCCAAGACGACAGCGGAACTCACGACAAAGCCTGAGCTGGCGATGACCAGGACGATGCCGAAAACGAAAAGCAGAAGGGCGGTCAAGGCGTCTTTCTTGGCTACCTTGCCGTTCCGGTTTCCATCTTCGACCCTTTTCTTTCCCAAGGTGTGCCAGACATACAATCCGTAGACGGACAGGAGGATCAACCCCTCGGGGAAACCCAATGCCCTCTGCTCCACAGAGCTGTTGAAGATGATATATATCGAGATCAGGGTGGTGAGGAGCAATACCAGGCCGATATCCTTCAGGTTCGCCGGGCTTATCCTGAATCCGTAAAGGAACGCCCCCGTGCCCAATATCAGGAGTATGTTGGCGATATTGGATCCGAACACATTGCCGGCCGCTATCGCCCCCTCGCCTAGGCTCGATGAAGCCACGGAGACGGAAAGCTCGGGCAGGCTGGTCGAGACGGCCAGGAGCAGGAACCCTATCGCCACCTGGCTTATGTTGAAGAACCTGGACAGCTTCACGATGTTGTCCACGACCAGGCTGGATGCGCGGGCTAGGACCACCACCGATATCACGAGCAACGCGAGATCCCAGGCAACCATCGATATGCGAACGCATAAATACTTTTAATGGGTTTTGGGTGCGATGAATCAGCTTTTCCACAGGTTCGCGCCCTATGCAGTGCTGCTGGTATTCCTGGTCCTGGTATTCACCATCGTGCGGACCAGCATCTTCGGCCAGGTGGATCCTGAGAAGCACATCTATTTCGAGATCGTCTTCCTCCTGCTCCTTGCCGTCGCCGGCGAGCTGGCCGTCATCTACCTCAAGCAGCCGTCCGTGATGATCCTGATGGTCCTTGGCATGCTGATGAGCCCGAGCTTCATGCAGATCGGTTGGGATGCAGCGAGGTCTCTCGGCATCCTCGAGATGTCTCCAGAGCCGCCCGAGATACTCAGCTCCGTTGAGGTCCTGCATGTGTTCGCCCAGCTCGGGGCGATAATCCTCCTATTCAAGGTGGGGCTGCATAATCGGATCGAGGGCATATTCGCCCTGGACAACCTCGTGGTCGCGCTTGCCGGCGTCGTGGTCCCTTTCTTCGTAGGCTACCTCTATGCCAGCTCTTGCGGAGGGGATTTCGCGTATTCGATGTTCCTGGGAGCCGCGTTGACCGCCACGAGCGTAGGCGTCACCGTCGCCCTCCTCAAGGAGTTCAACCTCATGGAAGAGCGCTTCGCCAAAATCATCATCGGAGCGGCCGTCCTGGACGATGTCCTGGGCCTGCTCGTGCTGTCTTTCGTCATCAATATCGTTGGCGGGGAGGCGGGCTCGCTGGAACCCCTGCTTTGGACGTTCCTTTCGGCCGGGATCTTCCTAATCGGAAGCGTGCTCGCCGGCGATTACTTCATCAAATATCTCGACCGGAAAGAGGAGATGAGCCCGAGGAGGTTCCTCCTCGTCCTGGCGCTGATGCTCTTCTATGCCTATATCGCGGAATTCATCAAGCTCTCGGCGATCGTGGGCGCATTCCTCGCCGGGGTGATACTCAACCGGAGCAGGCATATCAAGGAGATCGAGGAGAAGACATACGGCCTCGAGATGCTCTTCATGCCGATATTCTTCATCAGCCTGGGCATACTGGTCGATGTTGGTGCGCTTTCGGAGTTCGCGGCCCCCATCCTCATCATCACCATGCTCGCGATGCTGACAAAGGCCGTCCCATGCGGCGCCGCGGCGCTGTGGGCGAAATTAAAGGCGAAAGAGGCGCTCATGGTCGGGATAGGGATGGCTCCAAGAGGGGAAGTGGCATTGATAGTCGCATCCATAGGGCTCACCACGGGAGTCCTGACCGGCGCCCAATACTCGATAATCTCTGCGATGGCGCTTCTCACGACGTTCGCGGTGCCGCCGATACTGGGGCAGATATTGAAAAGATGAGTTCAAGCGGTCTCGGGGCCCGCTTTCTCGCTCCTCACGCCGAAATCAGCGACCTCTGCAGAATACCAGCTCCCGTATTTCTCGCGGAGCTTCTCCTCGATCGGCCTGGATTCCTTGATCGCGGCCTCGACATCCTTCCTCTCTATCAGGGGCTTCTTCTCGGTGGCAGCCATGTCTCCGGCCATCTTGATGATGCCGCTCAAGTTCCTGAGCCGGAGGGTGAATCCGCGCACGTTGTCCACGCGCTTGGCGATTCCCCTCCCCTCTTCTATGATGCGCTCCATCGAATCACGGTCCATATGGGGTATCTTGCCGTCTTTCCTTATCTCCTGTGCGATG
>JAZDKI010000007.1:0-17339 GCA_043803165.1 Microcaldota archaeon
GTTGCGCTTTTTAGGAAAAAGCGCCCAAAAACTAGTAGTTAAGGGGGGCTTCCATGAACGATACGTTCATGTGCCCCCCTAGCGTTATACCCTCTGATGTTATCCCCGTCGCATCAGGCAATACTTTTTTAACCTCTAGCCCCGACTTATCTCCAAGAGGCATCCAGATGAACGGCAAAGCGAAAATCGTCCAGCATAAACCAAGTCCGAAGAAATCCGGCAGGCTATCGGTGGAAGACGCGATCCTGGGCAGCACCTATTTCAAGGGCCTCTCCATCGGGAGGGTCCATGTGACCGACGACCAATTGGAAAGGGCCTTGAGCCGGCGCCTCGGCATATCGGTCAGCGTCATACCTGAACCCCTATTAGGCTCGATGACGCAGGCGGAAGTCGACAGGCTCTGCAGGGAGCTCAAGCCGCAGCCTTGATCAGCGGGATCCTTTCATAAGAAGCGAATTCGTGACCACGCTCACGGAGCTGAGGGCCATCGCCGCCCCTGCTATCACGGGGCTGAGCAGGAACCCTGTCGATGGATATAAGATGCCCATCGCGACCGGTATCCCGATGATATTGTAGATGAACGCCCAGAACAGGTTCTGCTTTATCTTGTTCAAGGTGTCCCTGCTGAGCTTCATCGCCGAGACCAGATCCCTCAAGTCGCTTTTCACGAGCACCACGCTTCCGCTCTCTATAGCCACATCGGTCCCTGCCCCTATCGCTATCCCCACGTCCGCCTGGGCGAGGGCCGGGGCGTCGTTTATCCCATCCCCCACATAGGCCACTTTCCGCCCCTCCCCCTGGAGCCGCTTCACCTCGTTGGCCTTGTCTTCGGGAAGCACGTGGGCGAGCACCCGGTCTATCCCGGCCATCTTGGCGATCGCCATCGCGGTCCTCTCGTTATCCCCAGTGATCATCACCGTCCCGTATCCCATGCGCCTCAAGGCCGAGACAGCCTCGGCTGAATGCTCCTTGATGGTGTCGGCTATCGCTATCAGACCGGCCACCTGGTCTCCGGCAGCGACGACGACCACGGTCTTGCCTTCGATCTCCAGCCCATACATCCTTTTCTCTACGCTCTCATCGCTCGACACCTTCTCCTTCTTCATAAGTTTCATATTGCCTATCACAGCCTTGATCTTCCCGAAAGAGGCCTCTATCCCGAGGCCCGGGAGCGCCTTGAAAGATGTCGGCTCTGAGAGCTTCAGCCCCTTCTCCAACGCCTTCCGGACTATCGCGAGGGCGAGGGGATGCTCCGAGTTCTTCTCAGCGGATGCGGCGATCCTCAATAGGTCGTCCTCCTTCATCCCGAATGGCACCACGTCGGTGACCGTCGCTTCGCCCTTGGTTATGGTGCCGGTCTTGTCGAAGGCCACTGTCTTGACCTGGTGCAATATCTCCAGGCTTTCCGCATCCTTTATCAGGATCCCCTTCTCCGCCCCCTTGCCCGTCCCCACCATGACGGCGGTGGGTGTCGCCAAGCCCATCGCGCAGGGGCATGCGATTATCAGTGTAGACACCATTATCGTCAGGGCAAAAAGGAAGCTCTGCCCTGCGATGAAGTACCAATATGCGAACGCGGCAAGGGCAAGCAATATCACCCCTTGGACGAAATATCCTGCCACGATGTCTGCGAGCCTCTGGATCGGGGCCTTGCTGCCCTGCGCATCCTCGACGAGCCTGATTATCTGGGCGAGCATGGTCTCGCTTCCAACTTTAGTGGCCCTGAACCTGAAAGCTCCGGCCTTGTTGATGGTCGCTCCGATCACTATGTCCCCCTTTGTCTTATGCACAGGGATGCTCTCCCCGGTGAGCATACTCTCGTCAACGCTGCTCTCTCCTTCCAAAACGACGCCGTCGACAGGGATCTTCTCCCCGGGCTTCACGATGATGATGTCCCCGGCCACAACCTTCGCTATATCGATCCTCTCCTCTTTCCCGCCCCTGATGATGAGCGCGGTCCTGGGCTGCAGGCCGACAAGCCGTTTTATCGCCTCTGATGTCTTTCCCTTCGCAACGGCTTCGAGATATTTCCCGAGGACGATGAATGTGAGTAGCAGGGCCGCAGTCTCGTAGTATACGCTCCCTTCGATGAATCCGAATCCCACCAGCACGCTGTAGATGAACGCCGTACCCACGCCCAAAGCGACGAGGGTGTCCATCCCCGGCATCCGATTCAGCAATCCCCTTATTCCACGGGCAAAGAAATCCCTGTTGAGATACAGCACGGGGGATGAGAGGAAGAACTGCAGGGCCGCCATGTTCTTCATGAAAAACTCCGGATATTCGACCACCCCGCCAAGCATCTCCGGCAGGGCGAGGAGGACGATCGGGATCGTGAGCGCGGCAGAGAGCATAAGCCTCGTCTTGAGGTCCTTGGCCTCTTTCTCGCGTTCCTCCTTCTCCTTATCCCGCGGGATAACCGCTGACGGAAGATGCCCTTTTTTGGGGGCGTCTTCCGGGATATCTGCACGATACCCGAGGCCTTCTATGGCATCTTTGAGGTCGCCCGGGGCGGCCTTCTTCTCGTTATATTCTACGGTGGCCTTGTTGGTGGCATAATTGACATTGGCCAATCTGACCCCGTCGAGTTTCTTCAGCCTGCGCTCGATGTTCATCGCGCAGGACGCGCAATCCATCCCGCCTATCGGTATCGTGATCTTTTTCATGCAAACCCACCTCATCATCCTGCGAAATAAACCTATCGTCCGAACACGAGGGCCGCCCTCGGCCCGTATAGTATTATTGCGAGCATCATCGCGCAAAGGGCCCCTGAACCGGCCAGGAACCTAAAGAAACCCCCCTTCATCCCATGCGCCGGAGCCGGCCCGGCCTCACGGAACATCATGTAGCTGAGCGAGCCGGAGGCCACCAGGCAGATTCCGCAAAGCAGGTAGAGGAACGCGAGAAGGTTGTCGTTTATCATCATCACGCTCGTCATCGCTCCCATCGTCCCGGACATAAGGCCTGCCATGACGCCTTCCATCGCTCCCATCACGCCGCTATGCCTTCCGAGGCTCAAGCCCACCGCGATGCCCGTCACGGTCCCTGCGACCGATCCTATGAACATGCCGTTTGTGGCGCCTATCACAGCGCCGACCATGTATCCGCTAACCATGCCGGTGGTCATGCCCACCATCATCCCGTTCGTGCAGGTCATCCCTTTCCTGTATGTCTCCATATGGGATATCGAATATACGGACATCACGGAAGTGATGATCATGAAAAACGTCAGCGAAGCCGCGGAAAACGTGTCTTTGAACTCGGATGTCATGATGCCAAATATCAAAAACGCGCCGAGCGATAGGATCGCCGAGGCACCGATGGCATGGTTGAACAATCTGCTCTCGACTTCCACATGCCGTTCTCCGGCGATGACCGATTTGGCATAAACAAGAATCCTCCGGATGTCTCCCCTCTCCCCGGCCCCCCTTTCCCTGAATCCCCTCTGGGCAAGCTGCTCCTTGATTGCCGAGACGCTATCCGGCGGAGCGGCCATCTCGAGGATGCCCTGGCCCGCATCGATCCCTATGATACCGGCCCCGTTCTGCGCGACGACCCGCTCGATGGCTTTTTCGCAGGCCCCGCAGGTCATCCCATCAAGGTAGATCTTGTATGCTTTCCTCTCCGGCATTTGTTCAGCATCTCCAGGCATCAGCCAACCACCTTGTATCCTTCATCCCCTATCGCTTTCTCCGCCTCTTCGATCGCGCTTTGGTCCGCCGCGATCACCGTCACAGTGCCTTTTTTGGAATCCGCCTTGACACCGTGGGCACCTCTTATCTCCGATATCACGTCCATCAGGAGCATCTCGCAGGATCTGCAGTGCATCCCTTCGACCTTCATCGTTTTTTCCATAATCATCTCCTCCTTGATTTGCACATCCCGTCCGCCCCCTCCAGCCCCTTCTTCAAGGATATCGATAGAAGGGCGACGCTTACCAGCGATACCAGCGCGCCAAGCCCGGCCAGCAGCGCCCCCAATCCCCCCAGACCGAGCGCTAGGAAGGCCAGCGGCTGGCAGAACGGGCACGAGCTGGTCATAAGGGCGGCGAACGCGCCCAAAGCCGTCCCTCCCGCAGCCGGTCCATTCAGATCCTTGTTGTGGAGCAGGACACCAACGTTCGCCCCGAATAGCACGGCTATCACGATGTTCAGGCCGACCTGTCCCGGCTCTATGAACGGATTGATCCCGAAGGGCCGCAACAACACCATCCCGGATGTGAAGGCGAGCAGGGCGAAAAAAGCGAAAGCCGAGATCGCCCCTGCCGTGATGTACTTCGGCTTTGCGAACACCTTCGATAGCAGTTCCATATCCTTCAGACTACCACCAGTTTCCCCGGCTGCCACATCCTCATGCCGCAGTTGTACTCATATGTGCCCGCCGTCTGCGGAGTGAAGTCCACGACGCTCTCCTGCCCGTCCTTGGATATCGCCTTGACCCCGAGGCCATAGAGCACGATCATCCTCCCGCATCCTGCATCAGGGTCAGCTGAGAAATGCAGCCTCACAGGAGAGCCGGCCGACACGGTGACCTCCTGCTTGTCATATGTCCCATCATTCTCCGCATGGATATATATGTCCTGGACATCCGTGCTTGGTGCGTCAGCGTCTGGGGTTCCGGCCTCGGCTGCCCCCCCTGGGCCATCCGGAGCGATCGGCTCTTTCACCCGGACCTCCCTTCCGGTTCCTTGCGCAGAGGCGCTCATCACGGTGTACACGCCGAAAATCAATACAGCCAGCAGGCTCGCCATCAGCAATGCCGTGGTCTTCTGTATCTTGATGCCATCCATGTTTTCACCTGGCGATATTCTGCCTCGCCACGATGTTTCATTTGGCTGAAACAATATATATTAAATCATGAAACAATCCAATCCATCGTCATGGACAGCAGGCAGAAGATCGTCTTGGGCATCGTGGTCATATCGGTATTCATCTTCCTGGTGACGGTCCTGGTCTTCGTCTTCGAGCTGTATTCAGAAGGCCAGCCGGTGCCGGATCTCCTCAGGCCGTTCATAGACTACCATATGCACTTCATGGTCCTGATGGGCCTATTCGGTCTATTCTCCGGCCTCCTGGTCTACAGCCTCCTGAACACCACATTGGAGAGGCAGAAAAAGGCCGTCAAGACGAACATGGAGATAATCATGAAATTCCTGGGAACCGATGACCGGGAGGTCCTGCGTCTCCTGATCGAAAAGGAGGGCATGACCACCCAGAGCGAGATCGCGCGCCTCCCGGGGATGAGCAGGCTGAAGGCGCACCGCGCCGTGAAAAAGCTCGAGGCGAGGGGCATCATCCACATCGAGAGGTACGGCAAGATAAACATGGTCCGCCTTGTCGAGGAATTGAGGGAAGATTGATGGGAGGACGAGCGCCCTCGAAATTCTGCGACGATGTCTATCGCGCCTGCGCGAGGATCCCGAAAGGGCAGATATCGACATACTCCGAAATCGCTAAAGCGATAGGACATCCCAACGCCGTCCGCGCGGTCGGCAATGCCCTCAACAAGAACCGCTCTCCTTCCGTCCCCTGCCACCGAGTGGTGCGGAGCGACCTGTCCATCGGCGGATTCGCCAGGGGCGCCAAAGCCAAGGCCGCGATGCTGAGGAAGGAGGGCGTGGAGATCAAAGGCGGGAAGGTGCAGGGGCGGTTTCTTCTCTAGCCGCCGAATATGTTCCTTTTCAGCGCCTCTAAAGTGGATTCCGGCAGCGGGTTTATCCTTATCAGGGTCGTCTGGCCCCGTATCCCCTTCCCGCTCGGAGTGGATATTATCAGCCCCAAGGTCTCCAGGTCGTTGAGGTATTCCTTGTACCAGCGCGAGCTCCGGGGCCTTTTCCTCGCGGTCTTGCAGGCCCGCTCATACTCCTCGTAGACCTCGCCGGAGAAGAGGAATCCGCTCTCCATCCCTTCCAGCCTGGAGTACCTGCTCCCTTTGGCCGAAAGGTTCGCGATGGCATACAAGACGATCTGGTGCATCTCGGGCAAAGTCTTTATCGTCTCCATGGTGAGGTCCAGCTCCACCTTCCTCCGGGCGGACTCGACATCGACATCCGTCACCTTGGTCTTGCCCTCCTGCTGGGCCACCTCGCCGGCCTTGTGCAGGAGCTTGAGGGCATATCTGGCGTCCCCGGTCTCCTGGGATGTCAAAGCGGCCGCCAGGTTGATCGCGGAGCTGTCCACGACGCCGTCCCCGAAGCCGTCCTTCACCCTCTGTTCTAAGATCCTCTGGAGCTGCTCGGCGGTATACGAGTGGAATATCATCTCGGATTCATAGAGGCTGCTCCTGCTCCGCGGATCCAGGGAATCCTTGAAGGAGAGCTTGTTCGAGATGCCGATGATGGTCACGCCCCCCTTCTTGATCTCATCATTAGAGCGCGTCAGGGTGTAGACGAGGTCGTCGAGGTCCTTTATCACGTCTATCTCGTCAAGGACGATGAGCATCTGCTCGCCCCTGGAGGCTATCTCCACCATCTTCTCATAAAGGAACGTCAGACCGAATCCAGCCTTCTCGAGTTCCGGCACATGGCCCTTGAGGACCTTCTGGAGTATCCTATATCTGGAGTTGTATATCCTGCAGTTGACATAGTGCATGCTGGCGGGCGTGGGCTTCTGCGCCTTCTCGAACTCCTCCATCACCTTCTTGGTCGTGCATGTCTTGCCGGTGCCCGTCTTCCCATATATTATCAGGTTCCTGGGCTTCTGCCCCCGGAGCGCGGGGGATATCACCGACATGATCTCGTGTAGCTGCTGGGTGCGGAATAGCAGGTCCTTCGGGACATAATGCGGGGAGAGGACCGAGAGGTCGCGGAAGATGGATTTCTCTGAAAGGATTTTCTCAAAAGAAGTCATGGAGGTGATTCTCCGGAAACGTTTATATGCACTTCCACTAATCGGCCGGGCTCTAGGTAAATTTTTAATATCTTCTCCTGCACATACAAATCCAACTACTTTATGGAGGCGAAACGATGATTGTCGGAGAAAGGATACTGGAAGTCAGCGGAAACAAAGCGCTTAAGGGCAACCCCAAGGGGCTTGGCATCAACATCGCGCTCGAGGATGTCAAACTGAACGAGGAGAACAAGGACATCATCGAGATAACCTATGTATACACCGCCAACTACCAGGAGAACATCGGCGAGATAAAGATCAAAGGCATCCTGCTCGAGCGGGAGGACGGCAAGACATCCAAGTTCGATGCCAGGAACATCGCCGAGACATGGAAGAAGAGCAAGAAGGTCCCGGATGACTATGCGAGCATCGTGCTCAGCCAGGTCAACTACAGCGGAAGCGCGAACGGCACGCTTCTCGCCCGTGTGTTGAACCTCAGCGCGCCGCTCATACCGCCCCGGATCCAATTGAACAAGGGAGCGGAGGCCGGCGCGGCCCAGGCTCCCAAAGCCAAGAAATAACATTCAGCAAAAAACAGCGCTTCCCTTGCACACGAAGAAGACCGCGATGTGCCTGGGCAGCGTCTTCTCCTCATCTTTTTTGTATGGCCCAGCCGTGCTCTCGAGCTCCAAGGCCGGGACATCCTCGATGAAGCGGACCTTCATCTCCGGCCCGCCTTTCAGCGACGCGTCCCTCCAGGGGTTGAAGGAGCTCAGATCATCGATGATCCTGGCCACCATGCCGGTGTCGCCATGGATGGAATTGGGAACCCTGATCAGTTTGCTGAGATCCTGCGTCACCCCGGCATCGGTGTCCACAGAGCCGACGGGGAGCCCTGATGCGAGGGGCCTTAGCCTGGAGAGCAGGTCGGCGTATTTGAGGGACATCCGCCCCCAATTCCCTTCCTTCACGCCTCCGATGAACGTCTCCCGCACATTGTCCTTTGAGAATATCCTCGATACCGATGCGGGATTCTCCTCGATAAGCTTGACCGCGGCCCTCGCGAACCTGCCCCGGTAGCCGCCCTCATCCGGCCTCGGGCCGGTCAATTTCGCCGCCTTCCCATCCAAAGGCGGGAAGAACTGCATATAATCGAGCCCCTGGCCCATGATATAATCCACGAGCTCGCGCCGGTCGTCCCCGCCCAAAGGAAGATAGGCTGGGTCCCGGACATGGATATGGTAGCCCCGGTTGCCCGAGAAGGCGATCGTCACATGCTCCCTTTTGACCCCGAAATCGCCGAGGATGAAATCATCCACAAGGCGCATGGCATCGCGCTTCACATCATCTAATTTGGCATAGGCCCCGTATTTGCCTTCCGCATGGATATCCAGGTCGAAGACCAGGTCGGCGCCTTTCCATCCCTTCTTCTGCATCGGGCTCGCGCCTGGGAAATCATAATACGCGGTGGAATGCGATACGAACAGCGGCGTGTTGGTGCAAAGATAGGCCCGGAATTCGCCGAAACTCCCGAAATCCAAATGCCGTGAATCTATCTTCTTCTGGTTGCCGATGCCGAACTCCCTCTGCTCGATCGATGGGATGCGGAAGTCAGCCCTCTCGTAGTACTCCGCGAAGATCTTCCTTATTATGGCGGCATCTTGGGCGTTCATGCTTTCCCTCCCATTATCGCCGCTTCCATATCTATCCGCCCCTCTCCCGAATCGTCTTCTTCCGCCCTTCATCGAGCGTATGCCAGTTCACCGGGCTCCCGATCCTGCATACGGCGCAGCAGAGCCCGTATGTCATCACGGTCGCGCAAGCAGGCGAGCTGTAGGCCTTCTTCTTGATATGGCTCACCTGATACGCCGTCACCTTCTCGGAGAAATCAGGCGCGTCGGAGAATAGCTTGACGATATTCTCCTCGCTCATCCCGCAGGCGAGAAGATACGTCGCGAGGTAATACCTCGCCTGGTGCGGGAGGTTCTGGTGCTTGCCCATCTCTTCTAGGAGCTTCATCACGCAGGGCGGGTGGTCCCCGGCCTTCACTATGATGGTCCTGCTTTCTGATTTGGGCAGCTCTGAGACGAGTTTAGCGGCCGCGGTCTTGATGATATCCGGCGGGTCCTTGACCATCGGTATGCTCTCCATCCTTTTCTTGATGGCCTCTTCGATGAGCCTTTTCTTCTCCTCGTAGGTTATCTCGACCCTGCCCTCCTTGAGCCTGCGGTTGATCAGGCGGTAATGCGGGTTGCGGAGGCTGAACTTCACGTATGTCGGAAGGTCTATCGTGATATGGCCTGATCGTTCGGCTGTCCTGATGCCGAATATCCCCGCGACCTCATCCACGGCCAGCCCATCCTCGTGGTCCAGGAAGTCCCGCGCCCTCTTGGATTCATTGACCGCGAAGCTGTTGGTGAGGTAATTGTTGCGCATGTGGCCAAGGAGCATCCTGGCCGCCGCGAAGGAAGCTATCTCGTCCTTCTTCTCGGATTCGTGTAAAATGAGCTTGGCGGCCTTGTCCCCCTTGAGGGCCTTCTTTATGCGCTCTACCCCGAGTTCCACTATGCCTTCATTGAGCGTCGCCCCCTCCAGCGCCTTTTTCGCGTGCTCGCAGAACGGGTACCTGAGCGCGAAATCCAGCCCCTCCATGACAGGGATATCCTAGGATACCGCTAAAATACCTAGGGGTTTCGGGTCGCCCGTTTCCCGTAGCGCGCTTTTGGCGCCTTCCCGGGCTTTGGAGCGGGTCCGCTCTTCTGGGGCTCCTCTATGATTTTCGCCACCAGGAGATAGCCGATATCGAAGGAGATTATCCCCGCGAAATACGACCAGTTCCCGACAACCGCCGGGGCGAGGGCGCCTATCTTGAGGAAAGGCCTCAAGTCGTTCAAGGGCCGGAGGAAGCCGACGAAATCTATCTCATCGAGGAACGCGAGCAGGAGGAAAGCGCCCAAGAGCACCAGGTCGAACGAGGGGAACCCGAGATAGATGAGCGAAAGGGCCGCTATCACGAACCCTATCCGATGCGCATGGGTATCGACCTTCCTCGCGAACACCTGGGCCAGCAATGCAGCCAGGAAGATGACCGAGAACGGGGCCGAGGCTATCAGGTAGCCGATCAGCACCCCGTAGACCATCGCAGGGGGGATCTTCACCCAAAGGGGCGCCTTGCGCACGTCGTCCAGCCAGTCAACTATCTTCACAAGCAGGCCCGCGAAGAACGCGAGCGCAAGCAAAACCAAGAAATCCACATGCTCACCTCAAGAATCCTGACATGATGATCGGCAGAGCCACGGTCGCATCGCAATCGACTGTGACGTGATTGGCTTTCTCCTTGATCTTGCCCCAGGATATGCCCTCGTTGGTCCTTGCCCCGCTCAAGGAGCCGTCCCAGGGGGACGATGTCGTGACATAGACGGCATAGTCGAATCCGCCCCGGAGCAGGTTCACGCCCATCGCATGGTGCTTGGATATCCCGCCGCCGAGGACGATGCCTCCGCTCTTATCGGCGTTGAGGGACAATTGGGCGAGCTTGTTCATGTCTTTTGTGACATCGATGGCGAAATCCTTCCTCTTCTGCTTGTAGAAATACGTCTGGAGGCCGATGGCCGAATCGGTTATCCCCGGGCAGAAGACCGGTATCGAATTCTTCGCGCACCAATAGAGGAACGAGTCGGCCTTCGTCTTCTTGCCGATGGCTTCAGCGATCTCTGAAGGGGCGACGGGCTTCCCGCCGTTTCCCTTATACATCTCCTCGAACGTCTCGATCATGAAGCCTTCCAGGTACTCGTAGCATTCGTTAGGGACAAGGATGTTGCCGATCCTGTTCGTGCCTTCCTTATGCAGTTTCGCGTCATCCATCAGAAAATCGCCGAGCTCGTATCTCTTCGCCGAGCGGATGAGGTCGTGGTCCAGGCTACCGCCTGCCGTTATGATGACGTCGACGAACTTCCGTTTGCACATCTCCATCACGATGCCCCGGAGCCCGGAAGCTATCATGTTGGATGTGAATGTGAGGAAGACGGTCGCTTTCTCCTTTTTCATGCGCCCGATGATGTCGATGGCCTTTCCGATGTTGGTCGCCTGGAACCCGCAGCGCATGAGCACGTCCGTATCCATGCCCCTCAAATCCTCTGCCTTAAGGTCGCGTATCGCCATGAGAACCACATCAAACCAGATCAGCGTAGCTTTGCGCGAGCGCCTCGGCGAGGTCGCTAGCGCAGTAATTGTAGCCGTACCTCTTCTTGAGCATATCGCCGGCATGGCCGTTTATCCTGGCCCCTGCCACAGCGGCGATAAAAGCGTCGTTCTTGCAGGCGAGGGCTGCCACCAGCCCGGCAAGGACATCCCCGGTCCCGCCCTTGGTCATCCCCTGGTTGTGCATCATGTTAGTCTCGAGTTTCCCGTTTCCAGCCCCGCCTTCCTTCGCCGTCCGCCCGTCAGCTATTATATCCACCGGCCCTTTCTTCAGGATCACGCACCCATGCCTTTTCGCCATCGCGAGCACGTTGCGCTCGCTCCCACCGATGCCGAAAAGCATCCGGAACTCGTTCTCGTGCGGGGTGAGTACCGCGCCTTCAGGTATCTTCCCCGACACGCGCTTCAATCCATCTCCATCTATCACGAGCTGGGCATCTTTCATCTTCGGCAATGCGGGCCTCGCATCAGCGAGCCCGATGCCATAAAGCACGCAGTCTATCTTGCCCCTTATCGCAGGGCTGGAGTAACTATCGACGACGATCGCTTCAGGTATCCGCTTCACCGCTTTGAGAAGATACGGGTCCTTCTCTGCCGGATAGAAGTAAAGGAGGTCCACGAAGCGCCGTGCTGCGAGAAGCGAGAAGACGGGCGCGCCGTGGTATCGCCTGCTCCCTCCTATTATCAGGAGCCTCCCGTTGTCCCCCTTCCGCGAATCCTTTTTCGGCAACGTTAGGGATCTTACGAAGCGGTCCATGCAAGACCATCCCCTTCATAATTAAAAACCCTAATCGCGTTCTCCAAGCGATGGCTGCTGGCAAAAACAATGGCGATGACGAAGAGGCGTCCCTGGAGCCCCATTCGCTCGTCTTGGGGGAAAGCGGAAATGAAGTGGCCGAGATACCCCTGCATTACATGACGCGCCACGGCATCATCGCAGGGACGACCGGCACAGGCAAGAGCCGCGCGATGCAGGTCCTCGCCGAGCAGCTCACAGACGCGGATATCAGCGTCTTCGTATCTGATGTCAAGGGCGATGCCAGCGGCTTCTGCGTCCAGGGAGAGGAAAGCGAAAGGAACAAGCTCGCCCCATACCCTTCGCACGCCCTCAAGGCGAACTATTGGAGCGTGAGCGGGCGCTTCGCCAGGATGAGGTTCTCCATCCAAGAGATCGGCTCCATACTTTTCTCCAGGCTCCTCGCCCTCAACCCGACGCAGGAGAGCCACCTTTCCATAGCATTCTCATACGCCAGGAAGAAAGGCCTGCCCCTCGACACCACCGCCCAGCTCCTCGACATCCTAGACGAGCTCGTCACGACCGGCCAGCGCGGGATAAGCCCATCCAGCATATCGGTGATCCAGAGGACGGTCATCGCGCTCGAGGAATCAGGGCTGGGTGCGATGTTCGGCAAGCCCAGCCTCAGGGCCGTGGACCTTCTCGGCCTGAACGTATTGAACCTCTCCGATGCCCGCAAAGACATGGCGGTCGCCCTCGCCCCTGCATTCATTTTGCAGAAGCTCTTCGACAGCCTTCCTGAAGTGGGCGATGTCGAGAAACCGGAGATTGTCATCTTCTTCGACGAGGCGCACTATCTTTTCAAGGAATCCAACCGCTCATTGCGCGATCTGATGGTGACGGTCCTCAAGCAGATCCGCTCCAAAGGCGTTTCCGTCTTCTTCGTCACCCAGGACGTGACCGATATCCCGGACGAGATACTCGGCCAGCTTTCGACCAAGATAATATTCGCACAGAAGCCCATGACGGAGAAGGGCAACTCCAGGCTCAAGGCGCTCGTCAAATCTTTCCCGAACCCTAAACCCGAAACCTACGAAACCATAAAGAAGATGCCCCCCGGAACGGCCCTGCTCTCCACATTGGATGATGACGGCAACCAGACAGAGCCTGCCGTGGTGAAGATTTTCGCCCCGGCCTCCACGATGGCGATCGTCCCTGATCCGGTGCTGAGAAAAGCGACGGACCCGGAACTCATCCAGAGGTACGCAAAACCCGAAACCCAAAACGCGAAACCGAAAAAAGTCGCCCCGCCCGCGGTCGTGGATGCGCCGGCCCGCCCGGTCGCGGCGAGCCCGCAAAAAGCGAAAGAGGCCGGGGGCAAAGAGGTGCGAGTGAGAGAAGTCATCGTGGAGAAGAAAGCCGTCAAGCCATCCGGCCCGTCATCGCTCGACAGGTTCCTGGGCGCATTGCTCAGCCTGCTCCGTTTCATCATAAAGGCCGTGGGGATGGTCTTGGATGCGTTGGTGATGAAGCCGGCAAAATCGCTCTTCAAGTATCTCACAAAAAAGCCGATACGGATACTATATCTTCTGATAGCGCTCCTATCGCTCTACTTCCTGATCATC
This sequence comes from Microcaldota archaeon, assembly GCA_043803165.1. Classification (GTDB taxonomy): domain Archaea; phylum Micrarchaeota; class Micrarchaeia; order Anstonellales; family Bilamarchaeaceae; genus Bilamarchaeum. The sequence goes on from JAZDKI010000007.1 coordinate 13,389, forward strand.
AACTGGGCGCTGATCGCGTCTATGGCGGAGAAATTGAAGGTATCATAGATACTTCCGTATCACTTCGTTCAGCTTGAGCGCCTCTTTCACCGCGGATGTGGCGGCATTCCCGCCCGATCTCTCGAATGCGTAGGCTATCGATGAGGATGCGTTTATCCGGTGTATCGCCGGGTTGCCCTTGACCGCATCCATCACCATCTTGAGATCCCCGCCCTGGCTCCCGATCCCGGGGATGAGGAAAGGGACCGAGTCTTTCGTCAGCTTCGCGATCCTTTTTATCGAGTCGCTCGTCGCCCCCACCACCAAACCAGTCTTCCAGGCGAGCGCCTTCTCCGCGACGTATTCAAAGACCGGCTTATTCCCGGCCTTCAATTCTTCGAAGTCCCGCGCGCCGGCATTCGAGGTCCTGCACAGCATGTATGCGAGCTTCCCCTCCCGCACGAACGGCCTCACCGAATCCTCGCCCATATACGGGCTTATCGTGACTGCGTCAGCGCCCCAGAATTCATACGCTTCCCGGGCGTAGGCCTCGCTGCTCTTTCCTATGTCCCCTCTCTTGGCATCCAATATCACAGGCACCTTTTCCTTATAGTGCTGGATAAGCTCCTCGAGCACATACAATCCGTCGAAGCCGTACTGGGCGAAATAAGCGTAATTCGGCTTTAATGCCGAGACCGCGTTCTCCTCCAGCAGCCTGTCCACGATGTCGTGGAAGAAAGGCCCTATCGTCTCCTCTATCTCGTCGCCTGCCGAGACGGCCTTCATGATCCGCTCGTGGTCCGGGTCCATCCCGAAGCAGAGTATCGTCTTCCTCTCCGCAGCCGACCTGGCGAGCCTGTCTTTCATCTCCATGGCGGAGATAACGCCGAGGGCATTTTTAATTGGTTTGGGAAATCAATGGTGATACTCCGAACGGTATCCGCGGAAACACACTGTCTTTATCCTTAAATATTCGGACTGGACACCAATCCTGTGGAAGTTATCGAATATGACCTTAGGAAATTGTGTGGGTTGGGGTTTCGGGTCAAAGATGCCAAAATCAGCGCCGCTCTTCTTGAGATCAAAGGAAAACTTAGCGCTGACTCATTCATAGATAAATATCAGCTAGAAGTCTCTCGCAGCACGCTGAATAGCTGGCTCGCGCTGACTTATGGGATACCTATAGATGTGGCAATCGGGATTTTGGGATTGAGAAAGTTCAACGAACTCAATACCTCTCCTTTTTCATCCGGCAAGTCAGCCGGCTTCTGTATGGCTGCAGTTCCGCATTGTTCAACTCTCCCACTTCAATATCTAATCGGAGCGACTATCGGCGACGGCTCTTTAAGGCATGATAAATCTGGCTCGTATTTTATCAGCTTTGAGATGACAGATAATGAGATTCTCACCACGATTCAAAGGGCGTTTCATACTGCGTTTGGAATATACAGATCGATAAAGCGGATTAAACGAAGAGATGGCCGGCAAAGTCTTCTCCTCAAATATTCCAACAAGATCATCTATTGTTTTCTTCAACAGTATTACGGCCTACACCCGAACAAGTCGAAAACCGTGGGACTGGTCGGACATGAGAGAACGAAGCGCATCGAGAGATTGGCGCTTCTGCTTGGGCTTTATCATACAGATGGCTCATTATCGAAAAAATCCTTGCGATATTATACCTCAAGTGAAAGACTATGCGCTGATATCGAGAGCATGCTGCATGGTCTGGGGTACAACTCAAAAACATACGTCTATTCAAGAAAACAATACTCTCCAGAATATCAAATTCGTGTTGAAAATTCAATAAAAATCGTGTCAGAACTATTTGCGGTTGAAACCGCTCTGATTAAGCAATTAATATAAACGTGTAATGCCAAGACATACTGCTCTCTGGTCTACTGACCCGAGTATGTCATGCATGGGGTTATAGTATAACCTGGTAGTACGGCAGAAACCGAGTTCATTTTATGGAAATGAAAATGGTTGCCGAATCTCCAGATCTCGTCCTTCGGGACAACCGAGCCGTACAGGCGATAACTGCATATCGGAGTTCAAATCTCCGTGACCCCATTTCGAAGAGATGGGGGCGACGTGGCATCAAATGCCACAACGACCCCAAAAACCGAGGACCGGAGGCCGAAAGGCCCCGCCTCTAATAATCATCGAGGTGATTCGTTTGCGGAATGTGTTGTTGTTCGCGATATGTGGCCTGCTGCTGTTCGGATGCGTCAATCCGCCCGCTTCCGGGAACCAGACCAACGGGACAGGATACCCGGTCATCACGAACACCACCGGCCCGATCCCCGGCGGGAACGCCTCGGCTGCGGAATACGTCCTGCCGGAGAACTACACCGTCTCACCCGGCGATTATGTGGCCGTCATATACGCGCTTTGGGTGGACGGGAAGGTATACGACACCAACAATGCGACATTGGCCAACGAATCCGGCATCTACAACCCGAGAAGGGCCTACAACCCCTTCACATACCCGGTCGAGTTCAACAAGGGCGTCATAGACGGCTTCATCATCAACACAATCGGGATGAGGATCAACGAGACGGTCACATTCGACATCGACCCGGAGCGTGGCTACGGCATCCACGACCCTGCGAAAGTCATCTCTGTCCCGCGCTACTACAACAAGAGCCTATACGAGACGGTACCGCGCTCGTATTTCGAAGAAAGGGGCATGGAGGTCTCGAACGGGACCAGCTTCAATAGCGCCTTCGGCCCGGTGTTCATCACAGACCTGAACGACGAGAACGTCACGATATTCTACCTGCTCCAGGACGGCGGGAATTTCACGATCAGCGGCATCCCTCAGACCGTGGTAGGGATGAGCAACATGACCGCGAAGATCGAGTTCGCATTCGAGGTGAACAAGACGTATTCCATCCCGGACCCGGAGACCGGGGCCCAGACGACCTTCACCGTCACCGCCATCGAAGACGATAACGTGACGCTTGACGGAAACCACCCGCTCGCCGGGAAGACGCTGCGCTTCTCCGTGACCCTGCTGGATGCGATCCCCGCTTCCCAGAGGCAGTGATCGATGGACTTCCACGCGCTCTCCCCCCGGGAAGCGCTCGCGAAGCTCTCGAGCCGCCAGGACGGCCTCCCCATCAAAGAGGCAAAGAGGCGCCTCGCCCAGTACGGCCCCAACCTGATCGAGGCCAAACGGACGGTCTCCCCCCTTTCGATCTTCGCGAACCAGTTCAAGAGCCCCCTCGTCATACTGCTCCTTGCCGCAGCATTCGTGGCCCTCGCCCTCAGCCGGATAAACCCCGAAGAGGCGGATATACTGGACGCCGTCCTGATATCCGCGATAGTGCTGGCGAATGCGGTGTTCGGCTTCCTCCAGGAATACAAGGCCGAGAAAAGCATAGAGGCCCTCGCAAAGATGGCGGCTCCGCGCGCCACCCTGATGCGGGGCGGAAAAGCGGTCGTGCTCGATTCCTCAGAGGTCGTGCCTGGGGACATACTGCTGCTGAAAGAGGGCGACCAGGTGGCCGCGGACGCCCGGCTGCTGGAAAGCTTCTCCATGTACACCGACGAGTCGTCCCTGACCGGCGAGAGCGTGCCGTCTTTGAAATCCGTATCGGCGCTTCCGGCCGCGACAGCGCTCGCCGACCGTACCGACATGGTCTTCATGAATTCCATCATCACCCGGGGGCGCGGCAAGGCCCTTGTCGTGGGCACCGGCATGCACACCGAGGTCGGCAAGATCGCAAAGGAGATCGCCGAAGCCCCGGAGAAGGTGACGCGGTTCCAGGTCGAGATCAATGATGTCGGCAAGAAGGTATCCTTCATCACCCTCGGCATCCTCGTCGTGATAATCGCCGCCGAGTTCCTGCTGCGGACCGGGGACCTGGTCTTCATATTCACCACCGCGGTGGCACTCGGCGTCGCGGCGATCCCGGAAGGCCTGCCGGCGGTCGTCACGCTATCGCTCTCGATCGCCACCAACCG
>JAZDKI010000008.1:0-21413 GCA_043803165.1 Microcaldota archaeon
TACCGCAAGTTCACCAAATATGCCTTCCCGGGATACCTCAAGAGCATGTCCCGGAGCATGGAGAGGCGGGCGATGCTGAAATCGATCGGCCTGAAGATCGGCGCGCGGGTCCACGCCAACAGACGCCATGCCCTGGAATACCTCCCGCTCATAAAAGAATTCGCCAAGAAAGACCCTGAAAAGCTGATGGACTTCTACAATCTCAGCGAGGACGAGATGGCATTCATATTGGAGACGAGCGTCAGCAGGGTCAAAAGGAAGGCATGAATCAGAAGTCGGTCATCTTGGTCTGGCCTTTTCTGGTCGGTTTCGATGGCTCGGGTTCCGCGACGATATCGATGTCCTTCGCCTCCACGGTTATGGGCCTTTGGATCTCCTGCGGCTCATCCTCCGCCGCCTGATCCGCCCTCTCGGATATTGCGCCTTTCTTCTTGCTCCTCTGCATCCCGGTCAGTATCTTCTTCATCCGTTTCTCGCGGTTGTTCGCGGCATAATAGTAGTATTCGTCCCTGGTGCCCTTTGTCATGAGCACTATGACCTGGCCCTCTTTGAGCCTCGCGGCGCGCCCCCTCCGCTGTATGCTCCGTATCTCGCTGGGGACCGGCTCGTAGAATATCACGGCATCGACAGCCGGGATGTCCAGCCCTTCCTCGCCTATCGAGCTCGCGACCATGATCTCGAACCCCCCTTCCCGGAACTCGGCTATCGTCTGCTCCTGGATCTTCTTCGTGACCCCGTCCTTCTTGCCCACGAACTGCTTCGCGGTTATCCCGTTCTGCATGAGTACGTCCACAATCCTGGCTATCTGCGAGCGGTATTGCACGAAGACTATGATCTTCTTCCCGGGCATCTTCCTGAGGATATCCAGGAGCACCGGCATCTTCGGGTGGTCCTCGTCTTTCTGGCAGAGCGCCTCAACCCTGGAAAATCCGGGCTCATGGAGCAGGATCTTGGCCGATTTCGATTCCTTTTCCCCGAGCTTCCTGATATAGCCGCGCAACGGATAGACGCCCTGCGTCTCGAGAAGCTCTGTCATATGGAGGAGATGGAGCAGGACGGAATACGCCACCAGGGCCGGATACTTGATGTTGTGCGGGATATTGAGTATCCTCTCGCGCAGCTGCATGAATTTGCCCTTGTGCTTCAATGGCGGGGGGAATCCCATAGCGCCCAGCCTCTCTGCGTATTTGGAAGTGAGCGCATCCAGCTCCCTTTTTATCTCCTTGAAATGATCGGAGAGCTCCACGGGGACCCAGCTCGCGGTGCTTTTCTGCACGTACGGCGCGACGTCAGGGTCGTCATGGCCCCTGATCTCCACATTGTCTATCCGGAGCGCGTCCATGACCTCCTTTATGCGGTCCATCCTGCCCCCCGGCGATGCCGTCAATCCCACAAAAAGCGTCCCCGTTCCCAGGCCAATCGTGCGGTCCTCCGCATCGCCTTTCGTATCCCTTCCACGGGACATCGTCTCCGCGATGGATGTGTAGGCATAATCCCCTACCGCGCGGTGGCACTCGTCGAAGATGATGAGCGAGAACCTGGGCTCCAGCACGCCGTTTTCCAGGTCGTTCCTTATCGTCTGGGGCGTGCTTATCACGATATCGGTGAGATACGCCTCCTTCCTCTTGGACGGGCTGATCTCCCCGGTGACGAGGGCCACGTTCTTGTCGCTGAGTCCCAGCGTCTTGATGATCGAATGCTGGTGCTGCTTGGCGAGCGGCTTGGTGGGCGTTAGCATGAGGCACCGCCCGAGCTTCATCCTGTCGCGGATGAGCATGAGGGCGATCAATGTCTTCCCGAGCCCCGTCGGAAGTACGACTAATGTGTTGCCGTGCCTGTTGATCGATTCATAGATGGCCTGCTGATAAGCCCTTGGTACCAAATCCACAAAACATTATCGCGCTCGAGATTATTATGCGTTTGGGGAAACTTTAAATTCTCTGCCAGCGGATATAATCCACGAATCAGTTGAGGTATACCTATGACCATACTTTTAGCCCCAGGCCCGGTTCCGGTGTTGGATGAGATATCTAAGGCCCAGTGCAAGGAGATGATCACGCACCGGAGCGGGGAGTTCACCAAGCTCTACGGCGACCTGGTCCCGCGCCTGAAAAAATACTTCAACGCCGAGGAAGCATACGTCATCACAGGCTCGGGCGCGCTCGGCCTCGAGACCCTCATACTAAACCTATGCGAGAAAGGGGACAAGGTGCTCTGCCTCCCGAACGGCGAGTTCGGGGACCATCAGGCGACCACCGTCAAGGTCTATGCGGACGCGGTCGTCCACCGCCTGGAGGACGGCAAGGGATGGAGCCTGGATAACGCCAAACCCCTGATAGATGCGAGCGGGGCGAAGATCCTCGCGATGGTCTACAATGAGACCAGCATGGGGGTGAAGAACCGGATAAAGGAGATCTGCAAGTATGCCAAGTCCAAGGGCATGCTCACGATCATAGACGGAATATCCGCCTGGCCCGGCACCGAGATGGACATGAAGGAGTTTTCCGTGGACGCCTTCGTGACCGGAAGCCAGAAAGGCATAGCCGCCCCGCCTGGGATGGCCTTGCTCGGCCTGAGCGCGGAGGCGGTATCCCGCTTCTCGAGCCGCTCAAATGTCCCGAGCTATTATTGCGACCTCCGCAGGCACAAGAAGCGCTACGAGCTCGACCAGCAGACGCCGAACACGCCCGCGGTCACCTTGTTCTGGGCCCTGCAGAAGGCGTTCGATGTCCTCGACCAGAAAGGCGGGACGGCCGGCGCGGTCAAAAGGCATGCCGATGCCGCGGCGCATGTGCGGAAGAGGCTCGCTTCGATGGGATTCCCTCTGACATCCGAGAAAGGCTATGAATCCGACACGGTGACCGGCTTCGTCTGCAAGGACGCGGAGCAGGCGAAAACCATCAAATCCAGGCTCGCATCGGAATACAACATCAAGATCGTCGGCTCTAGGGGCAAATACAAGGAGAACGGCCTTCGCATCGCCCATATGGGGAATTTCGATATGAAAAACATCGATCTCTGCCTCGACGCGATCGAAAAGATGGTAAAGGGATGATGGATATCCCACGAAGATGCCCTCGGGTCTAAGCGCTTCGCGAGCCCGCTCTAGGCGCACGTGGGGATCGGGTGCGATGGAGTGGAATGGAAAAGATGGTGAAAGGCTAGAACCGGCCCTCACTTCACTTTGACCGCGTAGCTGCCCAAGGCATTGATGTTGATGACCTTGGCGATCTCGGAGCGCTCAGGGTCCAGGATGATGACCATCCCGGAGAACTTGTCCGACAATTCGCCCTGGCATTTCGGGCAGACCTTCTCTTTCACGCTTATTATGTAGCGGCATTCCTTGCATGCGAGGCTCATTTTGTCCCCTCCTTCTTCTCCTCTTTCTCCTTCTTGGTCTTCTTCCCGCCCGCCGCTTTCTGCTCGAGCCATTCAGGCTTGCCCAGGCCGTCAGGCCTCATGGTGAGCCCGATCTTGGTGTCCGAGGAGGTCGATTTCATGCTGACCGTCGAGACCTTGATGATGACCTCGTCGCCCTTCTTCAGGCTCCGCTTCAAGACCTTGGAGCCGAGCGTCTTGGATTTCTTGTCGTAGTAGAATTTCTCCTTGTCTATCTGCGAGACGTGGAGCAGGCCCTGGAACGGCCCGATGGACGCGAAGGCGCCGAATTCGACGATCTCCTTGATCTCCGCCCGGTAGACCTCGTTGACCGTCGGTATGAATGTCAATGCCTCGAAATGCACCGTGAAATAAGCCCCGCTGTCGCCCGGGATGACCAGCCCGTCGGACATCACCTTCGGGTTGTCGATCGAGAGCACTATGCCCAGGTCCTTGTATATCCTGCCCTCATAGCGCTCCCTGAGTATCGCCCTGACGGCGTCTTCCATCTCGCTTCCGAACATAGACGGCGGTACCCGTATGCGGTCCGCGACAGTCTTGATATGATACATAGTGTTCCTCCGTCATTCGCCTCCCGCGTCTTGGCGGGGGAGAGTCTAGCCAGCATCCATCCGGCGTACTAGTTGTCGTTGGGGCGTTTTAAAAAGGCTTTGGATACGGCGCCGGAGCGTTATTTAAACATTGGCTACTATTTAACAATCATTAAATACGCTCCGGGCGCGCCCGGTCAGGTGTAACAAATGGCTAAGATACGATGCGCAGTGGTCGGTGTGGGGAACTGTTTCTCAGGCCTGGTCCAGGGCATAGAATACTACAAAAACAACCCGAAAGAGCAGGTGGTGGGCGTGATGTCCCCGGTGGTGGGCGGGTACTCCATCCATGACCTGGATTTCGTCGCGGCTTTCGATGTCGATTCGAAGAAGGTCGGAAAACCGCTCTCCGAGGCGGTCTATGCCGAGCCCAACAAGGTGAAGTGGGTGGACTCCCTCTCGAGCATGTCGGACGTCCTGGTCAGGCAGGCGCCGCAGCTCGACGGCGTCGGGACATATGTCCAAAAGGTCGTGTTGCCCGTCGGCGAGAGGCCCATAGAAGAGCTGAAGGCCGAAGCGATCCGGGAGCTGGAGGAGAAGCGGGCGGAGATACTCGTATCTTACCTGCCTGTCGGCTCTGATCTGGCGACGCGGTTCTGGGCGCAGGTCTGCCTGGACGCCAAGGTCGCGTTCGTCAACTGCATGCCGTCTTTCATAGCGAGCGACCCTGAGTGGGCTAAGAAGTTCACGGAGGCTTCGCTCCCCATAGTGGGGGACGATATCAAGTCCCAATGCGGCGCCACGATCGTGCACCGTACCCTCGCGAAGCTCTGCGACGACCGCGGCTGCGCGATCGACAAGACATATCAGATCAACGTGGGCGGGAACACGGACTTCCTCACCATGAAAGAGCAGGACCGCCTGGCCTCGAAGAAGATATCCAAGACGGAATCAGTGCAATCCCAGCTCTCCAAACGGCTCGCCGACGACCAGATATATGTCGGCCCGTCGGATTTCATCCCGTTTTTGGGCAACACGAAATTGATGTTCATGAGGATCGAAGGCAGGATGTGGGCGAATATCCCCTACAACCTCGAAGTGAGGCTGGAGGTGGACGACAAGGCGAATTCCGCCGGGATCGTCATAGACGCGATACGCTACTGCCGGATGGCCCTGGACAGGAAGATCGGCGGCCCCTTGATCGGGCCGAGCTCATGGCTCATGAAGCATCCGCCCGTGCAGTTCCGTGATTCGGTCGCCAAGGAGCTTGCGGAACGCTTCGTGAAGGACGGGTTCAACGGGATCCCCGCGGACCCGAAAAGCTGAGCGGATCCGGCATCCCCCATCATCCGCGTTCCACCGGAGACGTTGCCCAGCGCCCGGCAGAGGAATCCGTCAAAGGCTAGTTTTTATTTTTTTGCAGCGATTCAAACCCATGCTCCTTTTCTCCGATATCGCCTCGGTCTTCGCTGAGATAGAGAAAAAAAGCGGCAGGCTCGAGATGACCGATGTCCTCGCCGCCCTCTTCAAGCGCTCGACGCCGGGGGAGATGGAGAAGCTCGTCTACCTGATCCAGGGCATCATCGCCCCCCCATATGAAGGGATAGACCTCGGGGTGGGGGAGAAGTTCGCCATCGAGGCGATCGCATCCGCCGCTGGATATTCCAGGGCGCAGGTGGAAACACACTACAAGAAGAGCGGGGACCTTGGGGACTCCGCAGAGGAGCTGCTCACGAAAAGGAAGCAGACGGCCCTCGCGGTAGAGGAGATGGGCGTCAAATATGTCTACGATGCGATGATGCGCATCGCGAAAGCGAGCGGTTCCGGGAGCCAGGACCAGAAGATAAAGATACTGACGGAATTGCTCAACAACTCGAATCCCCTCGAAGCCCGCTACGTCATCCGCTTCGTGCTCGGCAGGCTCAGGCTCGGCGTAGGGAACCCTACGATACTCGATGCGATCTCGGTCTCGAGCGCGGGGAACAAGTCGCTGCGCGAGCCATTGGAGCATGCGTATAACGTCTGTGCGGACATGGGCCATGTCGCCAAGACATTCTTCGAGAACCCGAAAGCCATAGCCGCTTTCCATGTCACGCCGTTCAAGCCCCTGATGCCGGCCCTCGCCGAGCGCCTGAGCACGCCGGCCGAGATCATAGAGCGGCTGAAAATCTGCGGGACCGAATTCAAATACGACGGGTTCCGCATGCAGGTGCACAAGTCCGGCGAGCGGGTCGAGATATATTCGCGCAACCTTGAGCGCATGAGCCCGATGTTCCCGGATATCGTGGAGGCCGTCAGGAAGCTGAAGCCCAGGGACATCATCTTCGAAGGCGAGGCCCTCGCATATGACACCAAGAAGAAGCGCTATTTCCCGTTCCAGCAGACCATGCACAGGAGGAGGAAGCACGGAATAGAAGCCGCATCGGAGGATTTCCCCCTCAACGTATTCGTCTTCGACATCATCTACCTGGAAGGAAAGGACCTCACAGGCGAGCCGTACAAGGAGAGGCGCGGGATCATCGAGCGGCTTTTCAAGAGCGCAGGCCTGCTGCGGCCAAGCGCAAGCGAGATCATCGACAGCGCCAAGGACCTCAACGCCCGGTTCAAGGAAGCGATCGCCCAAGGCCTGGAGGGCATCATGGCAAAAGACCTCGATGCCCCCTATACCGCCGGGAAAAGGAAGTTCGCCTGGATAAAGCTGAAAAAATCATACGGGAAATCGGTCGATACTATAGACGGCGTGGTCGTCGGCTATTACCTCGGGAAGGGGCAGAGGACGGAATTCGATTTCAGCGGGGCGCTCGTTGCCGTGTTCAACCCGGACAGCGGGAAGCTCGAGACGGTGGCGAAAGTGGCGTCCGGATTCACCGAGGAAGAGATGGTGGATTTCGCCAAAAAGCTCGAGAAGATAAAGACCTCTGCGCCCCCTGCGAAACTGGAGCATAAGATCGGCGTCGATTTCTGGGTGGAGCCCAGATACGTCGTCGAGGTCGCTTTCGATGACATCACCCAGTCTCCGAACCACACCTGCGGCATGAAAGACGGGAAGGGCTACGCCCTGCGGTTCCCGAGGATGCTGAAAATCAGGACAGACAAGGGGCTCAGGGAGATAACGACCACCGACGAGGTCATCCGCCTATACGAGCTCCAGCACGCGAGATAAGGGATTTATACCTGCGCTCGGTTACCCGTATATGGAAGTCGAACTCAAGAAGACCCATCTATCCGAAGCTAAAGAGGACCTCCTCTGCGTGTTTCTGCTCCAGGATACGGAGCCCCCGCATGAGCTCAAGCGCTTCATGGCGGACGCCAAGGCGCCGCGCTACGAGGGCAAGCTGCTCCAGACATTCTCGGCTGATTCAAGGGGCGAAGCGCGCTTCAAGCGCCTGCTCATAATCGGCTTGGGGAAAAAGGAGGAGTTCAAGCCGGATTTCCTGCGGCGGGCGGCCGGGCTCTCGGTCCGCTACGCAGCATCGCATAAGGACAAATCCTTCGCGATGCACCTGCCCAGCAGGTTCATCTCCCGCGGCGAGCAGATGAAGATGGCCCAGGCGATGGCTGAAGGCGCCATCCTCGCATCGCACAAGTTCACCAGGTACAAGACCAAGAAGGACGACCTATTCGAGGTCGAGAAGGCGCATGTCGTCACAGAAGAGGACGTCTCGGAGGGCATCAGGCGCGGACTGATCCTCGCATCCGCCCAGAACTATTCAAGGGAGCTGGACGAGCAGCCGGCGAATGTCGCCACACCCGAATGGGTCGCGGCGCAGGCCAGGAAGCTCGCGCATTCATACGGGCTCTCGATAAACGTCCATGACGAAGCATGGCTCAAGAAGAAGGGCATGAACGGCATCCTCGCCGTCTGCCAGGGGAGCGAGCGCAGGCCGGTCCTGATATCCCTTGAATACAACAAAGGGAAGAACCTCCCGTTCTATGCGATCGTCGGGAAAGGGGTGTGCTTCGACAGCGGAGGCATCAGCATAAAGCCGTCGCAGGGCATGCACGAGATGAAATACGATAAAAGCGGGGCGATGAACGTTCTCGGGGTGTTCCGGGCGGTCGCTGAACTGAAGCTGCCGATCCGCCTGATCGGCATCATGCCGATGGTGGAGAACATGCCTTCGGGAAACGCGCAGAAGCCCGGAGACATAATAACGCTCTACAACGGCAAGACCGTCGAGGTCCTCAACACGGATGCCGAAGGGCGGCTCATCCTCGCCGACGCGCTGGGTTTCGCAGCCGAGCAGAAGCCCGAAGCCATCATCGACATGGCGACATTGACGGGTGCGATGGCTGTGGCTTTGGGAAAGCATGCGATCGGACTGTTCTCAAATGATGATCCGCTGTCAGAAACGCTGGACTGCGCGGGACAGGATGCCTGGGAGCGGGTCTGGCGGATGCCCATCTGGCCTGAATACTCCGAGATGATGAAATCCGATTTCGCTGACATGAAAAACATATCCGAGTTGCCGGAGGCCGGATCCATCACGGCGGCCGCGTTCCTAAAAGAGTTCGTCGGAGAGACCAGGTGGGCGCATCTCGATATCGCGGCCGTGGACCTGATAAAGCCGCCGCATCCGTATCTGGAGAAAGGCGCGAGCGGGATAGGCGTCAGGCTCGTCACCGAAGCCCTCTGCAGGCTCTCCAAGAAGCGGTAAAAGCAATATAAAAGATTTCCCCCCATATCAATATGTCGTAAGAGAGGTGTTACATTGACCAGGTACGTTTTCAGCGATATCTCACTCGAATGGCTAAAGGAGAACGGGTTCGACGAAGAGGAGGTGGACGCGCTCCAGGACATATTGAACAAGATAGAGTCCAAGAGGATCGGCGGCCCACATATCCCGAAGGACGCGACCCCCAACGTCTCGGCGCTGGCCACGCTGCTCGAAGCCATAACGGATGCCGAAGGGCGCCCGATCTGCTTCGAGGAGAGCGGATTGATCGGCATACCGCACGAAGCCAGGGAATACTTCGAAGAGGACCTGCAGCTCGATGAGCTCGAGCGCGTCAGCACGAGGCTGAAGAAGGTCAAATTCGCCAGGCGCTACTCGGATCCCAGGAGAAGGGGGACGATGAAAGCCAACGACAAGTTCGGGCTGATCTGAAAATCAGCGGATAATCCGGAAATCCTTGAACCCCTCCTGCGTCTTTAGCCACTCTTTCTCGACAGCGGATACGCTCGCCCCAGCAGGACCGTGAGAGCACCAATCCAAAAAGCGCAGAAGCGCGTTCCGCTCGCCCTCGGCCATCGTCTCGACCGAGCCGTCAGGCAGATTCTTCACCCACCCCACAAGACCGAGCCGTTTCGCTTCTGTCTCGGCTCCAGCCCGGAAGAACACGCCCTGCACATCTCCATGGATGATCAGACGTAGCCTTGCGTTCATGCAGGGTAGATCGAAGAAAGGCCTATTAATCCTTTTTCGGAGCGGGCTCTGCCAGAACCCTGAGTTCAGGGTGTCCGCTCAGGAAGCGCGATACCTCGACATCTGTTTTGGCAGCTTCCATGATATCCACCTTGAATATCGTGATCTCATCGGCATTCGGCTCTTCATGGCCCGATACCATCTTGGGGTGCTTGCGGAACCTCCCGTCGATATAGACCATCTCGAACCTGCCGTAGTCCTTGGTGGCACAGGTAAAACGCAGCGTGGAGAGTATCCTGACCGGGCCTTCGGCCGGATCATGCCCGCGTGCAGGCACACCCGTCCTGCTTTCGATAAGCCTGACGAGCAACCTGTTCCTCGCGGCGAAATATCCATCGGCGGTCTGCCTTCCGCCCTGGGCGGAGAGCACCGGATCGGAGCCTTTTGCGGCCGGGGGCATCTGCGAAGGGACCTCGGCAGCCTTCAACCTCTCGACATGCTCGACCAGCAGCCTGTTCCTGGTTTTGAAGTAGTCTGGATTTGATATCCGCCCGCTAGGAATCGCTGTAGGCGGGCTTTTCGTCGCTTCGACCATGCATAAACACTGCCGGGTAGGGTTTTTAATCCTATTTTTTGATATTTTCTACAACAAAAACCGATATGATAAGAAAAGAGGGATAAAGAAAAAAGAAACCAAAACCGGAAACCCGGAACCGGAAACCAGAAGCGTTACTCCCCGCCCATGTCCTTGAACGGCGCACCGTTCAAGACTGTCGTGAACGTTGCGACGTTCACTCCATATCCATGCCGCCAGGTCCGCCCGGAGGCATCCCGCCTCCCCTGCCGCCCCTGGAGCTGATTATATCGTCGATCCTAAGGATGAGCCTTGCGGTCTCTGTGGCGGATGCCATGGCCTGCCTCTTCACTTTGGCCGGCTCATAGATCCCTAAAGCGCGGAGGTCCCCGACCTTGCCGGCGATCACATCGACGCCGACGGCCCTGCCGTCTTTTTCCTTGTGCTTGTTGCGGAGCGAGACTATCGTGTCGATCACATCCATGCCCGCGTTCTCGGCCAAAGCCCTCGGTATCGATTCGAGCGCCTCAGCGAATGCCTGGATGGCGAGCTGCTCCCTGCCCCCGATCTGGACGGCATAGCCCTGCAGTTCCCTGCTGATCTCCATCTCGACGCTGCCCCCTCCGATGACGTATCTTCCGTCCTGGAGAGCGCTTGACACCGCACCGCGTGCGTCCACCACCGCCCTTTCCACTTCGCTGACCACGTGGTCGGTCCCTCCGCGCACGAATATCGTGACGGATTTCGGGTCCCTGCATTTTTCGACGAAGATCATCGCTTCCCCGGCGATCTTCCTCTCTTCCACCATGCCTGCGTTGCCGAGGTCGGCAGCGACGAGGTCTTCAAGGCTTGAAGCGATCCCCGCTCCGGTGGCCCTCGAGAGCTTCTCCATGTCGCTCTTCTTCACCCTGCGGGCCGCCACTATGCCTTTCTTGGCGAGGAAGTGCTGGACGAGGTCGTCGATGCCTTTCTGGCAGAAGACGACCGTCGCTCCTGTCGCTGAGATCTTTTCGACCATCTCCCTCATCATCTTCTCCTCCTGGCGGAGGAACGCCTCCATCTTGGAGGGGTCCGTTATCTCTATCTTGGCGTCGGTCTCGGTCTTCTCGATCTCGAGTGCCGCATCCAATAGGAGTATCTTCGCTTCCTTCACGCTTTTGGGCATCCCCGAGTGGACGATCTCCTTGTCGACGAGCACCCCGCGGATGAGATTGGTGTCGATGACTTCGCCGCCCGCCTTCTTCTCGATCTTTATCAGGTCCAGATCGACCTTGAACTTGCCGTCCTTCTCTTCAGAGACCTGCATGACAGCATCGGATACGATGTTCGCGATCTTCTTCTTCTCGTCCTCGCTCCCTATCCCCTTGGAGCCCATCGCGACCTGCGCGATTCGGGTGAGTATCTCCTTGTCTGTGGGCTTGACCGGCTCGGCCACATTGCCGAGCGCCGCCTCAGCTTTCCTTGAAGCGAGCTCATACCCGCGGATGATCACCGTCGGGTGGATGCCCTGGTTCAAGAGCTCGCCGGCCCGGTAGAGCAGGTTGCCCGCTATCACGACCGAAGTGGTCGTGCCGTCGCCGACCTCCTTGTCCTGGGTCTTCGCTATCTCCACCATCAGTTTGGCTGCCGGGTGGTCGACGTTCATCTCCTCGAGGATCGTCGCCCCGTCATTCGTTATCACGATGTCCCCGAGGTCCGAGACCAGCATCTTGTCCATGCCTTTTGGACCCAGCGTGGTCTTGACGATATTCGCTACGGCGTAGCCGATAGCGATGTTCACCCTCATCGCATCCCTGCCGAGGACCCTGTTCGACCCTTCGGGAAGCACATACACCTGTTCTCCGCTTACTTGCTTTGTCATATGTTCACCTCAAAATAGCTTGATTTTTGTAGAGAGCATTGAATCTGGGTTTATGATGCCCTACAACTAGCAGAAAGGATATGGCTGAAAATCTTTAAAAATTTACCCTTATTGCGGGATCTCTACACCGGCCCCCTGCCCCGCGCGGCGGTATCCGGTTATAACCCATCAAAACATGTGGCTGTACAATCCAAAAAAAAACAGGTCCCGGTTTTCCTACACTATATTATATTTAAGAACCTTGTCTCGGTTTGTCTCTCATGCAGGAGACCGACTCAAGGCGAGTAGTTTCCATATCCGCCATCTCAACGCGCCTACTTCTGCTGCTTCTGCTGTCGATAGGGTTCGCCTTCAGCGCTATCTACCTGCCGACCGCCGTAGCGGACACGTCGGCGGGGGGTTCGATATCCGTCGCAGCTGTGAATGCAAGCGACGACATTAAGAGCGAATATCACTTTTCCACTTACAACGAATCCTCCTACGAGCAGTTCAATTTTACGAAAAACTACCCCTCCAACATGACCTTCGGAAATATCAGCATCTTTCTCGAATCTTTAGAGGATGCATCAACGCTTGCGGCGAAAATCGAGGTCTGGACGAATTCCACCCAGACATGGAACAATCTTAGCTTCACGACCGCCTCAACGGACCATAACACCACTTGGTGGAACATCACGCTATATGTCAATACCTCCCAGGATGTGAACGCATTAGCCGTCAGATATCTTGCGTGGAAAACTGGAGGATCCGTCAAATTCGCATATGTCGATTATGTCCATCTCAACATCACCAATGTCACCGATCCCACAGCCCCGAACGTCACCTTGAATTCCCCTTCGGACGGATACACGAACACAACATCCTCCGGCATCAATGTGACGTTCAACTGCTCGGCCGCAGACAACTACCAGCTCGCGAACATCAGCCTTTTCATAACGGACAGCGCGAATTCGAGCTTCAGCCTCAACCAGACGGCGAGCGTCTCGGGGATTGGCAACAGCTCGCAGTGGGTCCTGAACCTCAGCGCAGGGGCATACACCTGGAACTGCAGGGCGGAAGACAACTCCAGCAATACCGCCTGGGGGACGGCGAACCGCTCGATAATCATCTCCCCCTCCGCAAACGTGACCCTCAATTCCCCCGCGCAGAACCTCACCGCAAACTCCTCGACGATAAACTTCAATTTCACCGTGACCGGGGCGAGCCCGCCATTCAACTGCTCATTATATCTCGACAGCGTCCTGAACCGGACCAATTCCAGTGTCCAGAATAATACCCCGACCAACTTCTCCGTCTCCGGGATCGCAGACGGGAACCACAGCTGGTACGTCCAATGCACCGATACGTCCAGCGGCTCTGCATCGTCAGAGACGAGGAACTTCACGGTGGATACCGCATCACCCCTATGGAGCGATCCGCAGGTGAACACAACCCCGGTGTACTGGAACCAGACCGTCGCATTCAATACTTCGTGGACCGATGCGGGTGGGCTTTCCGGATACATATTCAGCACCAACCAGAGCGGGGCTTGGGCCAATTCCTCTCTGGCATTATTCAGCGGCGCGGCCAACACGTCGTATAACGTCTCGGCCATCACCGCGGCCCCCGGGACGAGCGTGGGGTGGTATTTCTGGGCCAACGACACCGCGGGCAATTACAACCAGACTACAATCCAGAACTTCACTGTCATGGCGAGGCCGACGACGCTCGCTTTCAGCGTGAACCAGTCTGTCTATCCCCAGGGAAGAAGCCCTGGAAGCGGCTACGACATATACATTCCGTTTCAGGCGAGATATCTGGATTCGCTGACAGGCCAACCGGTATCCGGAGCCGTATGCTATGTGGCTAACGATGAGACTTCAGACAATGTGACCCTGACATACAACTCCTCTACCGGGAACTACACAGGAAACGTCACCGACTATTTGATGTATTACAATGTGACTTTCAACGCCAGCTGCTCCGCGGTGAATTACACGGACTCTGTGAACAGCACGTCAGCGAGCGTCTGGCTCTTTTTATACCTCTGGGAATGGGAGAACCGGACCTTCTATTCCGGCAATGATTCGACGACGCATTGGTTGAGGAAAGAGCTGCCTAACGGGACCCCTTACTCCATGACCAATGAGGTCGACCTGTCATCGGGCAGCACGCTCATGTGGGACTACCCTATGTATGGCTCCGGTCTGAACGGCACATTCCTGAAAGATTATCTCATGGACGACCTCGTCATCCTGAGAGCCAACCTTTCAGCGACCCCCGACATATCCGCATCATGCAGCCCCTACCTCTGCCATGCCGTGAAGGATAGCGGCATGAACGTCCTCGAAGAGGGTTGCGACGCAGAACAAGGCATCCCTGCCATCACCCCTACGCTCATCGAATCCAATTCGAGCCGGAACTTCTCCATATCCCAGGGTAACTATCTTTATCTGAGGATTTACCTCAACTGCACCTCTCCGGCTTCTGGGAATCTGACAATCTACTATAATTACACCAATCAACCAGCGAATGTCGAGATACGCTCTCCGCATCCATACTCGATATCGTCATATCTTGGTCCGGCTTTGCAGGTGGATGCCGGTTATAATGTCGGACCGAACCAATACCTTAACGCCACGAGGAATGCGACCATCTATTTCAACAACACCGGAACGGTCCCACGTTATGTGCGCTATCTCTTCTATCCCAGGATCCAGATCCAGTTCCCCGATAGCCTCATACCCGACACAATCTATGTCTACAATTCCAGCGGCCAGTTGTGGGCGAGCGACAACGCAAGCGCAGGAGCGCCTCAAAACGCGACAACCTATTCCTCGAACACTGTCGAGTGCTTTACCGAGATATTCCCCAATTCGACGCTATCCAACGAGACCTTCCGGGCGAGCGTCCATGATGCCATCCGGGACAACGAGTCCCTTGTCCTGAACGATACGCTCCAGAAGGCTTGGAATATAAGCGTGCAGACCGTCTTCCTGCCCATTGTCACAACCTATAATGCGACCGTATGGACGGATTATTCGGCCTACGGAGTGCCTGATGGCTGGAGCTTCAATGTGACAATGACGAATGCCAGCGGAACATATGATATCACTGCCCAGACACTGATCAACGCCTCTGCGGACACGCTCACGTTCCCAGCCACCGATATCGTTTCCGATATCCTCTCATTTTCCGTCATAGCCACCATCGCATCCCCGCCCAATCTCATATTCGCGGATCCGACACCCGGTAACGCAACGGCCTGGGCAAGAAACTGGGCGTTCATCAACATCACATCCGACCGTACGCTCCATGCTGCGCTCCTCGAATGGAACGGCACCAACGAATCCATGGGAAATAGCTCCGCTACCAACTGGTTCAAGAACAAGACCGGGATAGTGGATGGCGTATACACCTACAAGGTATATGGCAACAACAGCGTCGGCAACTGGGGAATCAGCGAGACCAGGACAATCACGATCGACACGACGCCCCCGAACATCACCTTCGTGGATCCGACCCTAGGTAACGGTTCGGCGCGCGACCTGGATTGGGCGTACATCAACATAACATCGGACGAAACGCTGAATGCCTCCATACTGGAATGGAACGGCACCAACGAATCCATGTCCGGTTCAGGCACGAACTGGTATACGAACAAGACCGGCCTCTCGCTCGGCGTTTACACCTACCGGGTCTTCGGCAACGACTCCGCAGGGAACTGGGGCGTCAGCGAGACCAGGACGTACATATACGACTCCCCGCCATCGGTGATCGTCATCGAGCCCCTCGGCGGCAGCTACCCTGACAACCGGCCGGTCCCGATAGCCATCAACGCCACCGACTCCGACGGCATCAGCGCCGCCATAGCGACCATCCACCATCCGATCACGAACACCACGGAGAACATCACGCTATATCCCCAGCCTACCGGCGATGATTTCAGCTCTGATACCATCGGGACGGATTGGTTCGTGGAGAACACCTCCATCGGCCCCTCCCAGACATGCGTCGCGGATATAAACGGCACAATAGCCGGCAAGGCGTTCACCTCGCTCAGCGGCGACGGCAGCCCTGAGACGGACACGCTCTGCTCCATCGTCTCGAATAGGACGGTCTATGGCGATTTCGATGCGAACATCTCGTTCGAGATCCTCTCTAGCGAGGGTGTGGACAACGCGATAAACTTCCAGGTCATGGAGGTGAACACGTCGGCCGACACATCGACGCTGGCGTTCATCACGCTCTCCAACTGGACCGGCTTAGGCAGGAATTATGAGGTCTTTGTCGATGACGGCATCGTATCCGAGTACATAGCCACCCGCCCGACAAATGACACCTCAGGCAGGTTCCGCATAACGAGGGCAGGCAGCAACTTCAGCTTCTATACCTGGAACAGCACCGGCTCATCATGGATATTCGAGAACTCCAGCACGCTCAACCTGAGCAACGCGCTCTTCTTCGCTTTCGAATCCGAATCCGCCTATCCTGGCTGGGGCGCCATGAACGCGAGCTGGGACAACCTGTCCATCTCATCGACCCCTGATCTGCACAACATATTCTACGATCCTGGCCACTATGCCGTATTGCACAATGTCACCTTCTCCGTGAATGACACCCTCGGCGTGGAGAATAGCACCGAGAGGACGAACTTCACCATTGTAGATGCGAACAACCGGCCGTCCAAGCCTTTCATCCTGGCGCCGGCTGTAGGGGACATCATATCCGGAACCTATGATACCGTCTGGAGCGCAGTGACGGATATCGACAACGACACCTTGCGCTTCAACATCACGCTCCTCAACACGGACGGAAGCGACAATGCGACGATAATATCTGATTACGGCAACATCTCGAGCAATAACTACCTATGGGACACCACCGCGTATCAGGACGGCCTGTATTCGCTCCGGGTGACCGTGTACGAGAACGCCACCTCCGAAGGGCTGAGCAACAGCTACACATTGCCAGGCTCGTTCAGGATACGCAACCAGGTCCCATCGGTCGTGATCCTCTCCCCGCTGGGAGAATCGCACTACAAGGGGGCCGAGGTGTCCCTTTCGGTCAACGCCACGGACAGCGTCGGGATAGATTCCGCCATCGCGATCGTCAGCCGCCCGAACGGAAGCGTCGTGAACGTCACGCTTTACTCGGGCCAGCACAGCGACAGCTTCTCAAACAACACGGTAGGGACGGACTGGCACGTGGAGGACTGGCTCGAAGGCCCCTCCCAGACCTGCGTCGCTGACATCAACGCTACCTTCCCCGGGAAAGCGTTCACATCATTGAGCGGCAACGGCGCCCCGCAGACCGATACGCTATGCTCCTTGATAGCCGATAAGCCCCTGGACGGGGATTTCGATGCCAGCATCAGCTTCAACCTCACAAGCGGCTTAGGAGCGGATGGCGCCCTGAATTTCCAGCTTCTCGAGGGCAACAGCTCGGCAGATGCCAGGGAGCTGGTGTTCATCGCGCTCTCGAATTGGACCGGCCTCGGGGTGAATTACGAGGTATTTGTGAGCGGGGAGGATCTATCGGATTATATCCTGCGGAGGCCGACCAACGACACCTATGGCAGGTTCAGGATAACGCGCGTGGGCGACAATTTCACGTTCTACACCTGGAACGATACGGGCAGCTCCTGGTCATACGAGAATTCCACCCTGCTCGATATCTGCCGGCCGCTGTATCTCTCGTTCGAATCAGAATCCGCGGTCCCTGGCTGGGGGACGGCGAATGCGACATGGGACGATCTGGTCGTCGTGGACAATAATGCCACGTTCGCCGCGTTCTCAGACACGCTTGCAATAGGGACCTACAACGTCACATTCTACGTGAACAATACCCTCGGCGGCCTGAATGATAGCGAGAAGACGAACTTCACGATATTGGATGAGAACCAGCCCCCCTCGAAACCGTTCATCCTGCTGCCGTCGATCGGTTCGGTGCTCTACGGCACAAGGAATATCACCTGGTCAGGCGTCACAGACCTGGAAGACGATGCGCTCAGGTTCAACATCACGCTCCTCAATCAGGATGGCAGCGACAATGATACGATCGTCTCTGGTTATGGAAACAACTCGTCGGTGAACTATGAGTGGGACACGAGCGTCTGGCCTGACGGGGAATACTCCCTGCGCGTCACGGTATACGAGAACGAGACGCCGGAAGGCCTTTCAAACAGCTACACCCTGCCAGGCACCTTCTTCATAGACAATCTCCCGCCATCCGTCATCATCCTAGCACCCCTCGGAGAGAACTACTCCCAGAGCCGGCCGGTATCGCTGTCGATAAATGCGACGGATGCGGAAGGCGTCTTTGTTGCCATCGCGCAGGTGAGCCTGCCCAACGGCTCGGTCCAGAACTTCACGCTCGACAAAGGCCTGCAGAGCGACCTATTCGAGGCCGACACGGTCGGGACCGCATGGACGGTCGAGAATGTGAGCATCGGGCCGTCACAGACCTGCACCGCGGATATAAACACGACCATACCCGGGAAGGCGTACACCTCGCTCTCAGGGGATGGGACGCCTAAGACAGACACCCTCTGCACGCTCATCTCCGGCAAGGCCGTGGATGGGGACTTTGACATCCAGATAGACTTCAATATCGAGGAAGAGACCGGGACCGATCACGCCCTCAATTTCCAGGTAACCGCTATTCCGACCTCAGCCGGAGCCTCCCGGATGATCTTCATCGCATTATCGAACTGGACCGGTCTTGGAAGGAATTACGAGATCTTCGCCGACGACGGGAATTTCTCGGACTACATCCTCACCCGCCCCACCGAAGACACGTCCGGCAAGATGCGCATCAAGAGGGTGGGGGACAATTTCACGTTCTTCACCTGGAACAATACCGCGAACGACTGGACGGAGGAGAGCGTATCGCAGAATGAGTTCGATTTCGCCCGTGCGGTATATGTCTCTTTCGAATCCGAGACCGCATTCCCGGACTGGGGGAACATGAGCGTCGGCTGGGACAACTTCACCGTTTCGGACGACAACAATACATTCCATATGTTCAACGAGACGTCCGCGCTCGGCCTCTATAACGTGACGTTCTTCGCGAACGACACCCTAGGGCGGATGAACGATTCCGAGAAGACCAACTTCACCATAGTCTATTTCAACAGCCCCCCATCCACGCCATACCTCCTAATCCCGTATCCGGACCAGCTGATCAACGGCACCATCAACATCACCTGGAGCGGAGTGAGCGATTTCGAAGGAGATCCGCTCCGCTTCAACATCACGCTCCTCAATCCGGATAACTCATTCAACAGCACCATCGTCTCAGATTACGGGGACGCAAACTCCACGTCGTTTTCCTGGAACACCGTGGCCTATCCTGACGGGAACTACTCGATGGAGATAGTCGTCTATGAGAACGAGACGCCCGAAGGATTCTCCAACAGCTACACCCTGCCCGGCAATCTCACCCTAGCCAACGCGGCTCCGGCGATCCAATTCGTACCGCCGACCGAGGACCCGGGATCATACCTCAATAGGGACTTCATCCAGGCGAACGTCACGGCCCTGGGCGGCAATCTCGTCAACGTCACGATATACCTCTACAATTCGACAGGCGCCCTGGTCAATTCGAGCTCATCTGCCTCCTCCCCGCTTTTCGCGAACTTCACCGGCCTGCCTGACGGCCTATACCAACTCAACGCCACCGCGATCAACATCGCAGGGAACCGAAACTCGACCGGGACGAGGAACGTCACCGTGCAGAGGAACTGCCCCGTGATAATGACATCCGGCAGCTACATATTGACCCAGGACTCGGCAGGGGCGCCGAATGACGCGTCGCCCCTTTCAGGCTCCGCATGCGTGAAGATCAATGCCTCGGATGTCGTCTTCGACTGCGATGGCTATAATATTACAAACAACGGGACCGCGGGCACCACCTACGGCATCCTGCTCTTCGGCCCGCTCACGAATGTCACGGTGAGGGACTGCCAGAACGTATCCGGCTATGCCTATGGCATCTTCGCCTACCGGTCGAATCTCAGCATCCTCACCAATATAACGACAGCCAACAACTCCGAGGCCGGTTTCTACCTGGACCTGGGCTATGACAACAACCTGACCAACGACATCTCCCAAGACAACGCCAAGCATGGATTCTACCTGAATGGCAGCGCGAACAACACCCTGGCCGACAATCTCGCATCCAGCAACTCCCTGGCCGGTTATTACCTTATGTCATCGGACAACAACTCGTTCCAAAACGACACCTCGGCATTCGATCTTGACGGAATCGATGTCGATGCCAGCTCATCCAACAACTTCAGCGCTCTGAATCTCACTAATGAATTGACCAGCTTTGTGATCTATCCGGGCTCCAACAACAATACGGTCTCAGGCAGCGTGATGACCGGGGGCATCGATGCCGATGACATCATCGATGTCGGCACCAGTTCGGGCAATCTTTTCGAAGACATCGCCATACGCTCTCTCAACGACACCGGCAACGACGGCCTGGTCCGCATCTATGGAAATCCGGCGCTCGTGACGTTCGACAACGTGTCCATCGATTCCGATGCTGCCTATGCGGGTTTCATTCTAGACGCCTGCCGGAACGCCACAATAAGGAACAGCATAGTGAACGGCACAGCATACTCGATCAGATTCACCTCCGGGGCTAATGACAATGCGATACAAAACAACCGCTTCGAGAACGCATCCATAGGCGGGATATCAGCCACCTCGACCTACGGCAACATATTCGCCAACAACACGATCGCTGGAAACGCGCGGTTCGGCGCTGATATCCGCAATTCCAATGTCTCCTTCAGCAACGACCGCTTCTATGGCAATGGCCTGGATCTCAACCTGACCGAAAACATCGGTTCGACGATGGCATTCAATGCGACCAATATCACCTTCGACAACCCCTCGGGCGGCTTCCAGAACCACACCAGCCTTTACATCAACGACAGCCTTTCTAGCGAATCCTATTCCATCAACTGGACGACGAACTCCTCCGCCTTGCCAGCGGGCCGCACCAGCTTCGCAGGCAAATACGTGGATATAACCCGGCTGGCCGGAAGCGTCTCCATAAGCAGCATCCTGTGGCACTGGGAGGATGCCGAATCGGCAGGATATGACGAATCGTCCTTCCAGCTCTGGAAATACAATGCCAGCGGCTGGGCCTTCCAAAACGGCACTCCCGATACGGCTTCCAACGCCCTCAGCCTGTCGGACATGGACCCTGCAAGCATCTACGGCATCCTGCTGCAGAACGACACAACGGCACCGAGCATCAACCTGACCTTCCCGACGCCTGGTTTCATCACAAACGTCTCGACGCTCAATTTCAACTTCACGGCCATAGACGACACGAGCTCCGTCATGAACTGCTCACTGTTCCTTGATGGCGCGATAAACAAGACCAATTCCACCACCCAGAACAATACCGCCACAAACTTCTCAGTCCCAGGGATAGTGAACGGCCTGCACTACTGGAACGTCACCTGTACAGATGAGGCCAACAACACCGCCATATCCGAGACAAGGAACTTCACAGTGGACCTGGTCTACCCGGGCATATCCATCCTGCTCCCCACAAACAGCACATACAGCTCAGGATCCGTGCCCCTGAACTTCACCGCGACAGACAACTTCGGCATATCGGCCTGCTGGTACTTTGTTGACGGCGCAGGCCCGACATACAACTGCTCCAACACGACGATG
>JAZDKI010000009.1:0-14671 GCA_043803165.1 Microcaldota archaeon
TGCACACACCGCCCGTCAAGTCACCCAAATGTTTTTTCGGTGAGGTCCTGGTTCATGCTGGGCTCGAACCGAGAGGGCGTGAGGGGGGCTAAGTCGTAACAAGGTATCCGTAGGGGAACCTGCGGATAGATCACCTCCAAAATTACTGACTCACACTCAGTGGTTCATGGAAGCAGTGTGCGAGTACGACGCATCGGTCATCTCTTAATGAAGCGTGAGTCTCATTTTCTCCTAGCGTCAGCCATGGGCTGCGTCTTTTAACAGTTACGTATCATATCACAATCACCGACAAGGTGCTCATCATGAGGAGATTGGACAACGGACGGATGGTCCTGGAGATGGAAAAGTGCTTCCGCAAAGTCAGGCGCTTCCTTAACACGAAGGGGAGGCTGCTTGTCGAAGAGAAGATGGCAAATCCCCGCAAGCCCGACCAGTGCGATGTCACGATGGGCTTCGACTACGAAGCCGAATGGAAGGCGATAGAGCACTTCGACCGACTGAAAATCCCGATGAGGATACTCACCGAAGAGCGTGGAGTGGTCGAACTCGGCTCCAGCGCCCCGGAATTCACCCTGGTCATGGACCCGACCGACGGCTCCACCAATTACAAACGCGGGATAGAGAGCACCGCCTTCTCTGTCGCTTTGGTGCCGGAAGGTCAGCCCATATCGCCACGATATGTGGAAGCCGCGTTCATCGGGAGCGTTTGGTCAGGCAACACGTGGGTCGCTGTCAAAGGCGTCGGAGCGAGCCGCAATTCGAACCCTTGCAGAGCCTCCTCGGTATCCGATATCTCCGAGGCGCTCATCGGCATGGATCTCGATTTCAATATGGGCGAACGCTGGAAATGGGCGCGCGTGATGCCTGTCATTGAACGTTGCCACATGATACGGCGGGGCGGGGCCGCGTCCCTCGACGCAGCCTATGTCGCGCACGGGGGCTACGACGCCATAATAGACGTCCGGGACAAGTCGACCCCGGAGAATTTCATGGCCGCATACCTAATAATCAAGGAGGCCGGGGGGCTGCTGACCGACCCGCTAGGCAATGAGCTTCCGGAGATGTCCGACCTTGGCAAAAAATACAACTGGGTCGGCTCCGGAAACCCGGCCCTGCACGAGAAGATAATCCGGACCTTGGATATGGGATCCACGCCGGGATGAAAACCAGATGTCCTAGAACTGGCCCCACGGGTTTCTGGGCAAAAACGGGATCGTCGCGATATAATCCATGTGGATCAGGCCGGCGCGTTCCGCCTGCCGAAACGCCATTATTCCATCGCAGGGCTTACATTGATCACCGGAGTTCCTAACAGACCCGATAAAGTCGATCAGCTTCTTTTCGGCGACTCCCTCGCAGAGCCTGACCCGGTACAAGTCGCACGGCGTGACCTTCCGTTCCATCCGTTTGTCAGCCGAGATGTCCATCAGCCCATGTTCGAGGGCGTTCCTGACCATCAAGGCGTCATATGCCCGAAGATTCTCCAGGGGCTCGCGGGCGCTTTTTCTCTCCTGATCGCCCTTTGGGGCATGGATATGTCTCAATCGCATGGATAGCTGATGTCAAGAAAACTTTTTATTACTATTTACTGACACAAAACGATATCTGCTCCGCTATGACAGCATTTCGAGAAAGAGAACCTTCAAAAAACAATAAAATTTCAAGAATTACGATCCTTTCCAAAACCGAGAACCGGTTTTTCAGAATCTCGATTTCGGTTTGTAGCAGTTCCTGCAGTATACAGGTCTTCCTTCCGTTGGTTTGAAAGGAACCTGGCAGGGCTGGCCACATTTAGAGCAGACCGCATCGAACATTGGCCTGTCTCCGCCTTCATATGCCATTCAAATTCACCTTTTTTATCGACGCTTATGCGTCATCCTGATAAACCGTATTGAACTAAAAAGATACTATCATTCGCTCTTGAGCTCCCGCCCAAAACCTCATTATAGTTCGTTCAATAGAACAAGTCTATCTGCACATATTATGGAGCTCCTGGTATTTTAAGCTATGTATTACGTCGTATGACGAAAAAATAAGAAAAAAGAGAGGTTTGGCCGCCTGGATGGCCATCAAATCAGCAGTTCGACGTCCGGGTCGCTCAGCATCCGGTACACGCTCATATGGGACACGCCGATTATATCAGCGATCCTTCTCATAGAGAGCTTCTCGAGGAAATACATCCTCAAGACCTCTCCCAAGCGCTCCTTGGAGACTGCCCTCTTCGGTCTGCCTCTCCTTGCCGGAACGGCCATATCTGCGGCGAACCCGTCGCCCAGCCGGTCGTCCCGGAAATCCGGGACGGGTCCGGCCGGTTCTTCACCAACCACTTCTATCACGCCCTATGCCTGACAATCGAGGGGGTTTCCCCCCTCGTGTAAACCGTAAACGCCTGGAAGCGCCCTTCCCGCCCAAGCCGATACGGCAGGGACGGCCCACAGCGCTCCGCTACCATGGATCAATAGCCATGATGGCGTTATCACTAAGCCCTTTTTCCGGGCGCAGGAGTTTCGGGCGTCACGCCCCTTTCGGGTCCCTTAGCTCCTACAAAAGCTCATGCCACCTGATGAGCGGGGTGTAGTGGAAGTTCTTCGTACAATTAGACATGCCGATTTTCTGTCCCATTTCCATTTTTTCCATCTTGCTACACCTCCTTTACGTTTTCTATTCAGTTCGCGCGGAACTTATTTATAAACGTTTGTATCAAAATGCGTCCAGAAGCGTTTTAATTGATACAATCCGATTCCTTTGAGGGTGTTTGTCTTGGCAGGCGTGAAAAAAGAGAAGGATGGCGTTGCGAAGGCCAAAGAGAGGGCTGTCGACGAGAAGGTCAAGATTACCCCGGAACTCACGCGCCTATGGATAACTATCCGCCAGGCCTGGGGCAGGAACCTCGCGTCGTTCTCTTCGGTCATGGCAGGGCTGGACGATAAGCAGGCAGAGATGCTCTACGGCGTGGTGAGGCTATCGCTGTACAAAAACTCCTATGTCGAGATCATCATGGCGCATCCGGAACTGAGGCCGTTCCTGAAAAGCGACGACGACCGCTTCTGCATGCATGACATGTACCAGAGGCTCTCCTGGCGGCTGAACAAGCGCGAGGAGCTTCCGCCCGGATTCAAGCTGGCCCAGAGCACTAAGGCCCGGATAGGCCGGGATATGCCGGATTATAAGGTTTGACCGGAATAAGCCCACGTTTTCCCATTTTTACATACATTTAAAAAGGGTTTCCGCCACATCCTAGTTGTTATAATAGGGGTATCCATATGGCTTCAAAACAGAATCCCAGGCATAAGATTTATGGAATCGTATCAGAGGTGGCGGAAAAGTACCATTTCACCCCGCTATCGGAAGGGCCGGCTGGATCCGGCAAGATGCATTCGAACCTGGTCCTGATGACGCTCACCTATCTCTTGGACAGGAACCATATCCTCGCCGGCGAACCCGGCTGGGGAAAGACCACGGTCGCCAAGATCCTCGCCTCCAAGCTCTCCGGGCTTCCCTACGACCTCTACGATGCGGTCGAGATGCGCGGGAACCCGCAGAAATACGAGGAGAAGATCGTGGCGAGGCCTGATTACGGCGCCCTCGCGCAGGGGCAGGAGCGCGTCAGGTGGCAGGGCTCGTTCGGAAGCGATGTCCTGATCGGCGACGAGATAAACCGCCTCTCATTGGACGCGCAGGACGCGATCCTCCAGGGCCTTGAGACGCACCGCTGGAATTACCTGAACGCCACGCTTTTCGAAGGCAAGAAGCCCGCCTTCTTCACGATGAACGAGAGGACTGGCAACCACGAGGTCGGCCTGCTTCCGGCCCTGAGGGACCGTATGGACATCCAGACCGAAGAAGGATTCTTCACCACGATGGTCCTTTTCGATTACAAGGATGCAAAATCCCGCGTAACGGCGAACCTGTGCAGGCCGGATTTCACCCAGAGCGCCCTCGATGCCCTGGCGATCGATTATGCTAAATTCAAAGGCACCCTGCAGCAGAGGCTCGTGCAGGGGTATCTTACCCATGAGGAGAAGGCGGACATACAGGGGCACATACGCTCCTTGGAACTCGATAACGATGCGATGCTGTTCCTGCAGGCGGCCATGGCCGAGATAAACCATTCCGTCCAATACGGCTCCAAAAGGGCGTCGGATCCGATAAGCACCGATACGCATGACCAGAGCCACGCCGGGATCTATGTGAAGAACAGCTTCAGCCCGAGGACCGCGATGGCCGCGGAAGACTATGCCAAAGGGCTGGCGTGGTTTTTGGGCTCGGCCAAGGCAAGCTTGGACCAGGTGCTCTATGTCCTCCCCTACGTGTTCGTCCCGAAAGCGGTCTTCACAGACGACTATGCCCACAGGCACGGCAACGATGTGCGCCAGACGAGCATGGCGATGCACCTCGCGACGACATTGATGAGGGAGATACACGCGAGATACGTGACATCGGTCCAGCCGATGAAGAACCTGATAGCGAAGATCCAGATAGCGAAGATCCAATCCGGAGCGCTCAGCGAATCCGAGAGGAAGAAGCTGGACCCGAACCAATACGACCATCCCCTGATGAAGGACCTGATAATCGCCGCCAAAGAGGACGGCGAGAAGGCGTTCTATGAGTAGGGATGGACATGGCCCAGAAACACAAAAGGCGCGATCATGAGACGGCCTTCGCTGACCGCTTCAGGAAGTACGCTCCTGAAGATGGCCAGATCGTAAGGACGAAAAGCCAAGGTACATCAGCGACGATGGAAGCGATAAGAAAGGCGTGGTTTTCATTTAGGTTCATCGATCCGAGTGAGAATGGTGGAATAAATTTAAACAGCGGTGATTATACATATTTCAAAGTGATTTTTTCTCTAGCGATTTTAAAAAACGTCACGATATGCCCAAAAGATGTCTCTGAATTCAGCCTCGCGATCAAGGAATTCGAGAATGAGGACTCTTTTCCATTGAAAGCTGGCCTATTCCTCAGCGCCCTCGTTGCTTTAGGTCCGATCGGGGAGTATGTGATAATGACGAATCATCTAGAGAAGAGATTGGACGGTTTAGGCTACAGAAACACAAAGAAAAAGATAATCCGTATCCAGGGCGATGCCGGAGATTTTTTGGGGGACCGCATGAGGGGAGGACGCATCATCGTTATGGGAAACGCCGGAGATAGTATTGGCAGTTATATGATATCTGGAAAAATAATTGTCGAAGGAAATGCCGGAAACGATACCGGCTATGCTATGTTCGGCGGCGTAATCATTATCAAAGGCGATACCGGGAAAAGAATCGGATACGATTCGGATGGCGGTGTGATAAGACTCGAAGGAGGATACTTACACATCAAGAATCCGAGAGAGTGGGAAGAACATAATTGCAATGCCCGGATATTCCACAAAGGCAAGCTCATCCACGGAGGCGATAGCGGATGAAGCGCCAAAGGAAGGAAGAGCACCTCCAGCGCGCGGATATGGCGGGCCGGTTCGGCAGATACTCCAAAGAGAGCGGCCAAGACGTCAGGACAGCGGGCCAGACATCTTCTCCGGTCATGGATGCTTTCCGAAAGGCATGGAACGCGCTTAAATTCAGCGTGGATACGTATGGCGTAGAAAACCTGGTAAGATATTCCAAAATGCTGAAATCGTTATCCGTATTCAACGGCCTTCTCTTCGGACCGAAAGACGTGGCGGCATTCAGCCTGGCAATGAAAGAGTTCGAAGATGACCCGAATTTTAGCTCCAAGGCCGGCTCCTTCCTCAGCGTCCTGATCCGTCTCGGTCCAAAAGGGAAATATACGATATATACGAATCACCTCGATAAAAAAATCAACTGGCTAGGACGGCATAACCGCAAAGGAAGGACCATCATAGTCCAGGGAGATGTCGGCGACGGAATCGGAGATAAGATGTCGGGGGGTAAAATCATCATCCACGGGAACGCAGGATCAGCCGCAGGGACAAATCTTCTCGGAGGCACCATCATAATCAAAGGAGACTGCGGAGATCTGGTCGGATTGGCATCGCTGGGCGGCGTGATACGCATAGAAGGGGATTATGAGGGAGAGATCATAGCGGTGGAAGGTGGAGAATCTTGCCGGGTATTCCACAAAGGAAAGCTCATATCTGGAGGCGATAGCGGATGATGCTCGCTTCAACCCCTAGGTCCGAACGCGATGCGAAGGTGGCCATGGCTGGCAGGTTCGACAGATATGAG
Source organism: Microcaldota archaeon (assembly GCA_043803165.1). Lineage (GTDB taxonomy): Archaea > Micrarchaeota > Micrarchaeia > Anstonellales > Bilamarchaeaceae > Bilamarchaeum. The sequence continues at coordinate 6,195 of JAZDKI010000009.1, forward strand.
AAAGAAGGCGGCCAGGATGTCCGGAAGCTCGAACCGAAGGCCAACGAGACGGTCCAGCGCCTGATGGGGCTCTGGAAAGAATTCGGCGTCCTTCAACTCCCCGGCTTAGGTTGGGGCACAAACAAGTACGATTACAAAACTTACGAAAAACTCTGCCAAACCGTCCAAGGAAGCGGAATCCAGTACGGTCCGGCCGACATATCCGAATTGGTGTTCTCAATAGGCGCTTACATAGGAGAAGAATCGTTCTCCAGAAAAGCCGGTATCTTCCTTAGCACACTGATAAACAACGGTCCGAGGGGACAATACGTCCTACCGGTCGGAAACCTCGAAACAACCATACAAGCGTTCGGTTACCGCAACCAGGCAGGGCATGACCTGATAATCCAGGGGGATGCAGGGGCGCACGCCTTCCAAGAGATGGAAGGGGGGAACGTGGTCGTCCAGGGCGGATGCGAACTGCTGGCTGGGCAGCTCATGCGCGGTGGACTGGCCGTGATAGAAGGGACCCACAAGGGGGATATAGGATTGAAAATGGCCGGAGGGAGGCTCGAGGTCCGGACATTGGTGCTCTCCAAACAGCAGGATGTGAATCGGCACTGGCAGGTCATAGGGGAATTCTGGGATTCGGTAGGTTCCCAGATGACGGGCGGGGAGATACATGCCGGAACCGTCTTCCCGAATATCGGCTATGGCCTGGAGAAAGGCGATATCATCTCAGGAAGGATATACCTCCAAGGGAGATTAATCTATGAAAGGTGAATCCATGCCTCAGACACGTTTCGCCAGGCCGGAAGAATCCAAAAGCGCCATGAACATGGCCGGCAGGTTCGGAAGATACTCGAAGGAGCAAGGCCAGGACGTCCGGAAATCAAAGACTGGAGATGAAACGCTGCAAAAGCTCCTTTCAGAATTCAAGACGCTCACATCGCACTGCCCTTTAGGGCCGGATGGATATTTCTATCACGATGATTACTATAGAAAAATCCATTCCATAGTCCAGGCATTCCCTTTCCCATATCGGCAAGAAGATATCGCACGCCTTTGCGTAACTATGGCTTCTTTTATAGAAGAGATAGGCGCCTTCGGCAGGGCGGATGCCGGGATTTTCCTGAGCGCGCTTGTCAATAACGGCCCTCCCGGAAAGTACCTGCTCCCCCAGCGCCAATTCGATCATCCGCTCGCTTACCTCGGCATCCGGAACAATCCGGGACATGAAACAGTCATCGATGGGGATGCAAGGCGCGCAGGCCTCAAGATGACCGGCGGGAAGGTGACAGTGACCGGAAATTGCGAGGGCGATGCCGGCACCGAGATGGAAGGCGGGACATTGATCATCCAAGGAGATATGGAAGGAGATATCGGCAAAGGGATGAAAGGGGGCATAATCGAAGTGCATGGCACCATGGGTGTAGGAACCCTCAGTATCCCTTATCAGACGATTCGCAGATGGCAATCGAACCGAAACACCTCTACCATCCGAATACCCTACAACCAGCACCAAATCGGGGTGGGGATGACCGGGGGCGAGATACACCTGAACGAAGTCGTCAACCATGGGCGATTTAGGGATAAACACGGGCTCGATGCCCTAGGACTGGACTCCGTCATCCACGGGAGGATCTACCTCGCAGGAAAATTAGTTTTAGATAGGTGAAGATATGGCAATACAGAAACAGGGCATCAGCGCTGAAATGCGACTGATTTGGGAGCGCGTGCGCGGATGGTACCACTATCCTTCGTTGAACGACCCCAAGGCGGTCAAAAAGTTTGAGGGTGGGGCCTGCTTCGACTTTCGGACCAGGGAGACCCTGGTCGATACCGGCTTCGTCCGGAACGTGGCAAAGACCGGTGGCATCACCGAAGAACGGTGCCTGGAAGGGGTGTTCGGTCATGAGATCGGCCACTATATGGTCTTCCCGCGGACGCTCGGAGTGATGATACTCGCAGGCAAGATGACCGAGGACTTCTTCTCTTCGCATGATGATGACATGAAGACATTCATCATCCAGACATATGCCGATATGGCTGTCGACATCTCAAGCGCCCTGGAAGAGCAGAGGACCGGGGCCATCCTAGATACGCGGAAAGCGCTGAGAGCGACAGACGGTTCCGGCTTGGACGGGGCCGCCCGCGGGCTGATGCTCGCATATCTGCACGAAGTCGCCGGAAGGAAAGAACAAGAGGACCCGGAACAAGCGCCTTTCCTAGAGAAGATGAGGCAGATAGATTTCCTCTCCACCGATGTCGAGAAGATGCGCCAGGGGCTCTGGATATGGGGCAACATCCTCATCGAACTCGAGAAGAAGCACCCGGGAAAAGGCGGCGGTTCGGGGGGCTCCGGATCGGGGATGGGCGACTGCGACGTGAAAAAGATGCTCAAAGATGCTACCCCGCAGGAGATAAAACAGGCCCTGAAAGAGATATCCTGGGAAATAGGCAAAGGCGAATTAGGCAAGGTCAAGAAATGGCTGAAAGGCCAGGGGGTCTCGCTTCCGGATCCGAAGGGCTTCAAGACCATAGGGACCTCGGGAGGCCAATTGGAGGTCGACAAGGATGTCGTGGAATACTACCGCGACCTCTCGCTTCAATATCCCCTTGTGGTCACGAAGAAGCTTCTGGATACACCGACGACCATCAGGACGTTTTCCGAAGTGGAGCGCTGGAGGGTCGGGACCGACGCGAACCTCGCTCTGCCTAACAGCTCAGGAGGCTTTCTTCTGCCGGGGATCACAAAAAAGGTGAAGGTCAGCGAAAGGCAGGTGCAGACGGTAGATTATACCGTCCCCCACCTGCTTGTCGTGATAGACAGCAGCGCAAGCATGCCGATCCCCTGGATCGTGAAATCCTTCAGTACTCTCGGCGGTGTCTGCGCTGCACGATCCTACCATATACATGGATCCTATATCGGCGTGATCAATTTCAGCGGAAACTCGTTCTATCTGCCATACACGAGGGATTTGGACGATGCGCTCGGTGCAATAGTTGCATACCAGGGCGGCGGGACCACCGTGGATATGGACATCATAAAAAGGATGCTCGGGCCCGAGATGGCCCAATTGTTCAAGGATAAGCCGGGAATGGATATCCGTTCGGTGCCCAGGGAAGCGCTGAAAAAAGACGTGGAGCTGTCTATGCCTGCCATAGAGACCGCCTTCAAGGCCGAATCATTGGATGTCGTGATGTTCACGGACGGCGGGATATCCAACCTGGACGAGGTCTTATCCTTCTTCGATGAGCGAGCCGAGCTGAACCGTGCCACGATAGTGCTATGCCATGGTTTCGACCAGGCACTCGGCTCTTACAAGAACGGGAAGATAGCGATAGAGCCTATTGAATCGGAGAAGGACATACCGAATATCGTGATCGGGGCTGTGAAAAGGCACCTCACCGCCTTCGCGGAGGGTTTGGGATGATAGTAGCGAAGGCGCAGGAAGAGCCAAGACATTCGGCAGGATGCGTTGAGCGCCTACCAATGGCCGGCAGGTTCGGCAGGTATTCCAAGGAGGAGGGCCAGGACGTGCGGGCCAATCCGACCAAACCTTCAGCGGTCCAAGAAGCTCTCAGGAATATCTGGGAAACAACCAGCGTCTGTATGACCAGTGCATCCCATGATTATCTAATGGATTTACTCCGATCCCGTTTCATCCCGGAAAATCAGAGAGTCATCGAAAAGAAGTACCGTCATCCAAGCCATAAGCAATTCGATAGGATCATCTCAAATCTCGATGGCCGGGTATTAAGCCCGCAGGATATATCGGAATTCACCCTTTCATTGAACGAGTCCGAAGGGTGCAGGGGTTTTAGCGGTAAATCTGGATTATTCCTAAGCGCGCTTATCCACGCCAGCCCCGAAGGCGAATATCATATTTTCACCGATCATTGGGTTATCAAGCCGGATCTGATCGGTTATCGCAATAGGGCGGGGCACCGTGTCATCGTCCATGGGGACGTAGGCACTGATTGCGGCTGCCAGATGGTTGGCGGAGAGATTATTGTGGATGGAATGGCGTCCTGGGGTCTAGGCGTATTGATGGAAGGCGGTTCGATAACCGTTTCCGATTGCTCCGCTCAATTCATCGGCATGGCATCGAAAGGCGGGACTATCCATATCCGGGAAGGGGATCCCCAAACCTTCCGAGAAGATGTCGCGGCTGCAAGCAAATATGGATCAAAGACCAGTATATATCACAAAGATAAACTGATTTTCGGGGATGAAGGCGAATGAGCATCGTCAAACGAGCCAATCCGGATCGCAATGCCATGGCAGGCAGGTTCGGCAAGTTCGACGGCGAGAAAGAGCAGCCTGTCAGGGAACAGAAGGTCACGTCCAACCCGCTCATCGAAAAGTTGAAGGTTGTCTGGGGGCTGACCCAGTCCCGCCCTTTCGAAAGCAAATACGAGATATACTCCAGGATGGACGAGTCCCTCAAAAGGAAAGGCATATGCCCGACCCCTGATGATGTCGGTGCCTTCTGCATCGCCATGAAAGAATTCGAGGAGACAAAACCGTTCCAGGTCACTTCAGGGCTTTTCATCAGCGCCCTGATAAACAACGGTCCGGCAGGCTCTTACTGCATCTCCCTCGATCATATCCCGGAAAGGGTCTATTATCTGGGTACCAATCATGCGCCTGGAAGGGATGTCGCTATCATCGGAGGCGATATCTGCGACATCGGCTGGCGGATGGAAGGCGGAAGCATAATCCGGCAGGGAGATACGATCGGCGCAATAGGTCCCGGGATGAAGGGCGGTTCGATAACGATAAACGGGGGCTTGCGGGGATCCGTAGGGAAGGGGATGGCCGGCGGCCTCCTCATCATCAACGGCAGCCTGACGCTGGAGACATACGCGCGGGCTTCTGTCGACCCGAACTCATATGATTACAATGTCCAAACCTGGGAGGAAACCGATTCTATCGGTGAGAAGATGAGCGGCGGGGAGATCCGGCTCAACGATGTATCCCCTTCCTTGATGGCTGGGATCAGGCACCGCACGAAGACCGGAGGGAAGGTCTTCCAGCACGGGGTCGAGGTCGCATGAAGGTGTAATTATGGCGACCCTGAAACAATCCCCGGAAAATCCCCAAAGGACAGCCATGGCAGGCAGGTTTGGCAGATACGCACCTGAGAAGGATTCTGAAGTCCGGGAAACCAAAGCGCGCTCCAACCCGGAAATGGAAAAGATGCTCGAGCTTTTTGCGAGCATACCATACCAAGAAAAAACGCTCAATAACTGCGGGCCCGTTTCTTTGAAAGAGGACCGCAACTATATGAATCTGATAAAAATCTTAGGGCAGGCACGCTTCGATTCCGCCTTCATCTCGGAATTCTGCATCGCAGTGACACCGTTCCAGCAGATAGATTATTTCGCTCCGCGGTTGGGGATTTTCCTCAGCGCGCTGACCACCCTTTGCGACGGCGACAATGTCGATATCGTGACGAGCCACCTCCCTCACCCGCCGGAATTCCTGTGCTTCCGGAATCACCGCCATCACGTCATCATCCATGGCCATGCAGGCGCTTTTCTTGGAGCCGAATTGTCCGGAGGGTCATTGACCGTAGAAGGTGACGCGAGCTGGATTATAGGCGATCGTATGATAGGAGGCAAGATCGAAGCGCAGAACGTAACCCCATTGATCCATTCTTTTCCTAATCCTGTCGAAATCGAAGTCTTTATCGATCTGCATATCGGCAGGCATATGAAAGGGGGCGAGATGCGCTTCGGAAGCGTCAGTCCGGGCCTTGAGACCGGGATAGAACACGGGACCATCGAGCATGGAAAAATCTATGTCGATGGAAAACTCGAAGTGGATAAGTGAGAGCATGGTGACACCGACTCACGCCCTTAAACAGCATCCAGAGGCCCGATGCGCCATGGCTGGCAGGTTCGGCAAATATCTTCCTGAGGCAGATTCAGGGGTCAGGGAAGCGAAACCAGTATCTAAACCGGGCCTACTGGAATTGCTTGACCTTTTCAACAATCTTCCGCATGATTTCGATACGATAAGCTGCGCCGGCCCGATATCGACAATGATGCATCGAAATTATGTCCGGTTGCTCGAGATATTAAGCCAAAGGCGGTTCGATCCTTCTTCGGTCACTGAATTCAGCATTGCATTATCGCGCTTCCAGCATGTGGAGTCGTTTGCTTCAAAAGCAGGGATATTCCTCAGCGCCATGACAGCTTTATGCGACGGAGGGCCGGTCGAAATCATGACCAGGCACCTAGATTATCCACCCGAATTCCTCGGTTTTCGGAATTCGCATCCATGCGTGATCGTCCATGGCGATGCTGGCGCATACCTTGGAACCGAGATATCTCAGGGTTCGGTTATTGTCGAAGGTGACGCGATCTATATGGTGGGGGATTTCATGAGCGGAGGCACCATAAAGGCCGAAAACGTCACCTCATACAAAGTGCCGACATTTCCTGACGGATACACATTTGAACTGATACTGGGGCGCCATATGAAAGGCGGCGAGATGCATTTCACAAGCGTCTTTCCAGATCTTGAGCGCGGGATCAGGCATGTCGATTTCGAAAAAGACAGATTCGTGATCCGCAATACGATAGAGCATGGCAAAATATTCATCGATGGAATACTCATAATCGATAGGTGATGGCATGGTGACACTCGCACACTCTCCAAGACCGGACCGATGCCAGATGACAGGCAGGTTCGGCAAATATCTTCCTGAGGCAGATTCACCAGTTCGGAGATTGAATATCGAGGAAACCAAGGGCGTCAATCGGCTCCTGGAACTTTGGAAGGCGGTAGAATCCATGCCATATAGCCGGGGCTCCCAGGACCACTGGAGCTTGGGGAGGTTCATATCTGTTTACCGCGACTTCTTGCGTCACGCTGAATCTCTCGACTATTCAAACGCGGACGTCACGGCATTGAGCGCTTTGATACACGCATTGGCGCCGGAACATCTCCAGAGGCTGGAAGCGTCGGCGTTCCTCACTGCCATCATAGAGGCGAGCAAAGAAACCGATCATCTATTGGTCCTGAAAAACGCAGATGGCGATTTCCCTTTTCTCGGTTATGAGAACAGGAAGAATGTCACGATAATCGGTGATGTCGATAGCACCGGCTATGAGATGAGGTCAGGCTCCATAACTGTCCAGGGCTGGGGCGGAGATGTAGGGACGCATATGAAAGGCGGCATCATAGTCGTCGATGGCGATTGCGACGGGATCGGCAGCCAGATGTCGGGCGGCGAGGTGCATATCAAGGGCAGCGTTCGCCCGGGACCGAAAACCAGCGGGTCTTATTGCGGCATCGGCTTCGACACCTATGGATGCAGGATAGTCGTCGATGGCGATTGCCCAGCCGTGATGAATGTAAGTGGCGGGGATATCACTATAGGCGGCAACGTTGTCGATGTGGGGATGCGGAACCATAGCGCCATAATCCGCATCGCCGGGAACGTCACCGGGGAGATCGGAAGATGGATGTCGGGCGGCGAGATACATATCGGGGGATCGATGGGCCCCATAAGCGATGAAATCCATAGAGGGAAAGTTTTCCAAAAAGGCAAACTCATATACGGAGGGGATAGAGGATGATTCATCGATTGGCAAGCGAAGGCCATCTGCGGACAGATATGGCGAGCAGGTTCGGCAGATACGGACCTGAGACTGAAAAGGTTGTGAGATCATTCTCGCCGAAAACAGAGGCGCTCGAGGCGATCGTCAGGATATGGAAAAGATGCCGTTATCAAAGCCCCTCAGATTTGGACAATACGGAAAATCTAAAAAGATTCATCAAAGCGATCCGTTCAAGCCGACAATCCTACACATCATGTGATGTCACCGCATTCTGCATGTTGCTTTCACAGTTCCAATATGAGGAAAATTTCTGTTATAAAGCGGGCATTTTCCTGAGCGCCTTGGTGAATTGCGGTCCGCAAGGCGAGTATCCCCTTCATCTAGGACATCTAGATAGTCCGGTTCTACACCTAGGTTTCCGCAATCCTGATGGAAAGACCATCATCGTAAACGACCGCACGAATTTTGCAGGCGAACAGATGGAGGGCGGGATGATCATCATCAAAGGGGACGTTGGATCTGTTGGCGATTTAATGTCGGGAGGGTTCATCGAGGTGGAGGGCAGGGTGGCTATGTGTGCAGGATTTGGCATGACTGGCGGCAATATCAACATTTCGGGAGATTGCACGGGGATAACTGGCTCATCAATGAAAGGCGGATCGATTGAAACGGGTGGTGATGCATCTCGTGTCGGAGGCTGTATGAGGGGCGGCAGTATAACTGTCTTCGGAAAAGCCCATAAAGACGTGGGGGAGGACATGATGGGGGGCGAGATCCATCTCGAAGGCGACTATGACAAAATCAGCGAATTTGTCTGCAGTGGCAAGATCTTCCACAAGGGCGTCCTTATCCGGGGAAGGGATAGCGGATGAATCCTGTCCCGATAGAAGCGGAAAGGCGCTCCGGCAGATGCGAAATGG
>JAZDKI010000010.1:0-35505 GCA_043803165.1 Microcaldota archaeon
TCCTTCAATTTGACTTATGGTAAATTTTCCATCAAACTTCCTAAGCAGTGCTTAGGAACAGTAAAAGCTAGTTTGCTACTTTTTATTATACTTCTCTAAATACGCGAGCGTCTCTTCCGGCCCCATAAGGAGCTTGTCGAAGAGGTCCGTGCTGTCGAAAAGCGTCACCTTTCCCTCGGTCTTAGCCCTCAGCTCCTTCAAGGCCACTTCCCGCATGGACAGGCTCGCCTCCATGCTGAGCTTTATCCTCTCCAGCTTCGCGCCCAGGTTCTCCGCGTTCAGCCGGTTCTCGATATACACATCCTCGTAGCCGTCGACCTTGATGTCCGAAGAGGATAATCCTTCCTTGAGCGTCCCGTCTATCTTGACTGCGATCACGGCCTCAGGATGAGCCCGCTTCAGTTCCGACACACGAACGCGCACCCGCTCCCTGACATCCGCTTCGCCGGCGTCCTTGAAATCCAGCTCCTCATAGAAGAACGGCCTGGACGCTATCTTCACGAATTCCGATTTGCGGGTTTTCGTGTCATAGAGGAAGTATCCCTTCGGCTTCATCTCCTCGCGCTTGAGCTGCGTTATCACGGTGCTCCCGGGGATCAGGAACCTGCCGTCCAGCTTGGTTATCGTCTCATGGATGTGCCCGTCGATGATAAGGTCGAAGGGCAGCGACTCCACATATTCCAGCGACAGCTCGTCCTTTCCCCCCGGCACCAGCTCTTTGAGGGACTGGTGGATCATCAAAATCCTGAATGCGCCCTCTTCTTTCACGAACCGCGCCATCACCTGCCTGACGGCCTCCTCTGCGTATTCCTCCGGGACGCTTCCGATCCCCAGTATCTGCACCCTCTCCCCGTCTTTTTCGAATGTCCCGCTCACGCCGTGGAGAAGCTTGATGCCCGTGCTGGCTTCAAGGAGATGCACAGGATTCACGAGGTCTTTGGCGCGGCGCTCATGGTTGCCGAATATCGCATATACCAGCACGGTTGCCTTGCCGAAGATCTCGACCGCCCTTTTCAGGGTCTCCAGCTTCGGTATCTTGACATCGAAGACGTCGCCTGCGCAGAGGATGAGGTCCGCCTTATCCGACGCGTCGATCAGCGCCCGTTCGGCCTGCACGTAAGAATCCTCCTCGAAACGGGGATAACCGAGGTGGAGGTCGGAGACAATCGCGATTCTCATCGATATCGATAGGCTGGCAAGGAAATAAAATCGTTTATAAAAAGAACTGACGATTAGTTTTCTGCTTTTCGGGCCCGTAGCTCAGCCAGGTGGAGCGTTCGACTGATAACTTTTAGGATAACCACCCCGTTTTGGGGCGCATTTTCCTAAAGGGCGCAAATCGAAAGGTCCTGAGTTCAAATCTCAGCGGGCCCATTTTCCTTTTATCATGATAAATCATCGAGGTATCTAATGAAAATCGCCCTCGCCTACAACGTCTTCGATTCGGTGAGCGGCGAGACCGTCTTTTTCGAGAACATGCTCCAAGGCCTCGAAGGCAGGGGATTCGATATAGTCAGGTGCCCGATACACCAGGCCCCGCCGAACACGGTGCTGGGTTTCGGGGATCACATAGTCCGTTTCCCATTCCTCCTGAACGCCCGCTCAGCCATCGCCCGCCTAGGCGGGTGCGACATCCTCCACTGCATGAACTCGGCGATCGCTCCGGTCGCATCGGTGTTCAAGGGGAAGAAGATCGCGACCTCGAATTTCTTCATCGATTCATACCTTTCGCTTTGCCCGAACCCGAATCCTGTTATGGCAGCCACGGAAGGCCTTTTCCGCGCATACCTCGCGATGATGGATGCCCCCGCATTCCGGTCGATGGACCGGCTGGTCGTGCTGAGCGCCTTCCACGCAAATGACATATCGAAGTCATACGGGATACCCCTCCAGAAGATGCCCATCATTTCCCCTGGCGTAGACACGGGGTATTTCCGCTCCCTCCCAAAAACCGACCTCCGTTCCGAATACGGGTTCGAGCGGGTCGTGGCCTGCATGGGGAGGCTGCATGAGCGCTTCAAGGGATTCTCATATGCGATACGGGCGATGAAGGACCTCGATAAGGAAACTGGCCTCCTCATCGTCGGGGACGGGCCGGACCGGAAGGCTTACGAAGCATTGGTGCGGAGCGAGCATCTGGAGGATCGGGTCAAGCTGCTGGGCCGGCTCGATTTCCGGACCAAATCCATGATCCAGAAGTCCGCTGACGCGGTCGCGATGCCTTCGCTCTATGAGGCGTTCGGGACGGTGTTCGCCGAATCGCTCGCCTGCGGGACGCCCGTCGCGGCATTCGACCTGCCGTTCTGGAAGGGCCTATACGACGGCGCGGGCGTCTTCGCCAAGCCGAGGGATGCAGGATCGCTTTCCCACGCGATAAAAAAAGCGCTGGAAGGCGGCGATGAGGTGCGGAAAGCGAAGGAGCGGGGCACGGCGCTCGCAGGGCGCTATGATATGGAAAACACGATATCCTCCTATATCCGGCTCTACGAGTCGCTTCTCGAAGGCGGCTGAACCGCGATTGGCGGGATTTTAAAAAGAGCCCAGCCCAATCCCTATCCGATGAAGGTCAAGAAAATCCTCATTTTGGATTCCCATAGCCCGAACACCGGCGATATCGCCATCCTCCAGGCGACCCTCGTCCATATGCGGTGCCTGTTTCCGCAGGCCAAGATCGTTGTGCACTGCTCCCACCCGCAAATCACATCGAGGCATCTGAAGGACGGGCGGGTGGAGCTCAAGCCATACGCCTGGCCGGTCTTCAAGACCATGGAAGCACAGCCTTTCCTGGATTCGGCCGTCGCAGGATCCAAGTTCGCGGCTAACCTCATCCGGATATTCCTTCAAAAGGCAGTCGGCAAGCGCTTCTCGGGCTCCGGCCCTCTTTCGGATTATCCCGAAGCCGACCTGCTGGTCTGCGTAGGCGGAGGGTACATGAGCTGGGACTACGGGTTCCTGCGGCCCTTCTGCGATTTCTTCATAGCGAAGATGCTGGGCAAGCGCATCGTCCTCTACGGCCATTCCATCGGCCCTTTCGGGGGCCTGGTCAATCGGGCGATATGCGGCGTAGCCCTCCGCCTCCCCGACCTCATCATCGTCCGCGAGCAGAAATCGGCGGATTACCTCTCCGACCTAGGTATCTGGGGGGTCCATGTCACTGCGGATATGGCATTCACCCTCCCGCCGATCAAAGCCAAACCGGGAAATGGCAGGCAGATGCGCATAGTCATGTGCCCATCCAGACCGCCGCCCCTCAAGTCCGCCCATCAAAAGAGGTATCTGGATTTCATCAAGGGGTTATCAGAGAGGCTCGTCAACGAGCTCGGGGCCGAGATAATCCTGCACCCGACGACCCCCGAGGATATAGAATTCCACAAATCCCTGAAACCTATCCTCCCCAGGGGGTGCAGGTATATCGAAGAGATGGGTTCGCCTTCCGATGTCGCCGGATGCCTTTCAGGCTGCGATTTCGTCATCTCTTCGCGGATGCACCTGATAATCCTCGGGAGCCTCTCATCAGCCCCCTTCATCGGCTTGGGCTGGGGCCACAAGATGGAGGGCATCTCGGAGATGCTCTGCGACAAGACATGCTCGATGCCTGCCGACAAGCTGGATAGCGGCAGCGTGGACAAGGCGATAGGGATCATCCGCCAGGGGGAGCTCATGCGGATGAAGATAGGCGAGCGCCAGCCCGAGCTGAAAAAAGCCGCAAACAGGAACGCCGAGATCCTCAGAGGCAGGCTCGAAACGTGGGGCCTGGAATGATTTTCCAGATTTTATAAACCTTCACAAGCCAATCCATATCGATGGAAGAGAATCCCAAAAAGCCTCTAATAAGCATCATAATCCCGACCAAGGACTCCGGGGCCACCCTAGAGCGATGCCTTCGTTCCATCTCCGAGCAAAGCTTCAGGGATTTCGAACTCATAATCGTGGACTGCCACAGCACGGACGGCACAGCGGAAACCGCTAAAAGGTTCGGGGCGGCCCTGATCGAATCCAAGGCCGGGCTCCCTGCCGCGCGAAACCTCGGATTCTCCGTCTCAAAAGGGCGGATCATCCTCTCGATAGATTCCGACATGATCCTCGAACCATCCGTCCTGGCCGAAGTCGCAGGATCGATGGCCGGATACGGGGCCCTGATAATCCCGGAAGTGGGATACGGAAACGACTTCTTCTCAAAATGCAAGGACCTGGAGAAAAGATGCTACATAGACGATCACCGGATCGAATCGGCGAGGGCGATATCGAGGGAGGCATACCGAAAAACCGGGGGCTACGATCCGGACCTTTTTTTCGGGGAGGACCACGACATGCATTCGCGCCTGAAAGCGGGATTCAAGATCGGGAGGATCAGCTCCAGGATCATGCACGACACCTCGGCCGTCCCTCCGCTCAAGCAGATATCGAAGGCCTACAACTATGGGAAGACCATCCATAACCTGCGCGCGAAAAAGAACCCGCGCGGGGATTTCGCGCTCAACCCGGCCAACTCCATCTTCATCCGCCATTTCGGGAAGCTTGCCCGAGAGCCGGTTCACGCGGCCGGCCTTCTCGTCTTCAAGTCTATGGAATACTGCTTCGGCCTGGCGGGATTCTTCTCAGCCAAGACGCGACCATGAGCGTCCTCACGCCCCAGGGCCTGTTCGATCATCATCCCCACAGTTCCTGCCGCAAGTAGCCAGTAGGATTGCGAAGCTATGAACGAGGTGTCCCATCCAGCCAGATAGAAAAGCGAGGTCAGGGCGATCCCGCCTATCCCGAAAGCCATGACGGCGTCTGTCCGGATGCCTTTTAGGAGACAGCCCGCGAGCAGGAATCCAGCGCCGAGCCCCATAAGCCAATCGTCGTTTCCCAGCATCAGGTACGAGACCGCTATCAAGGCGATGGGGGCCAGGATATGGCTATTGGAGGAGAAGAATCTGAAAATCCCAGCCTCATCGATTATCGGTTTCATCTCCGCACCACCTTTCCGGACGCGATCGCCCCGAGGCATAAGAGGATGCCGATCAAGGAGACCGGCTTTGCAGTATCGAACAGCTCCTGCAGGGGATAGACCACCATGATATCGAGCTCCCCGGTCTCATCGATCGGGAAAGCGACGATGTTTTCATCGACCCAGATGGGCCGTGCTACCGACACCTGCCTTCCTTCCTTGAAGATCTTCGCTTCCCAGCTTGCCTGAAAATTATCTGAAAACACGAGCAGGAACGGAGCTGTGGCATTATAGCGGACATGCCATCTTGCCGGATCGACTTTTTCGTGTGCCACTGCCAAGGCTGGGAGGCCTTCCAACGCCAACAGATCCACGGAAGAAGCGCCGCCCCATGATCCATTCAAGGCCTCATATGCCTTGAAGCGGCGGGGCTCCACTCCGGTCCGGCAGACATCGACATACCCGACCTTCCCGCAGTCCATCCAGTCATACTGGAGCGTTTTATCGTCCGAGACCAGCAGCAGATACGATATGTCCAAGACCTCGAGCTCTGAACGCCTGGCCTCTCCGGCCTTCAGCCGCTTCGTCAATCCCTCGGAATCAAAGGGCGAGCCTATGGCGTCCAATCCCGGGAATCTCACGGGTTTGTTCCTCTCGCCTTCCATGGTAGCTGGCAGCTGGCCCTTGTCGAACATCTCCAAGACCCGGGCGTCATGGGGCAGGGCCGATGCGAGCGTTCCAAGCGTGTCATCGAGGGCTACCGGCCGATAGACGCTCTCTAAGAACCTCTCATAGGGCGAGGAGGCGATATTGAGCAGAACGATAAGGCCCAATATGGCGAGCAGGGCCCGCGGGCGGGGGGATGAAGGGAGCGAGAAAGCGGTGATCGCCACAAGGAAAACCGGGATGACCAGGCAGAGCCTCGCCCATTCCCTCAGCGGTCCTAGTATGCTGATGTGCCCCGCATCCACCATCTTCATGACGACGTACCTCCATATGTCGTTGTTGAGCCCCTGCGCTATCAAGAGGACGATCATGATGATGGCGATGAAAAAGAGCGCCCCTAGCTTCTCCTCTCCCCGCAACATATTCCGCGAAAGCCAGAAGATGGAGAGCACAGCGAGGAAGACGCAGATGGAGCTCGCCATGAAAACCGGATTCTCATAAATATTATCGGCACCCACGGCCGGCGGGACGAACCACGTGCCCGAGAATCCCAGCAGGTTCGTGAGGGCCCCGTTCGCCGAAGTCACCCAGAAATTATCGACAGAAGTCTCGATAGGGTATTCTACCCCGCTTTGAGTGGACGAGGAGAAGAAGGCGAGCAGGAAAGGGGCGTTGATCAGGGCATACATGACCATGGGGATCAGGGCGAACGATGCTACGGATGGGATTTTTTTCTCTTTGAATGCGCAAAAAGCGGCAAGGGATCCATGCACAATCGCCATATAAAGGAAAGAATGGGGCATCGAGCCGAAAAAAGATAATACCAAGCAATACGCCCCCCCGTCCCGCAGCGAGCGGTTCTCTATCGCCCGGAGGCCCAAGGCGAACTGCATCGGGATGACGGCATAAGCGTACCATATCCATGGGTACCACATGAGATAAGCCGACCACAGGTTCAGGAAATAGAACAGTATCAGGATGGCAGTGAGGACGGCCGCGCCCTTCGGGTCGCCCCATCTGTCCCTGACCAGAAGATATATTCCGCAGCTCCCGATGACCGTGGATATCAGGATCAGGGCGCTCATCAGCTGGGAATCCGTGAATGGGAAGAGGCGGGCCAGGTAGCCCAGCGAGCCAAGGAGGAACAGCCGGGTATATTCGCATATATGCCCGTAGCCTTCAGAGACGGAAAATATCTTCTCGGCCCGCAGGATCGCAGATCCGTCTATCGCGAAGAAATCTATGTACGTGAAGACGAGCCTGCCATCCAGGAGCGGGGCGAGGACCGGCATGAATGAGAAGATGACATAAGATGTCGCGAGGATAAGGCCGAGCAAAGGCAAAAACCGCCCTGCGCCCTCCTCATTTTTCTTTTCCACGCCTGAGAGTTGCCGGTTCGTTTTTTTAAAGCCACCCATCATCTCGGTTAAAAAATATCGGCTTCCATATGCTCCCTGATGCGGATCGCATTCTTCAACTGGCGCGACATCAGGCACCCTGCCGGCGGTGGCGCGGAGGTCTTCGTGCATGAGATACTCAGAAGGCTCGCCGCCAAAGGGCACAAGGCCACGATATTCTGCGGGACATACCCCGGGGCTGCGCCATACGAGATGATAGACGGCATCGAGCATGTCCGCTACGGCTCCCGCTTCATGATATACCCCAAGTCGGTGCTCTGCTACAAGAAGCACATCGAAGGCAAGTATGACATCATCGTGGACAGCGTGAATGGCATGCCGTTCTTCACACCCCTCTTCGCAAAAGAGAAGGTCGTCCCGCTGATATACCAATTGACGCGGGAGCTTTGGTATTCCGGCCTCAGCCTGCCCCTCGCGGTCTTCGGGACATATACCGAAGACCTGATGCTCCGCCCGTATCACAATCTCAAGACGATCACGATCTCGGATTCGACGAAGGCCGACCTCAGGGCGCTGGGCTTCAAGGACGTGGGCATCGTATCCTGCGCCACCGGCATCAGGGCGCCGCAGGATCCAGTGAAGGAATCCCGTCCGACCCTCCTATACCTGGGCCGGATCACCAAAGCGAAAAGGGTGGACCATGCCATCCGGGCGTTCCAGCTTATCCGCAGCGAGCTTCCGGATGCCCAGCTCTGGATAGCGGGGGCCGGCTCGCAGGAGCCCAGGCTCAAAAGGCTCTCGACCGATCTCGGTTTGGAGAAAAGCGTCCGCTTCTTCGGCAGGGTCAGCGAGGAGGAGAAGGCCAGGCTGATGGCAAGCGCGCATCTCCTGCTTTTCCCTGCCGTCCGCGAAGGCTGGGGCATAGTGGTGCTGGAAGCAAACGCCTGCGGAACGCCGGTGCTGGGCTATGACGTCCCTGGCGTCCGGGACAGCGTGCGGGAAGGCACGAACGGATACCTGGTCAAGGACGGCGACATAAACGCCATGGGAAAGAAGGCCGTCTCGCTTCTTACCGATCCCGTCGCGTTGAAGGAGCTGTCCCGCTCCGCGAAAGGGTATGCATCGGAGTTCAGCTGGGACCGGAGCGCAAAGGAGTTCGAGTCTGCGCTCGCAGACGCAGCAGGGCAATCAAAATCCACGGAGCGATAGATGGTCATGGAGGGCTTGGACAGGTTTTTCCCCATAGTATATCTGGCGGTGGCATCTGCGATAATGCTCCCCCTGCTCGGCCCCGGCTACTACATAGTTTTGGACATGCAATTCGGCCCCCAGTCATTCAGCGACCAGAATTTCGCGGATTTCTATGGCAATGCCCCGAGCTCATACGGGGCCTATTTCCCGCTGAAGATGTGCATGGCCGCGTTCTCGGCCGTCCTCGGCGTCGAGGCTGTGGAAAAGCTGCTTCTGCTCTCGATCCTTTTCCTTTGCGGGGTTTCCCTCCATGCATCGCTCCCCAAAGAGCTCGGGAGCGCCCGCTTTTTCGGCGGCCTGCTGTATATGCTGAACCCATTCGTTTTCGTGAGATTTTTGGCCGGCCACTGGACCCTGCTCCTTTCCTACGCCCTCTGGCCTTTCGCGATACTCGCGTTCAGGGATTTCCTGGAGAAGCCCGGGGACCGGATGAGGCTCGCCAAGGCCGCCATCCTGACATCGTTCGCAGCGATCAGCTCGCACGGGGTGATCCTGCTGATGATCGCCTATTCGTTTTTCCTCCTCGCTCACATTCTCAAAAAAGGGGCGACGTTGGATTTTACCAAGCGGGTCGCGGGTCTCGCAGCGATCGTCCTTCTCATGAACCTCTACTGGATCGCCCCCACCATCATGCAGTTCGGGGAGACCTACAAGCCCGCCTCTTCGGAGGCTTATATGGAGGATTTCGGACCTCAATCATCCGGGCTTCCTATCGGCGCGAGCCTCGCCACCATGCACGGCTTCTGGAGGGGGGGATTCACGTTCACAAAGGATGTCTTTTCCCTCTGGCCATTGGCATTCCTACTGATCGCCATCCTGGTGATCTGCGGTTTTACGGTGCACCTGAAGGAAAAGGCGTTCGACGCGCTGGTTTACCTGGGGATCTTCTTCCTCGCACTTCTCCTTGCCCTAGGGCCCGAAAGCCCGATATACGGGCTCATGGAAGCCCTGGGCACGATCCTCCCCGTGCAGCTGCTTTTCCGCGATACTCAGAAGTTCGTCGGCCTGATCTGCCTCTCATACTCCGTGTTGGGTTCCTACGGTGCTTATGGCCTAGCAAAAGAAGCCGGCCGCCTGCGCCCCTTCCTTCTTATCGCCATCATCCTGCTTCCTATCGCATATGATTACGGGTTCTTCGGGTTCCTGGGCCAGGTCGGACCGACCACCTATCCGGCTGACTGGGCAGAGGCGGAGCGGATAATGTCGTCTGATCCGGTCGAAGGGAGCCTGCTCGTGCTTCCTCCGTACCTATATAACTATTATCCGTGGCTGAACGCGACACAGAAGATATCCGGTCCGCCGGCTATGCATTTCTTCTCGAGGCCTGTGGTATGCGACCGGGCCATACTGACAGAGAATGTTTTCAGCGATATCAACGACCCGCAAGGGGAATATATCCGCTTCCTATTCGATGAGCGCCAGTATATAGACGATACCGCAGAGCTTCTCATGCCGATGGGCGTCCGCTACATCCTCCTCCCCAGATACTACGAGGATTCGGACTACTACCAATGGCTTTTCGACCGCATGGGCGGGGTGGAGAACATCTCGGTTGCTTATGAGAGCGATTCGATGTTCCTTTTCAGGAACGATGCGGTTGAAGGGCATCTCTCATCCACCGACATGAGCGGCGAAGGCGATCTATGGTCGCTGTTGAACAGCACCGGAAAAGGCCATATATCCCCGGAGGCTTCCTACCGCAAGATCACCCCCGCGGCATACGAGATAAACGGATCAGGGATGACATACGTGCTCTTGCCATCGCAAGCGAGCGGGCATGTGCTTTTCGAAGGCGAGCCGCTTTCGCCCTGGCACGGATTCGCGAGCTACTTCAGATACACCGGCCCCGGCAGGCTGGAGAATACGCTGTTCCCCCCGCTCCTCGCGCTTTTCCTGCTCGCGTGGGGGATCGGCATCGTCCTCGTCATCGGTCTTGATCTGCGCTTAGCCGGGCTTCTCGCATTCACCGCCATAGCGCTGTTCTTCCTCATCAGCGGCGGAACGCTCCGGCCCATCCATATCGGGGTCCTGCTCCTCGTCACGGCTTTTTCCGTGTTGGCAGTGTCAAATCGCGATATCGTGCGTAAGGTTTTCACAAGTTTTATAAATATTAGATGAGCCACCAAAGCCATGTCGACTAAGATATTCGCATTGGCTATACTTGCCATCATGCTATTGGGAGGATTCGCTTTCGCGCAGTACGGATACGACTGCTACGGATACTACGGCTACCTGTACTCATGCAACGAGGATAATGACAATCCTGACAAGCCTAACATGCAGGTGACATTGGAGAGCACGTGCGAAGGCACTGTCCTGACCGTATACCGTGAAGGCGGCGATGAAGTAGTCAAAAACGCCCATTTCTCGGTGAAGAATACTGCCGGGGATATAATCGCATCGGGCAATGTCGATGATAAAGGGCAGTATGTGTTCCCTCCGACCCGCTCGTATTGCGGGATGGACGTGGTAGTGAAGGCTACCCATGGCGAATACAGCCCGTTGGATTATGATTGGAAACACCCGATTTCGCTGGTTTCATGCGATCAATGCGGAGAAGGGGAACCGGAGTGCTCATCGAACGATGACTGCTTGACCAATGAAAGATGCTTGGACGACGGCTCATGCGCACCAGTGCAATGCGCAGACTGCCAGAGGGCAGCCAACCACGGATGCGAAGGAATCTGCACCGACAACCAGGTCTGCCAGAACAACGTCTGCACCACCCCACAGCCGGGTGGAAGCGATGGCGAATGCGCAGCCCCTGGATGCTGCATGGAAGATAGCGCATGCGAGGAAACCCAATACTGCGCGATAACAGCGGCGGCGGCTAGGGGCTCATGCCAGCCCCTGCCGACATGCGGCAAGGTCGAAGGCGGCATCGTGACGAACTACGAATGCGGAGACGAATCCGGATGCCCGTCGT
Source organism: Microcaldota archaeon (assembly GCA_043803165.1). Lineage (GTDB taxonomy): Archaea > Micrarchaeota > Micrarchaeia > Anstonellales > Bilamarchaeaceae > Bilamarchaeum. The sequence goes on from JAZDKI010000010.1 coordinate 11,135, forward strand.
GCCCGCAGGGCAATGACTGCCAAGCGCACGTCTGCTATCCGATCGAAGTTGAATGCCAGACTGATGTCGCCCCCGGGGATGACATCGTCTGCACGGTGAGCGCGAACGGCCAGCCGGTAGGCGGTTATGATGTGGAGGTCACAAACCCTGACGGGAGCAAGACCACATACACATCCGGCGCTGACGGGACGTTCACGATACCCAACCCGGCGCCCGGGAGCTACTCGACAAACCTAGGCGTCAACTTCATGGTTGGAGAGCCTGCGCCGCCTCCGACGACACCTTCTGGAAACGGCGGATTCAACTGGGGATTCGTCCTCCTCCTGTTGTTGCTGCTCGGTCTGCTCGGATTGGTCGTCTGGCTGCTCAGCAAGGGGAAGCTCAAGTTCTGAGCTTTCCATCTTATCTTTTTTCTTCCTTCCTATCCCTTTTTCTCAAATAATCTTCAGGATCAGCATCAGCCCTACCAATATCGGCTGGTGGGCCAGATAGATGATGAGCGAGTTCCTTCCTGCGTATGCGAGCGCATCTGCGGCCTTTCCTTGGATAAGCGGTCCCTTCCATATCGCCTCCCCTCGGGGGAATACCGTTTTGCCTATCGCCATCCCGATGAGGAACACCCCGAACCAGGGAAGCATCGGGTAGAAATCCAGGGCGTAGTAATCAGCCCTAATGAGGCCGAGCCAGAACAGGAGGCCATTATCGGTCTCCAGCCCGCTTGCCCAAAACCCCAAAAAGATGACCAGAAGCCCGAAAGCCGCGTTCGATCTCCCGAACCTCAGGAAGAACGGGGCGATGAGGATGGATAAGGCCAGGAAATGGATTATCCCGAACGTGATGAAAGCATCGTGCGGATATATCCAAGTCGCGAGGGTTATCGCCAAAGCCACAACCCCCAAAAACGCGGCCCGTTTCGCATGGTGGATGAACCCCTCGCGGTTCGCGCTCTCGCTGAGGATGACCGACACGCCTGCGAGCATTATGAAAAGCGAGCCTATCGCCCTCTGGAACAGAACCAAAGGAAGGCTGAAAAGGCCGATATCCGCGATGCCGAGGAATTCCAGATCGAAGATGATGTGATACGCCACCATCATAAGGATTGCGATCCCCCGCAGCGCGTCCACTTCGGTTATCCTTTTCACGTAAGACGATTGGTCCGCATAAAATTTAATGATGCGCGCTCGGAATTTTTTAAAATAAGGATCGTTCAGCGGGCGTATTTCGCCTTCTCGACTATCTCCCTCGCCTTGGGATGCGGGATGCCCGTCAAGCTCTCGAGCTTGTCCGCGCTTTCAGGTATGTCGAAGACCGTCACTATCTTCTTTGAGAGCAGGCGACCGAGTATGTCCCGGTGCATCGGTATCACCGTCACAGGATAGCATTTGTACCTGTCGATCTGGATCTCGAGGCTGTGCTGGAACGGGTATCTCCAGCCTAATAGCGGGATGCCGTTGCATTCCGCGTAGGCTATCACGTCCTCAGAGAATTTCGTGTTCGTCACCAGCCACGGCTTGGTGAAGCTCCTGCAAAGCCCCTTCTTGTGGCCTTCTTGGAGGTCCAAGAACCTCGCATAGACGTATAGCGCGGTCTGTATCCTGCATTTGGCGCCAGGCTGGTTGTGGAACTTGCATTCCACGCTGTAGGCCTCCCCGTTTTTGGCCGCCACAACGTCTATCTCATGGGTGACGCATCTTCCCTGGAGGTTCTGCCGCAGCTCGGTGCGGTAGCCCTGCAAAGAAAGCAGCCTTCCGATGAAATCCTCGAACTCGTATCCTTCCGGGCCTATCTCGAATAAGGCCCGTTTCAGGTTGTATCTGTGCGAGGCCTCGGGTTTGGTCTCCTCGACGAGCTCATAGAGCAGGGCATAGATTTTCTTGGTGGTTATCCCGTCGCGGAGCTTCGGGGCGAGCTTGTGGAGGATGGCGTCGGATTCCTTGTTGCTCAGGCCGACGCGTTTGAGGGCGTTGCGGGCCTTCTGGGTGCTGAACCTCTCCCGCTCGCCGCTTTCCTTGACGACCCAGATATGCTCCATCGGATTCTGATAATCCGACAAGGATTATATGCGTTTTGAATCATATGGCGTCATTGAATTCGCGAAGAAGTTGGAGCGTTTTCCACGAAGAGTCGTTCGGCCACATCCACTTGATATCCACATAAGCCGTGCTGGTGCTGAGGATCCCCCTCTCCGCGGTTATCTTGAATGTGGGGTAATACACAGTCTCGTTCATATCTCCAATCGGCGCTCTCGCCATAACCTTGCTTTGCCCGAAACCGGCACGATCCAGCACGCCTCCCTTCTCATCGCAAAAAGAGCAGTAGAGCGAAACCTCCACCCCCCTCTCATCGATTCCAGACACATTGAACGATACGTATCCGACCGGGTCGGAGAAACGCATCCTGATGAGTTCGGTCCCTTTCTGCGCGAAGCACCTGCCTTCCAGGCGGGTGAGCCGGCCTGAATGGTAGGCCTTCTTCACGCATGCGAGCGGCTTTGGCATGATGTTCTGCCCTGCATCCGCATTCTGGTCTCCCAGCAGCGCGAGCCCGGCGACAAGCCCGACCATGGCGGTCGTGAACCTACCCCTTTTCGCAGGCTCATGCTTTTCGGCCGATATCTTCTGCGCCTTCATGAAAAAATCACTGGGTTTTCGCATCCGGATAATTTATCGTCAGGATGGCGGTTCCGGAAACCTTGCCCTTCTCTGCGGTGACGGACACATTCCCAAGATTGAGGACGCTTCCCTCTCGGTTTATCGTTCCATCAAGCGTCTTGGTCTGGCCGAAACCGATATTCCAGGATTTGAGGTCCTTGACCGCCTCATCGGCGCTCACCTCTTCCGTCATGGCGATGACCACTCCGGCGCCTTCTATCTTCGCGACCTTGTACCCGACGATGCTCGATCTGTCGAAGAGAATCTCGAATCTCATGAGTCCGTCCCCTTCCTTGACTTCGCACCTGCCGCGCTTGTCTATCATGATGTTGGCTCCGTGCCCTATGGACGTGGTGCATGCCGGTTTCGTATGCTTCGCAGGGGTGATGCCTTCCATATACGGGTATCTCATCGTCATCCTGGTCTTTCCATCCGGGCATCTATCGAATGTAAACCTCACGGTCAAAAAGTACTTGCCCGCGAAAACCTCCTTTCCGTAGGGGTATCTCTCCACCTTGTCGCCGACCCTAACCTCGACCCCTTCGCCATCTATCCTAACAACCTTCAGGGGGGCCGTGAATGCAGGGATGGCTATTTCCTGGCCTTCGCCAAGAATCATCTGGCTTACCCTGAACTCGACCTCATTTGCACCCCTGGGTTCGTGTACTGTCAAATCCGGCACGGTTTCGCACGCCTGCGCTTCGCTTTTCTGCTTCTTTGCGGCGTCTCCTCTGCCGCATCCGGGCATGAGCGCGAGACCGGCGACAAACCCGACCATCCCGATGAACCTGCCCGTTTTCGCAGGATGTTCGTGTTTCTCGATCGGATTTTTCTGCGCTTTCATAAAAAATCACTGGGTTTTCGCGTCCGGATACGTTATCGTCAGGATGGCGGTATCGGCCGAAATGCCCTTCTCGGCCTTTATGGCCATGCCCTCCCACGCCTGGCTCTCCCCATACTTTATTTTGATCGGGGCGCCCTCTTTATCCGCATGCTCGCTCATGAATATCTCCATGCTGATGTCGAGATTGACGCCTTCATCATCTATCTTCCCCACTTCCCATGAGATAAAGCCGGCCTTCTCCATGATGAATTCTGCCGTCAGGAGCTCGTCCCCCTTTTTGACCTCGCACCTGCCTTCCCTGACCTTGACGAAACTGACGCTCCCCATCCACAATCTTATCTCGCAGCCTTTCTTCGCAGCTACTCCCTCTTTGGATGCTCCTTCACCTGGCACATCGAACTCGAAATATCCGTTCTTCTCCAACAGGAACGGAACTCTTATCTTGCCGTCTTTCGTCCTCTCGGTTTTCGGTCCAGAATAAGTCAGCGTCACGGTCGTGGTCCCGGGCTTGGGGCCCTTCTCCACCTTGACGGTCAGGCTCTCGACCAGCGCGAACTCACCAACCCTAAAAGTCTTGCTCTCGCCGTACTTCATCCTGAGCGGCTTCACATCGTGCTCGCTCATGAAAATCTCGACCATCCCAGCGGTTTCCCAGTCCATGATGCCTCCGAAGAACGGGGCGATCGTTATTCCTTCGGCATCTATCTTATCCACCCGGAGCATCTCTAAATAGCTGTACTCCCCAGGCAGCAGATGCCTCATGACGAGGGGCTCGCCTTCCCGGACGACCTTCTTTTCGACCGTTTCTTTTACCGCAAGAGTGCCTTGCTCGGTCTTCGGCTTCTGCGGAGCATCGACATCATTCCGGCACCCGATGCCGAGCGCCAATCCTGCTACGAGCACAGCCGCAGAAAAAGCGCCGGTCTTAGCCTTCCTTTCCACTACTCCCATCCTCTCCTGGGTTGCAGGTTTCATAAGTATCGGGAACGATATTGCAGACTACGGTTTAAAAACATTCACAATCGGACAGCTTTACCAACCTAAAACATGCGGAAAACACCGATTTCCGCGGAAAATATAAACCTTCCATGCGAATCCAAGTCATGCCGAACTATTTCGACGGGATCGACCGCTCCCCTGGCATCATCAAGGCCGAAGAGGTCCTCCTCCCGGACTACCTTCCCGACGGCCTGCTCCACCGCGAGGTCGAGCTCCAGTCCCTCGCAGATTCCATCAAGCCCCTCCTCCGCAGGAACACACCCAACAACCTGTTCCTGCACGGGGTATCCGGGACTGGAAAGACCACCTGCGTCAAATATATACTCAAGCAGCTCGGCGAGCACTCCTCTGCCGTCCTGCCTGTCTATGTGAACTGCTGGGAGAATCCCACGCAGATGGCGGTCTATAACCGGATAGTGGACGAGATGCGCCTGCCTCTTCCAAGAAGGGGGTTAGCCACAGACGAGATATTCGACCGCATCATGCAGTTTGTGAAAAACTACAAGAAGCCGATTTTGCTCGTTTTGGACGAGATGGACGGCCTCCGGGACGAAAAATTGCTGTATGTGGTTGCGAGATCAAACGACAAGGCGCTCTCGTTCGGCATCATCGGCCTCTCCAACAACAAGGCGCTCCTTTCGCAGCTCGACATGAGGATACGCACATCCCTCCGCTTCTCCGAGATGGAGTTCAAGAGCTACTCGGAAGAGCAGCTTTTCTCTATCCTGAGGGTGAGAGCCGAGCGCGCCCTCGAGCCGGGGAGCTTCGATGAGAAACTCCTCACAAAGATCGCACGCTCCTGCGAGGGCGGATCCGCGAGGGTCGCGATAGAACGGTTGTGGAAATCCGCGAAACGGGCGGAAAAAGCAGGGCGGACTAAAATAATGCTCCAGGACCTGGAAGACATCCTCTCCAGCGAGCCGCAGTTCAAGCTCCCGGAGCTCGGCCTCACATCCGAAGAGATGCTGATAATGGACATCCTGCGCGGGGGCGAGATGGAATCATCCGAGCTCTACGACCTGTTCCTCAAGAAGATCCCCAAGACCAAGCGCCAGATAAGGAACTACCTGGACCTATTGGAGAAGAAGGGGATGATAGAGTCCCGGGAGCTCGAAGCCGAAGGCATGCTCAGGCCGAAGACGTTCAAGCTGAAAGCCCAAAAAGCGGATGCGGTTAAATGATAGACCAAAAACTGCTCTCTTCCTTATATGGGCGCGTTTTCGAGGAAAGCGGCAGGTTATATCCTGGCGAGACCGCCCTCGCCGAAGAAGCCATCGCATCATCCTTCAGGGCGTATGTCTCGCTCATACCTAGGGCAGCCAAGGACCCGAGGCAGAGCCATCTCCTCTCCTTGTTCTACCGCAACTGCGTCTATCTCTCAGCATCCTACCAGCTCATCAGGCGGGGCATGCTGGACCCTGCAGGCAACAACATGCGGACCGTCTTCGAATCGGTGGTCTGGCAGTATGCATACCTGACCGACGACGGGATATACCGCGATGTCATGGCCCTAGAGGAGCTTGAGAGACTGAAGCTGGGCGCTGTCAAATCCAGGTCCTGGTCGAATACCAAGGAGCGGGAGCTGGAAAACCTCAGGCGCAAGCACAGCTTCCAGAAGATGATGAAGACGCTGTACTCGAAAGACGCGTATGAAGGCTTCTTCTTCAACCAGTATTGGGCGCTGTGCCAGAAATCGCATACCAGCATCTTCGGGGCGAACCTCAACACCCCGACCATGGAGATGGGGACCACATTGGACAAGCATCCGGAGGAGATCCGGGGAAACCTGTCGGCGCTTCTCTATCTCTGCGCCGAGAACCTGATCTGCTTCCTCAACTGCTTCTGGAAGGCGATGCCCCAGAAGGACATAGACGAAGCCCTCTCGCTGACAAATCGGATCAACAAGAACATCCCGCCTGCCCGGACGCTCGCCCCGGATACGAAGATACTTGAATTCGTCCTGCGCTTCAAGGATGCATGAACCCGTCCCGGCCGAAAGCTACAGCCTGAGAAAACTAAAGCCTGATGAGGAACGTCGTGCGGTACAGCCTCTTCCCCTGGTCTGCCCCGACCAGCTTCTTGGTTATCCTTGTGCGGACCTTCATGTCGGTGACAGCGGCGAGGACCGCTTTCGAGCTCCCCACAAAGATATCGAGTCCGCCTTCGGTGTCCTCCTCCTTGGCGATGAACGTCTTAGTGGCGAGCTTTTTTTCCAGGCGCATCGCGTATCCGCGGACTTTGAGGGGGGTTCCGCGCAGCTGGACTATCGCCTGGTAATACCCACCGCTTATCCTGGAGCACTGCTGGCAGATGGTCTTGATCCTCTCCAGAACGATGATCCGCTCGATCTTCGCCCCGCTCCCCCGCATCACGAACGAGGCCGTCCCGCTCTCAGGGTCATAATCGGCATCGTCGTACTGGCCCTTGCATCTGGCGAGGATCAGCTCCGTTATCCCCCGCTTGCTGGGCTGGACCCAGACCCCCCGCAGGCGCACCCTGCCGCACCGCGTGCATTCCTCGAGCCCGACTTTCGGCGGCGTCTCGAGCCTGACCGGGTAGCAGTCCTTGCAGAAGGCGTCTATGAACTCTATACCGTAGCTGCTGCGGCCGCATTTCGGGCAGATCAGCTCATCCCGCACAGACATATCGTTTAAAACCATTGAGAATGATATTAAAAATCGAACTTTTGCGCGTGAGCGTGCAAAATTTTGAAAGTGGTGACTTTCAAATGACCAAGAACATCAACCAGGCAGTGAATCTCACATCCTACTTCATCACGCTGCCCCCGCCGCAGTATATCCTCTTGGGGATCATCGTCCTCGGCCTGGCTTTCGGGGTCCTAATAGGCATCGGTTCAGGCAAGCCGGCCCAGAACGGCCTGATCGACGGCATCATGCTCCTCACCCTGCCGGCCCTCCTCTCATCGGCGATAATCAAGCTGATGGTCCGCAAGATGCCGTATCGGAGGATCGCCGCCACAGCGCTCGCAGGCGAGTTCGTATATGCGCTCGCATACTCCGCCAGCCTCCTGCTCGCCGGCGTCGACATGTTCTGGGCGCAATCGGTCATCCTCGTGGGATCTGCGATCGTTTTCGTACTATGGTATGTCATCGCCCGCTTCGTCTTCATACTCAAATACCGCTCCATGATATTCGCCATGCTCCAGCTGATGTTCTACCTTGTTTTCCTGCTCAGCAACCAGGCGCTCTATGTCACAAGCGAGCCGTTCATCGGGGTGGCCTTGAAGTTCTACGTATCCGCGTTCGTCTTTCTTGTGGCGCTCGTGCTATTCTTCTTCATAATAAACGCGCCCATGAAAAAGAACCTGGGCTTAAGCAGCACCGACGCGATATCCTACCTTTTCAGCCAGTGGCTGTACCACAACAAGGACGTGGAGAAGGTATTCGAGCAGGTGGGCGAAGACGTGCGGACCATGCTGTCCATCGCCGCCTTCAAGAGGGGGTCCGGAACGGTATTCTTCGTGACCCCGTATGTCCACTACGGCCCGTTCGGAAACCTGGGCGGCAGCGAGTTCTCGCACCTGATCGCGGAATCGATCGACGCCAAATACCGCTCGAAGAGCTTCGTCTTCCACGGGACCGTCACGCACGACCTCAATCCGGTCTCGACGCGCGAGATATCCAAGCTCCTCTCGGCCTTCGACGCTTCGATCGAGGGCGCGAAGTTCAGGAGCGCCAAGATCGGCCTGGCGATGGGGAACGAGTCGGAGTGCCGCGCCGAGGCCCTGCTGATAGGCGGAAACGGCGTGATCGGCCTGAGCAGGGCTCCGCAAGTGACGGAGGACGTCAACTTCGGCCTTGGGCTCGGCCTGATGAAGGAGGCGGAAAAACACCTCGGCAAGGCGATGGTGATAGACCAGCACAACGCCGAGACCGGGGATATCACCAGTTTCGAGCCCGGCAGCCCCGTCGGATACCGCTACATGGAGGCGATCCGTGATGCGGTCTCCAAGAAGCCGGCTCTCCGTCCGCTGAGGATCGGCGTGGCATCCCGGGACGCGGACTCGGCTGTGATCGGCCGGGCCGGGATCAAGGTGGCGGTGCTCTCCAGCGAGCCCGAATATGTAATCGTCCTGATAGACTCCAACGGGGTGACCCCCGCCTTCCGCGAGAAGATAATCGATGCGGTGTCCGGCGCGGGGAAAAAGGCGGGCAGGAGCTTCATCGTGGGCGTTTTCACGACGGACACCCACCAGACCAACATGGTCCGCGGCGTGCTCAACCCGCTCCGCGATGAGGAGAACACGCTGTCCCTGATAACCGACGCCGTCAAAGAAGCCGCAGGGTCGATGGAGGATGCGGAATACTTCCAGGACACCCGGTGGTTCGACATAAAGGTCCTGGGCGCAAAGCAGTCGATAGAGGTCATATCCACGGTCAATTCGATCGTCGCTGTGGCGAAGATCACACTGCCCCTGATATTCATAGGCGGCGTCCTGCTCCTTATCGCCCTGGCGAGCAAATTCCCATCCTAGCCATGGTTAGGACGGCCCCGTCGCCCCTTATCGCGCCAGAGAGATGGTCCTGCGCTTATGGCTATGCCCCGATCGCCATCCGCAGGATGTCCCTTATCCCAGGGGCGAATCCCATTATCATCAGTGCCAGGGCGACGAAGCGCATATCCTCCGCGTCAAGGTCCTTCTCCGTGCGCAGCACATGCGCCGCGATGAACGCTATCAGCACCTTGGCGAGATAGAATGCGAAAAACGTCCCGAAAAAGGCCCCTATCGCGCCCCCTATCACATGCTGCTCGAAATACGATATGCCCGCTATCTCCGAGAAGTAGTCTATCACGAAGAATGTGGCGGCCCCGTCCAGCGCCTGGCCGGCCACCACCATCGCGAGCACATTATCCTTGAAATACACATACGCCGCATACGAGGGGATGGCCGCAAGGAGCAGTATCGGGATGGCGTATACAGCATATCCCGCGAATGGGATCAGGAGGGCCATATGCGGGATCCATAGCGCCAGGCCGATGTAAGGGAGCAGCTCCATCCGCTTCATCATATGCAGTATCGCGACGGAGCAAAGGAACATGGCGGCGGTCAGGATATATATCCCCGGGGTCACCGTCAGATACCCATAATCCCAGAGGTGGCTGTCCAAGACCAGGGAATGGAGCGCCGAGACGGGCTTCATGACCCCGCCGTCTATGGAATCAGTTACCACCCTCATCGTGGAGCCGAAGAGGACGAAGGAGAGCGCCCCGTAGAGGAAATTGTCGTCGATCCGGACCCTCCCTTTGAGGGCGCGGTATATCAGATACACCGCGGCGATCGCGATGATCGCATAGGCCGCGGTGTTAATGGAATTATACCCGGTTTTCTCCCAGATCGGGCGGATAAAGTAATCGTATATAAAGTTTTCCATCGAACCAACTGCATGCAGAGTTCGCGGAAAAGCATTATAAAGTCCAGCGTGCGCTCTTCGATAGCACGGCTGCTGGAGCAGGCCAGGAAGGCCGCTTCAGCCTCAAAGCCGGAGCGCTCGAAACGCTACGTGGACATGGCTTTCGACCTGCTCAAGAAGAACAAGGTGAAGCTCCCCAAGGAGCTGCGCAACAGCTTCTGCCGGAAGTGCCACCTGGTCTGGGTGCCCGGACAGACCATGACCGCCTATTACGACCGCAAGACGGACTGCCTGCGCGTGCGCTGCTCGTGCGGATTCTCGAAGCGGCTGTAGCCTTTTTAAAAACGCCGCTATCCAAGGTGTCTCTATGGACATTTACCCCCAAATATCGCCCTTGCTCTCGGATATAGAGCGCATCATGGAGGCGGAGCTGGGCAAGGAGGATCCCCGCATATACGGCATGCTGGCCCCTTTCATTAAACGGGGGGGCAAGAGGATAAGGCCGGCTCTCTGCATGCTCTCATGCGGGGCGGGCGGCGGGCAGCACCGCGATGCGGTGGGCATCTCGGTTATCATCGAGCTTTTCCACAACTTCACCCTGATACATGACGATATCGAAGACGACGCCCAGTTCCGGAGGGGCGAGCCCGCCCTCCACATCAGCCACGGCACGGCGATGGCCCTGAATTCCGGCGACGCCTTATACACCCTGCTGTGGAGGAAGCTGGTCTGCCTGGACATCCCGCCTTCAAAGCTCCGCAAGATGCAGAAGATGTCCGCGGAGGCCTTCAAGCGCGTCGTCGACGGGCAGGGGATAGAGATCTCCTGGATAAAGGAAGGCCGGTTCGACATCGGCGAGGCCGATTATCTGGCCATGATAGGCGGCAAGACTTCAGCCTTGATGGGCTTATCCTGCGAGGTGGGCGCATTCCTGGGGGGCGCAAAGGCGCCCGTCCGCTCTGCGATGCGCTCTTACGGAGAGCTCCTCGGGGCGGCGTTCCAGATCCACGACGATGTGCTCAACCTCACGGGGGATTTCTCGAAATACCAGAAGGAGATCGGCGGGGATATCACGGAGGGCAAAAGGACGCTGATGGTGGTCCACTGCCTGGCCAATGCCCCGGAATCCGAGCGCAAGGAGCTGGTCTCGATATTGTCTTCGCATACCCGCGAGAAGGCCGCTATCGGCCGGGCGATCGCGATCCTCGGGGCCCATGGCTCGATCGACTATGCCAGATCACGCGCGGAATCCCTGGTCGCCAAGGCGAGGCAGAATCTCTCCAAGCTCCCTGATTCCCCGGACCGCTCATCCCTGGATGCGATAGCGCGCTTTGTCATAGGGCGCGAGCGCTGAATCGGGGAAAAGTATATAAATAACCCCTGCAAATTAACTCCGATGACCTCCCATAAATACGTCGTGTGCCTATTGTTATTGATTGGAATGCTGTCCGCATTCAACGTCGCGGACTACCTGTACCCCTCAGAGACCAATATCACGGTCTCATACGCCAACTTCACATCAGACGGCTCGCAATATTCGATCGTCTCCCTAAACGGCGTAGACACGTTCCTCCTCAAGGACGGGGAGCCCGTCTCAGACCGGGAGGAGATAGAATCCAGCATCTACCAGTATTATGTGGATGCGTTCTCGCCTTCGGCAGAGGAGATCACCGAGCTCAAGGACCTGATAAAGCGGTTCAACGACAGCCGGAACAACGGATACGATTTCAAGAATAAGGAGGAATACGTCTGCAGGGACGACGTGCTGATGTCGAACGGGAAGATCAAGATATACGGCGAGCCTGTGGTCTGCCGCGACAACGAGTCGTGCACCCGGAACGCGATGCTGCTCTTCTCGGTCTATAACGAAGGCCTCAACCTCGGCTCCCCCACCACGATACTGATCCCATTGATGGAATTCACGCCGAACAGCCTGAGGATGGACGAGCTCCTCTCGAACTACACATATATGCTGGACAACCTGGACCAGGGAAGCCTGGCGCAAACCATCGAATACATAAGCGAAACCTCGTCAGAGCTCAAGCCGCTTTCGCTCAAGATAGAATCCACCATATTCCGCACCCCCCGCCTCAACGATTCGGCCGATCGCAAGGCCTGCACGGGCAAATGCTGGGCCATATGCCCGTCATTCGACCTGGACCAGGACGCGGCCGAAGAGCTTGAAGAGCTGTCCGGCGAACTCGCAGACCGGATCGGCCCGCTTGGGGGCTTCGAGGGATCCGCCGCCGGCATCTACAACCGGACGCAGGAGCGCCTAGACTATGCGAAATCAGAGAACATGGCGGCATACTACGGCGACAAGTTCGCCGCGATGAACGCATCCGGCTCGCAGACGATAAGGCTGGCAGAAGGGGCATTGACCCATGTCCAGAACAAATCGCTTTCATCGAAGCTCGATGATTTGAAATCGCTCCAGGCGACCATCCCCGAGGATATCGGAGAGCGGAACTTCACCAACGTGGAGGCCGACATGTCCCAATACGAGCTCCTTGAAGGCCAGATCAGGATGGGTGCAGGATCCCTCCTCTCAAAATACGAGGAGGCGGTCTCGGCCAAGAACGAAGCCAACGGCCTGATATACGTCCTGGAGAGCAAGGACCTGGATCCCGTATCCATGAAATCATTGGCGCTCCTCGAGAATCGGACCGATGACCTGGACGTCAAGTTCCACGACGGGATGACGCTCGCCCAGCTGGAGGATTTCGAAGCCCAGTACTCCGAAATCGCACACGAGGCCACAGACCTCCTCAAGACCGAAAGCGAGACGCCGGCGACGCGCGTCCTCCTGCTCTTTCGGGGATTTGCCAGCCGCGTCAACAACGGGATAGCGCAGATGGCTGAGAAGACATCCGTCATCGAGCCGTCTGAGATACCTGATAGCCCGGTCCCGCTGGGCGTATTCTCCGTGGTGGTGTTCCTTTCGCTCTCATCGATGGCCCTCCTGGCGTTCCTATACGTGCTTTCCGCAGGGAAGTTCACTGTGCCCAAGACCACCCATATAATCGGCGTGGCCTTCCTGGTGTCGGTGTGCGCTCTTTTCCTGTTCAGCCTGATGCTATACGTCTTCCTGAACAAGACGTCGACGGATGCGACGCTCCCCGAGTTCCTTTCAGAACTGGACACCAAGGGCACGGCTTCCATCATGGTGGACATGAGGAACGCCTCGCTTTCCGATGCCGAGGCCATGCGCTCGTGCGCAAGCAGCCTGGCGGACTCATTCGAAGGCAAGAAGAGCTGGATGATATACAGCCTGACGCAAGGCACATGCACGAAGACCTCCAGCGACGGAGCGAACGAGAGCTGGGGCGTTGATGAATGCGTCTCAGCGGTCGACAGGGCGGATTCGGCATTCGTGCTGACGTACTCCCCGACCAACGAGGCGCCCCAGTTCTCGGTGATATACGACAACCGGGCGGAGATCAGCGCCAACCTGGACTACTACGAGTCCTGCCCGCTGGTCGCCCTTTTCAGTTGATGCTATGAAGAAGAAAAAAGCCCCGGCGGCGCGCAGGGCCCCGCCTAAGGAAGAGGCCGAAGCGAACGGGCCGGATGCGTCGATAGGACAGAATGCGCCGGAGAGCGAGCCTGCAGCCGACCTCAAACCGCCAGCGGAGCCAAAAGCGCCGACCGCGCCCAAATCGGCGCCAGAACCGGCTCCTGAGAAGAACAAAAACGGCCTGCTCAAGCTGGTCGCGGTCGGGCTGCTGCTCGTCGCGACGATAGCCCTCGCCTATTACTTCTTCATCATGCCGGAGAACACGTTCATGGCCGGGACCCCCGTGGATGAGGAGACGTTCAAGGGCCTCTTCCTTGATGCCACGGACGTCTACATCGTGATGGACGTCCGGGGGATCAGCGAGCCCGGCATCAGCGACAATGTGATGCAGTGCGGGGTCGATTTCGCGGCATCGAGCGGGATGGGCGGAAAGACCGTAACGCCCCTCGCGATCGGGGATGACGGATGCATCAGCCCGGACGGTCCGACGCCCCTGAAAGACTGCCTCGCGATGATGGAAAGCGGCATCAGCGTATACGTGAAGGGCGGGGACGGCGGAGCCAGGTATTACGACAATGGCATGGTCGTCACCGTGGGCAAGGAATACGCCGTCGGCACCTGCGGGATAAAAAGGGCGGGCTGAGGAGCCGGGCCGAGCGCTGACTCACCTGGTCTTATATCTCAAAAAGGCCCCGAGGCCGCCGAAGCCGGTCAGGAACTGGTTCCCTTCGACGGTATTGGTCGATACTATCTCGATAGGTATCCCGGCGGCTCTCGCCATCTCGTTCAAATCATCCAGGAGAAGCTCTTTTTTCTGCATCTTCATCGTCGAATTGCATTTCGGGCAGGGGATCTGCTCATCAGCCGCATCGCGGAACACCTTCCTCTCTTCAGAGGAGCAGGAGCCGCATTTGTAATACACCGCGGTGTGCGTCAAGCCCTCGGAGATCAGGATCTTCTCGGCCTGCTTGCTCGCTATAGCCTCGCGGACCTCCCTTTCGCCGTATATCGCCAGGCCCTCGTTCACGACAGCCCTTATGAACCGGTCGATCAGCACCTTCTCCTTGACGGCCTCCTGCTGGGCCAGGATGCCTTCGCTTTTGGATAACGCCTCGCGGATGCCGTATTCATCGGTATATCCGGTATCTACGACGCCCATCACCTTTATCTGGTAGTTGAACGGGCTCATCTTCATGAAGAATTCCTTGGTCGGCCCGGGCCCTGCCACTATCACGCCCTTCACCTTGTTCAGGAAGGCGTTGTCCATCGCATCGCCGACCCTTTTGTAGAAGACCTCAATTGCCTCTTCGATGAGCCTCTCGTAACGGCGGGCTGATTGGCCGCCCTTGCGGATCTTGGCATGCGCCGTGGAATTCAGCCTCTTTATTATCTGGATATTGGTGCCCTTGACTATCGCGACCGTCGCCTCCCGCCCGTCCATCACCACCACGCCGTAGGAATCCGTGGATCCCATCATGGATTGGAGGGGATCCAAGAAGAACCTGCTGTCGCACCGGTATGCCCCGATATTCAGCTTCTCGGGGGGTTCGATCGCGAACAGCGCTATATCCACCTTCGCCACGTTGTCAGATACGTTCCCGGCGAATACCGCGATGCCGTTCTCGGGCGTCCTCTTATACAACTTGAAATGGTTCATTATCCTCTCCAAAGCCCCCAGGACGTTCAGCTTGGTGGATTTGGACTTGATGTTGCTCGCCTGGCTCATCTCTTCGCGGAGCTTGTTCCCCATCTCGTGCATGGGAGAGCCTGCCGGGATATAGACTGATATAAGCTCCGTTCCGCTCCCTCGGTAGCCCTCGAGCTGGCGCAACTGCCTTTTCAGCTGGTACATCTTTTCAGTGTCTGCCATTTGGGGCACTTCCCTGACCGAAATCTCCATCCTATTGCTTGAGTTTCTCCTTGAATTCGCCTAGCCTCGTCGCAAGGGACGGATCGCCCAAGGCGAGTATCTGCACCGCCAAGAGCCCTGCGTTCTTGCCCATCCCCACGCCCACGCAGGCGACAGGAACGTTCGGGGGCATCTGGGAGATGGAGAAAAGGGCGTCCATCCCGTTCAAGGAGCCCCCTCCGACCGGCACCCCTATCACGGGTTTCGTCGTCCGGGACGCGATCACGCCGGGGAGCGCGGCGCTCAGGCCCGCTATCCCGATGAACACCGATGCGGTGGATTCACGGACCAATCTCTCGACCTTGTCGGGGTTCCTGTGCGCCGAAGCGACCTCGTAGCGATACGGCACGCCAAAAGCGTTCAGGACATCGCACGCCTGCTTCGCTATCTCATCATCGCTCTTGCTTCCTGATAAAACAAGGACTTTCTCCATATAATCCTCTCCCGCCGAATATTTAAAAACAAAAGGGAAAAGATGGAACGGCACCCGCCAGAACCACCCCCCTCAGGCGACGACTTCGACGTTCCCGCTCAGGTGGTACTTCATCCCGACTATCCTGACCTTGCCCTCATCCAGCGCCTTCTTGATGACCGGGCTCTTCTTGAGCTTCCTCATGACCGCTTTCACATTGTATACTGCGGCCTTCTCGAGCTCTTCGGCTTCGTCGCCCCCCTTCTTCGCCTTTTTTATCGAGGGGGCGAGCTTTTTGACGATGGCCAGGATGTCGGATTCGCCATGGCCATGGTAGGCCGCGTTCACGGCGCCGCACTTCTCATGGCCGAGCACGATCAGGACCGGCGTATGGAGATGGCCGACCGCGTATTCGGCGGAGCCCACTCCTATCTTATCGACGACATTGCCTGCTGTTATCACGGTGAATATGTCGCCTAGGCCCACATCGAAGATATACTCCGGCACGATGCGCGAGTCGGAACAGCACACGACGGTGGCGAAAGGCTGCTGCCCGGCTTTCAGCTCCTCCCTCCTAGATGAGAAGCACCGATGCTCCATCGCATCGCCGATAAACCTCTTGTTCCCTTCCATCAACCTGTTCAACGCTTCGTTCGAATCCATCTTCTCACTCCAGAAATCCGCAGCATTCCACCGGGCTATTTTTCTGGTGGTCCCTAAGCAGAACCTAGTGGTGGAATGCTTCAGCTGTCAAAATGCTTTAGGTGAGCCACCCTGAGCGATGCGAGCTTGCCATTAGGCTGTGACAGGCGCTAGGCGGCGGGCATTCTAACACCGGGCTTTCTGAACCACATGCCCTGCTCAAGGTTTTAATCCTTCTTCCGCCCGCGTCCGGGACAAAAAACCTATAAATATCTTTCCTATAACAATATACATATGCCCGGGCGACGCCTTTGGGATCGATTTAAAAACACAATTGAACATAATATATAATACAAACGAGAGGTGCCCCTATGTACCAGCTATCTCATGCCCAGCAGAAGGTGAATGACAAGAAGGTCCTCAAGATACCCGAATCCATGGAAGTCCTCATCGACGGCTTCCGTGGCTTCCAGCAGAGGAGGTTCCCCTCGTCCTTGAGCGGGGTCAGCTTCATCAGGATCGCCGGTCAGGCGGCCGGTCTCGACCATGAGAACTCGCGCGACGAGGTCGGGAAGGTCCTCGAGAAGATAAAGCCCGGAGGCGTCTTCATGATCCTCGGCCACGGGGGCATTATACCATGCGGCGCCGTTGGCGCGAAGAAGCTGCAGCTTGAGCTGGAGGCGAAGGGGGAGTCCCTGCATGAGCACGGGAGCGTCATGAAGCTTTTATCCGCGGTCCCATCCTCCGTCGAAGGCAAGGGATCGCCTGAGGCCGAGAGGCACAACGCGGATATCCAGGCCCGGCGCATACTCGACGATGCCGTATTCGGCTCGGTCATCGCCAAAAAGAACATCACAGTGGTTTCCGCGGTCTTCCACGGACCCACCGATTTTTGCGTGCTCAACAGGGACGGGTGGGGCGAGCAGAAGCTCTACGAGAGGCACCCCAAGCTCGTCGCATTGAAGCTCCAGCTCGCCAAGGGCCTCGAGAAGGTCAGGAGCGAGAGCCTCGACCTTTCCAGGCACTATGCGCATGGCATATTCCTCTACGATCCGGTCCTCATGAGGGCGGTCCTCGACCCGCTGGAGGCATACCTCGATGTGGGCGGGATCAGCTGCGTGGATGCGCGGTTCCAGCCCAACACCCCCGACGGCCCGAAATACCTGTTCCGGCTTGCGCCGAACACCGCATTCTCCGTGACGATCGGCATGGGCGGAGGGAACGTGAGTTTCTCCTATGACGACGAGGGCTCCATAACCTACGCCCTCGGGCATGTGAACGGCGTCAACAGCCTCAGCGCCCACGGTGAGAAGGGGAACGGCCATATCGTGGTGATCGACAACGACACGTCTTTCCCGAGCGCCGCGGCGGTCAAGGCATCGCTCCTAGAGCTCGGGCAGGTCAGGGAAGCGACGATGGACGGGCAGACGATCACTTTGGCCGCTTTCGACGGGAGGGCGATGAGGCTGGTCAACGAAGCGGCCGGGGTGGACATGGTCTACACCTACAACCCGGCGGTCAACATCCTCTCGGTCGTTTGATTTTCGCTATTTATATAAACTCTTTATCCCCTTCTTTATCCTAAATGTGCGGCATCATAGGCTATGTCGGTCCGGGCAGGGCGTCTGCCATCATGACCGAAGCCCTCAAAGGCCTCGAATACCGCGGCTACGATTCAGTCGGGATAGCCGTGCTCTCAGCGGGCAGGCTCGAGGTGCGCAAGGACAAGGGGATGGTCGAAGAGGTATCGACGAAGCAGGGCTTCACGAGCCTGGACGGCAACCTCGGGATCGGCCACACCCGCTGGGCGACCCACGGCGCGGTGTGCAGGGAGAACTCACATCCTCATACGGACTGCTCGGGCAAGGTGGCCCTGGTC
Source organism: Microcaldota archaeon (assembly GCA_043803165.1). Classification (GTDB taxonomy): domain Archaea; phylum Micrarchaeota; class Micrarchaeia; order Anstonellales; family Bilamarchaeaceae; genus Bilamarchaeum. The sequence continues at coordinate 29,360 of JAZDKI010000010.1, forward strand.
CATAACGGCGTGATAGAGAATTTCGCCAAGATCAAGGCGGAGCTTGTCGCCAAAGGGCACCGTTTCGTCTCAGTGACGGACACCGAGGTCGTGGCCCACCTGATCGAAGAGAACGCAAAGTCGCTTCCATTCGAGAAAGCGTTCATGAAGGCGATAGGCTCGCTCGAAGGCTCGTATGCCATCGCTGCGCTATCGGCGGGGGATCGCGAAGAGCGTCTCCTCCTCGCGAGGCGCAACAGCCCTCTGGTGATAGGCGTCGGCAAGGGCGAGATGTTCTGCGCATCTGACATCACGGCGATGCTCAAGCACACCAAGACATTCGTCATACTGCAAGAGGGCGACCGTGCGGCCATCTCGAGGAACGGGTACAAGGTCTATGCGCAGGACGGGACGGAAGCCGAGAGGAAGCAGATAACCGTCGACTGGGACACCTCCCTCGCCGAGAAGGGCGGATACCCGCATTTCATGCTCAAAGAGATGATGGACCAGAAGCATTTCATAGCCCAGAGCTTGGCCGCCGACGTGTCGCAGGCCAAGGCCCTCATAGAAAGCCACGAGCGCATAGACATCGTCGCGGCAGGCACCTCCTACCACGCGGCCCTCCTCTTCTCATATATCCTCCAAAAAACGGGCAAGCACGCCCAGGCGTTCATCGCGAGCGATTACCCTTTCATAGCGAAGCCGGACGCTTCGACCCTCATCATCGGCGTCAGCCAGAGCGGGGAGACGGCGGACCTCCTCCAGGCCTTCAGATACGCAGATAAATGCAAAAAAATAGCGTTCGTGAACACCATGGGATCGACCATAACGCGCCTCTCCGACTGCGTCGTCTACCTAAGCGCCGGCCCCGAAGTCGGCGTCGCGGCCACCAAGACGTTCACATCGACCCTGGCGGTCATGCTCAAGATCGCTTACGGGAAAGATAAGCTCACGGCACTCCCGGAAATCATCGAAAAGATGCTGGGGCAGGAAAACTCCATTAAGAGGATGGCGCAGGCGCTCGCATCGAAAGAGGACGCGTTCTTCCTCGGTAGGGGGCTGAACTACCCTATCGCCCTGGAAGCATCGCACAAGTTCAAGGAGATAACATACATCCACTCGGAGGCCTATCCTGGAGGCGAGCTCAAGCACGGCGCGCTCAGCCTCGTCTGCGAAGGGTTCCCGGTGGTCGTGCTAGCCCCAAAAGACGAAGGCTCGCAGAAGATGTTCGGCAACATCAAAGAGGTCAAGGCGAGGGGCGGGGTCATCTTCAGCGTCACGAACGACCCTGAGGTCAAGAAGGAAAGCGCCTTCTGCATCGACCTGCCCGAAAACATGGATATCGCCGCATATCCGATCGCGATGATCGTGCCCCTCCATCTTTTGGCATACCACACGAGCGTGCTCCGGGGCATAAACCCCGACAGGCCGCGGAACCTGGCGAAGACTGTCACTGTGGAATGAATAAAAAAAACGCGCCTATTTTTTCGCGAACCTCTGCTTGAAAACCTTGGTCCAGAGCATCCAGACCACGATCAGTATCACTGCAGCCCCGATCCCTATCTGCATGGGGCTGATCCCGCTCTGGTTGACATTGATATCCACCAACGCGTCGTTGAATCCGACCTTCTTGACTGTCACCTTGTATGTCCCGGGCTGGTCTATGGTCGTTGTGTAGTTCTTGTCGGCCTGGCTGGAGACGCCGTCGAACGAGATGCCAAACCGGTCCACGGGCGAGCCGTCATCCGCGTCGTTCACATAGACCGTGAACGGCTTCCCTTCGATGATGCTCGGAGACACGCTGATCTTGAAGTCGCTGAGCGGGGACTGCGGGTCATGCATGACCGTGACTGTCGTATATGTGGGCCCCGCCTCGCTTCCCCCGCTATCTGCGACCTGGCAGGATATCACGTTGATCCCTTCGACCAGCTTTGCCGATGGGTCGAGGTATGAAATCCAATCCACGTCGCTGGTATCGGCCGGGGTCCAGTCCCCCCCGTTCACCTGGACGAGCACCTGCGCTCCTCCCGCCTCTGACACGTAATTGCCCCCAACGACGAGCTCTTTGCGCCCGATCGTATCCGCTTCCAGCGGGCTGGTGATGGAGCATGCCCTCTCTGTGCTGTATGCGTGCACCTGGCCGTCAGACGAGCCGAAAACGACCCTATTCTGGTAGAACAACGGGGCGCCCGCGGCTCCGGCGGACGTCCCTTTCCAGAGGACCTCGCCGTCCGAAGTCGAGATCGCGTAGGTGTTCCTATCAGTGCTCCCGACGAATATGACGTCCTGTCCGCCCATCAGGCCGGATTCTGGCGCCGATACGACCGCCATCTGTGTGGGGGCTGTCCATCTCAGTGCCCCGGTCGATGCTTCGGCCGAGTATACCTTCCCGTCATGGGCTCCGAAATATAGCACGCCGTCTTTGACCAGCGGGGTCCCGGCCACCCAGCCGTCGGCGCGGATCTCCCAGAGCTCCATGCCGTTTGTGGAGACATACGCGTGCATCCTGTCGTCGAGCGACCCGACATAGACGACGCTGCCGTCTATCACCGGGCGGGATTGCCAGAAGCTGCCCTCAGCTATGGTGGCTTTCCACGCGACCGCGCCGCTTTCGCTGAGCCGGTAAAGGTTCCTGCCGGTGCCGAATATCACGAAATCCTGCCCCGATGCCGGGGGCGTGAGCACCGACTCGTTCAAAGACATTATCCTGCCTTTGACCGTGCCGTTCTTCTCGATCGCATAGACGCCGTTGTTGGCTGTGGCGAAGACGTATTTCGGGCTGACGCTTATGCCGAATATATATGAAGCGTTGAATTGCGCTGCGCTCAGGTCGGCGGTCCACTGGGCTGCGCCGTTCGAGCCCAGTTTGACGACCTTTCCGGCCGATATCGGGACATACAAGGCGCTATCCGCGTATATCGGCTGCCCCGGCGTCTTTCCTACTGACGTCTGCCATTTCTTGGCACCGGTGGCAGGGTCCAACCCGTATACCTTTCCGTCATCAGACGAGATCACGATCGCGTTCTGGAACACGACCGGCTTCGCGCTGATCGAGCCGTCAGTGGAGTATTCCCATATGAGGGAAGCGAAAGAGAGGGAAACCAGGACCAGGAGGATGAGCGCCTTTTTCATGCCCTCAGCCTTTCAGGAGAGAATCATGCCTGCCTTCCGAGACTTCCTTGATCGCTTCCTTGGCTTTCTTCCCGTCAACGTTGATTCCCATGCTAACGCATGAGCCTAGTACCTCTTTAAGCGTTTCCTTCAGGTTCTTTCCCAGCGAATTCCTCTTGGACTTGGCTATCGAGACGGCCTTAATCATCGTGAGGTTCCCTGCCGGGGCTTCCCTGTTGCCCGCGCCCTTCTCTATCCCGGCCTCTTTCTTGATTATCTCGGCCGTGGGCGGGCTGCCCACCTCGATCGTGAAGCTCTTGGTCTTGGGGTCGACATTGACCTTGACCGGGACCTTCATGCCGGAGAAATCCTTCGTCATCTCGTTGATCTTCGCGACCACCTGGCCGATGTTCACGCCCATGGGCGCGAGCGCGGGGGCCAAAGGCGGACCAGCGGTGGCTCTCCCACCTTCCACTACAGCGTTTATGGTCTTCATCCTGATACCTCTTATACACATGGCGAGGCGTAAGCCCCGTGTTTTTCGCATTCAAAGATTGTAATTCATGTTCTGGTCCTTTTTTTAAAGATATACTTTCCTATCTGTTCCATGGAAGATGACCTGTCAAGGACTTTCAGATACGCCAAAGAATTCTACGTCAAAAGGCTGAACCTGATAATCGTGTTCTCGGTGCCCTTCATCCTGGCATTCCTCATGCCCGCCCTGGTCCCGGCCCCGACATACATGGCCCTCGGCGGGGTGTTCCTCCGTACGGGGAGCCTGCCGGACCTCAGCGTGCTCGATATCATCTTCACCTGCGCGGCATATGCGCTCGCGGTCTTCATCATCGCAGACACCATCGTGAACATCAACATCATCATCCGGTCCAAGAGGACGCTGACCACCATCCGCCACGAGGTGCTCACCGCCATGGGGACATATGCGACGCGCATATTCTACATATATACGCTCGCCCTCCTCCTGCTGTTCATCGCGCAGCTCGTCACATACGACAATCCGGTCACCTGGCTCTATCCGCTTTTCAGCCTGGCGCTGAGCTCGCTGCTGTTCTTCGTGGCCCCCGCGGTCGTGATAGACAACTCGGATACGCCGACCGCGATCCGGCGCTCGGTCTCGATGGCGATGTCGAACCCGCATTACGTGCTGCTATGGACGCTGATCGCCCTGCTCAGCCTGTCTGCGGTGAAGATCGTGGGCGATGTGGTTTTCTCAAGCCCGTTCTCGGGATACTTCGTCCTGCTGGTCAACTCGCTCCTGCTGCTGCCATTCCTCACGGTCCTCCAGACGCAGATGTATATGGAGAAATACCCGCTCGCGAGGTAGTGAAATGGGCGATGAGATAGGCGTCCTCATAAATAAACTCAAAGACAAGGATGAGGACGAGAGAAGCTCGGCAGCCGCTGCCCTCGGAGGATACAAAGACAAACGAGTTCTCCCTGCGCTTATCACGGCTCTTAGGGACCCTTGGTGGGTCACGAGATTGTATGCGGTCGAATCCATGGGGAAGCTTGGAGACAAATCAGTCGTTCCTTATCTGATAAAATTGCTGGATGACGACTACGAGGAAATCCAAAGTTCGGCTTTACTGGTGCTTGGCGATATTGCAGACCCGTCTGCGCTGCTCCATCTAAAAAAAATGCATGAGAAATATTCCGATTTTGAACGGACAACCTACACCCAACCCGAAAGAAGCGAATATGCAGAAATGGTCGCATTAATCGAAGATGCGATAAAGAAAATAGAAAAACGTTCTAGGCCCGCTTCGCCTTGACGATGCGAGAATAAAAAACTTTGGCGGAGAGACGTCTCTATGGAAAAAAAGAGCCCGACCGAATCGCGCAAGAAAGACCATGTGGACCTCGTGGTATCCAAAGGCGCGCAGTACTCCAAGACCACCGGCCTCGAGCGGGTGGAGTTCATGCACGACGCGCTTCCTGAGATATCTTTCGATTCGATCGACCTTTCCTCCAAATTCCTTGGCAAGAGCGTCAAGTATCCCATCCTTATCACCGCGATGACCGGCGGCTACGGCGATGCCGAGCGGATAAACAAGGCCCTCGCATCCGCTGCCCAGAAGCACGGCCTCGCGTTCGCCGTGGGCTCTCAGCGCGCGATGATCGAGAAACCGGAACTGGCGAAGACCTACAAGGTCCGCGATGTGGCCCCGGACATACCCCTCATCGGTAATATCGGGGCCTTCCAGCTGAAAAGATACCCGTTCGAGAAGATAGAATCTTTGGTCAGCGCAATAGATGCCGACGCGCTCGCGATCCACCTCAATCCCCTCCAGGAAGTGATCCAGGAAGAGGGGGACACCGATTTCTCCGGCATCCTGGATGCCATCACAAAAACATGCGAAAGGCTATCCATGCCCGTGATCGTCAAGGAGACCGGGGCCGGGATCAGCCAGGGTGTCGCCCTCAAGCTGAAAGCGGCAGGGGCAAGATACATAGATATCGGCGGGGCCGGAGGCACATCCTGGAGCAGGGTCGAGTATCTCCGCAATGACGGCGTCCCGGGCTTCGGCGACTGGGGGATACCCACCCTTGATTCCATAATACAATGCCGAGGCGTGCTTCCCATGATCGCGAGCGGAGGGATTCGCGACGGCTTGGACGGGGCCAAATGCATCGCCTTGGGCGCCGAGATGTGCGGGGCGGCTTATCCGTTCCTTAAAGCCCTCGAGGACCGGAAGCTCGACGAGTACATCGCCACATTCGGGAAGCAGATGAGGATATGCGCATTCCTGAGCGGCTCCCGGACATTGTCCGATCTGAAGAAGGCCAAGCTCACTATCGGCTGAACCTGGGCGGGCCGGCGTTACATACCTTTTAAACGTTTGCGACCTTAAAAGTCCTTATCTCCCACATCAGTATTAAAAGTGGTAGTTTCAGTAATTTCGTAAGCTTTAAATAATGTTTTTGACAGTGTATATATATGGAAAAATCCCCTCCGTCGCTGAAGTCGAGCCTGATGCACGCCAGATCCTTCTACGAGAGGAGAGGCGCCCGGCCGTATTATGAGCACTCGCACGCGG
>JAZDKI010000011.1:0-7552 GCA_043803165.1 Microcaldota archaeon
GTCACGCTATCGCTCTCGATCGCCACCAACCGCATGCTCTCCCACAAGGCCCTGATGCGGAGGCTGTCCACCGTGCAGGACCTCGGCTCCGTGGATGTGATTTGCACGGACAAGACCGGCACATTGACAGAGAACGTGATGACGGTCACGCGCATCTACCTCGACGGGGAGGCCTTCGATGTCACGGGCAAGGGCTTCGAGAAAAGCGGGGAGTTCATCCCGATAGTGGAAGGCTCGATAAAAGACATGGACATGCTGCTCCGCTGCGCCATCTCATGCAACGACGCCGAGGAGAACGGGGCCGGCTTCAAGGGGGATCCGACCGAGATAGCGGTCCTGGTCCCGGCATACAAGGCGGGCATGGATGTGGCGGGGGTCCGCAGGTCCCTGCAGCGGGTCGGCGAGGTGTCGTTCTCCCCCGAGCGGAAGATGATGTCCACCGCCAACTCGGACGGGAAGCAGACATATTCGTTCGTCAAAGGCGCCCCGGAGATCGTCCTCTCGCGGTGCGTCTCCATAACCGAGCGCGGAAAAACAAAAAGGCTCACGCCCCAGATGCGCAAGACGATACTCGAGCACAACCAGCGTATGGCGACATCGGCCATGCGGGTCCTCGCATTCGCCTGCAAGGAATCGCCAAAAACCCTCGATGAGGGCGGGATGGAGAGCGGCCTCACATTCCTCGGCCTGATGGGCATGATCGACCCCCCGCGGGCAGGGGTGAAGGAGGCTGTCGAAGACTGCAGGAAGGCCGGGATCCGGGTCATCATGGTGACCGGGGACAACCGCTACACAGCGGAGGCGATAGGCCGGATGCTGGGCTTCCGGGGGCGCGTCCTCACCGGGGACGAACTGGATGCGATGGGCGATGCAGAATGCGCGAGGGCGGTGGAGGCATGCGACATCTACGCGCGCACGAGCCCGAAGCACAAGGTCGCCCTGCTCCGCGCGCTCAAGGCGAACAACCACGTGGTATGCATGACCGGCGACGGTGTCAATGATGCCGCCGCGATAAACAACTCGGACGTCGGGATAGCGATGGGCATCCGCGGGACCGAGGTCACCAAGCAGGCGAGCGACATAGTCATACTCGACGATAATTTCATCACGATAAGGAACGCGATCCGGGAAGGGAGGGGCAGCTTCGACAATATCCGCAAGTTCGTGGTCTATCTCCTGGGGGCGAACATCGCCGAGGTCCTCATCCTGTTCATCGCCACCATCGGCGGCCTCGCGATCTCGCCCAAGATAGCGGTCCAGCTGCTTTGGATCAACCTGGTCACAGACGGCCTCCCTGCCCTCGCCCTGGGGGTCGATCCGCCCGCAAAAGGCATCATGGCCAGGCCCCCGAGGAAGAAGGACGAGCGGATGCTGGATCGCGACACGCTGTATTTCCTATCGGCGATAGGCATCAGCGCGACGATCGCGATCCTCGCGGTCTATGCCCATATGCTTTCGATGGGCGATGCGCCTAAGGCGCAGACGGTCCTTTTCACCACGTTCGTCCTTCTCGAGATGCTGACGGTCTATGCCGTCCGCTGGAGGTATAAGGTCGGCATCCTCGCCAATCCATATCTCCATGCGGCGGTGGCGTCATCGGTCATCCTGCAATCCGCGATGATCCTCAGCCCGCTAGGGGCGATGTTCGGCGTCGTCCCGCTCGGGATAAGCGAACTCGAGGAGATCGCAGCGGTGCTCGCCATCTACCTCGCCATCCTTTGGGCCGCCCTCAAGGCGGAGCCCGCCATACTGGGGTTCTTCCCGCAGAAGCGCTGATGGCGCCCCCGGCTGCGCGCCCGGCACGGCGTCGATTTTTTAAATCTGCACTGGCTACTCAAAAAGTCAGGATGGTCACTATGGCGGAACGCGCTAAATCACAAAAGCCGGCAAGATTCCAGGCCGATTCGTTCCTGGAGCGGGTCTCCAGCGGGGTATCCGGCCTGGACGAGATGATCGGCGGGGGGTTCGTCCGCCAGAGCACGGCCCTTGTCCGCGGGGGCACAGGCTCGGGGAAGACCCTGCTCTGCCTCCAATACCTCTATTACGGGGCCATGAAATACAACGAGCCCGGGGTCTACCTGAGCTTCGCAGAATCGGAGAGCTCGATCCACCAGCACGGCAAGATATTCGGATGGGACTTCAAGTCGCTCACTGCGCAGAACAAGTTCGCGGTCATCCGCTACCAGCCCCATGAGATAGTCAAGATCATCGATGAGGGTGGAGGGGTCATCAGGGACACCGTCGAATCGATGGGCGCCAAAAGGCTCGTCATAGACTCGCTGACAGCCTATGAGATGATGTTCGACACCGAATACAAGGCCAACGAATCCATCCTCACCCTCCTCGAGATCCTGCGGAAATGGAACACCACCGCTCTTGTGACATCGGAAAGCCCCATCACCCCCCTCGCCGTGGGGCGCGGAAGGCTCGGCTTCCTCACCGACTGCATCCTGCACCTGTATTATCTGAGGATGGGCGCCCATCGGCGCAGGGCCCTCGAAGTCGTGAAGATGCGCGACACACAGCACAGCGACGAGGTCCGCATCTTCGACCTAGCCAAGAACGGCCTGTGCATATCAAAGAGGTTGGGTAAGCTTGGGAAGTGACGGAACGCATTCGCCTCTCCGGAGGCGCGATGACGCATCCCCATCCGCCCGGAAAGGGCAGGTCAGCGTGGAGTTCCTGCTCATCCTCGCCGTCTCCATCACCATCATCACCATCGTCGCGATCCTGGCCCAGGAGCAGATGGGCGCCGTGCAGAGGCAGAAAGACTCGGCCGACACGCAGAACTCGCTCCTGGACCTCAGCTCGGCTGCCAGGGAGGTCTACTCCCAAGGGGAAGGATCCAAGAAGCTCGTGTTCGTCCGGCTTCCGAGCGGATACGAGCCTGACCGGTCATTTGTCGCAAACAAGTCCATCCAGATAAGGGTCGCCGGCACCGACCACGTCTCATTGGAGGACTTCAACGTGCGGGGCCAGCTGCCCGGCTCATCAGGCGGGCAGTGGGTCTGGGTGATATCGGAAGGCAACCGGGTGCGCATCGGGACCGCGATGCTTGGCCTGAGCAGGAATTCCATATTCGTTCTCATGGACCAGAACGATTCCGCTTCTGTCTCATTTGACGCGGAGAGCCTCTGGGACAGCGACATATCGGTCAATACCTCCATGTACTGGCCGCACACCGAGGTGGGCGCCACGCCGTCAGAGGGCGACTTCCAGCTATCTCCGAACGGGTCCAGGTCGATCACGATCGATTTTTCGACATCTTCCAGCCTGCCGGGATATTATGTCGGGGAGATGGTTTTCGATGCTTCAGACGGGAACGCCTCCGAGACCGTGGAGCTTCCGATAACCGTCCAGGTGATGGGCTATGCCTTCGACGAGAGCCCGCCGATGAATGTCAGCCCTGACATATGGGCGGAGAATCTGGATCTCGGCAATGGCACATCCAAGATATTCTCGGTATGCACCAATCAGCATACCTCGCTTACAGGCGTCTCCTTCACCCCGAGCCCGGGGGCGCCCGGGAGCTGGGTGAACGGGACAGAACCTCTGGGCCCGATGGGCGCAGGGACGTGCCAGATGAAAACCCTGTTCCTCACAGTTCCCCTGAACGCATCATACGGCACATACTCGGGCATGATAGATGTCACCGGCCAAGGAGCGGCCGGGGCGGGCGATTTCATATCAGTGATCATCACCGTGCAGAATGAGAGCGGAGACACCTGCGTTTTCAGCCTGGACAACCAGAGCATGTGCAACTGTCCTGTGGGGGCCCAATACTGGGAGGTCCCGCTCTGCCAATGCCAGCCCGCCAATATCTATGTCCTGAACGGGACCATCGTGGGCGGCGATTGGGACGGCCTGCCATACAACGGAACCCTCGTAGGGGGCTCCACATCGAGCATCATCTCCGGCACCGAAGGCGATGACATCATCTACAGCGGAACCAGCGGTGACAAGATATGCGGGCAGGAAGGCAACGACACGCTCTGGGGCGGGAACGGCGTCGACATGCTTGACGGGGGCATGGGCGCGGACACCATCTACGGTGGAGCGGCCGAGGACCGGCTGTATGGCAAGGAAGGCAACGACCTGATATATGGCGAAGGCGGTGCGGACCAGATCGACGGAGGGGGCAACGACGACACCATCTACGGCGGAATCCAGGTGGATCTCATCTATGGCGGGGAAGGCAACGACTGGATAGACGGGGGCGATAACGACGACATCCTCTGCGGCAACAGCGGAGACGATGTCATCTTCGGAGGAGAGAACAAGGATGATTTAGACGGCGGGACCGGGACCAACACGCTCGACGGCGGGAGCGACAGCAACGACTGCTACAACGGGGATATGGTCAACTGCACATACAACCCCGGCTATCATCCGACCTGCGGGCCGACCTAGGGGCGTCTCTATGAAAGCCCAGGCGACATTCGAGTTCATGGTCGTATATACCGTCCTGCTCCTGATCTTCCTGATCGTGTTCTCCATCTTCTCGGGCGGGAGCCTCAACCTATATCAGGCCCAGGACACCATCGCCGCCGGGAGGGATGCGCAGGCGCTGGCGGCAGCCGTGAACTACGTCTATCTCGCAGGGGACGGAGCGAGCTACCGCCTTTCGATGAGGAAGCTCGCTGCGGGCGAGAACCTGACGTTCAGCGATTTCTCCGTATCGGCGGAGATGCCCCGCGCCTATGCGAGCGCCCCGATACTGACCGCCGATGTGGAGGCGGGCGAGTTCAATGAGAGCGGCATCATGATCGAGAATAGCGGGGGCGGGATCGATGTCCACTGAACACGCCGGTCGCCGCGGCCAAGCATGGGCGGTGGATTTCACGGTCGGCCTGATCGCCCTGATATCGATAATCGCCATCTATATCATCATATGGAATTCCACTGCGATGAGGTGGAACACGCTCGGCGGGCGGACCGCGATGGAGTCCGGCGCCTTCTTCGCATCGGAATCCCTGCTCGCGACGAGCGGAGAGCCGGAGGGCTGGGAGATGCTCCCCCGGATAGACGGCAACGTGAGCGCGATAGGGCTCGTCAATGGAAGGAACGAGCTGAACCGGATGAAGCTTGAAAGGCTGGCCGCGGAGAACGCGACGGCATACCCCATTGTGAAAGCCCGCCTCGGCCTCGGGCGCTACGAATTCGGCATGCGGATCACCGACCTTGAGAGGGAGACGACGCACTTTGAGTTCGGGAGGTTCTCCGCCCGTGCGCTCAACGATTCGGTGAGCTTCGACCGGCTGGGGATCCTGGACGGCCAGCCCGTGATCGTGCACATGGAGGTGTGGGGCGGATGAGGGGCTTCGCGATAACGATGGACGCGGTGGTCGCCCTCTCGTTCGTGGTATTCGCCATGATCATCATCGCTAGCCAGGCGTATTCACCGAGGGCTCCGGAAGCGGTCTACCTAAAGCAGCTGACATTGGATGTGTTGAGCGTGAGCGAGAAGACCGGTGCCTTCGACCGCGCCCTCGGGGGCGATCCGAGCTCGCTCCAGGAGATATTGGAATCGACGCCATATCTCGCGTGCATGGACATCGCCATCCTGGATGGGGACGGGGAGATCATCGCGGGAGCCGCGAAGGCAGGCTGCAACGAGACCTCAGGGCAGGACGTCCAGACGCTTATCCGGCCATTGATGCACCAGGGCCGGATGTATATCGCCAAGACGGGATCCTGGTTCCATAAGGAGCCTGGTTGAATGGGGGGATGCAGCCGATGCGCGGATTCGTGATAACCATCCTGTCGATGAGCCTCATCATGATACTGGTGGTGCTCTCGATGTCGTTGCGAAGCGGCCAGATGGACTCGGAACGCTCGCTCGCCGAGCCGCTTCCGCTCCTATACGCATCGTCGCTAGTCGATGATGTGGCCTACGACCTCAATTCCATCGTAGGCCCGGACATGGCCTTCGAGGAGCAAAACGACAGCATGAGGCTCACAATCTCCGATAGCATCCTCGCGCACAACCATACCGGCGACATCCTCTCCTATGGCGCGTTCCTGGAAGGGGAGGTGGCGGCAAGGTCGGCGAGCAACATCACGGCCAATCTGACAAACCTCACAAACGGCACGATACGGGTCTTCATCAACGGGGATTACGCCTATGAGAATAGCGAGCTCGGCGACATGCGCTTCTCGCGGATCGGGGGGACGGGCGCATCGTCATACGAGATCAATGTCACCGTTCCTGCGGTCCGCACCAACATCACCCCCATGGCGTTCAATACGAGCGGGACATTGAATGTCACGATACGCTACACCGACCTCAACGGCACGGGGACCGAATCCGGCGCAGTCTTCCCGGATGCGCAGAACATCCTCAGGCTGGATTATGAGAACGGGACCAGCCTAAGCCTGGGGATCGGGCTCGAGGGGGGCGAGGGCGGGTCGCTCCATATCGAAGCGGAGGGGGTCCGGGCCGATGCATCATGGCTTGTAGTGCTCCCCCCGATGGATCCTGAGATGGATATGGGATACGAGTATGATGCCACGATCGGGATCGTCCAGGGCAGGGCGGCCAAGCGGTGCAGGATAGGGAAATGAACCGCGCTGATGATGGGGCAAAGATTATTAAAAGACGGCGAGATGATTCCGCATGCTGAAAACGCGCGTCGATAAGATGGTCGACCTCCTGTCCAAGCGGGGCAGGCTGAATTTCCGCGCGATCGCCAAGGAGCTTTCCATCCCGGAGGAGAAGGTGGAGAAGTTCGCCCTCTGCATGGAGAAGGCCGGGCTCGCATATCTCCATTACCCCATCAACATGATAGAGAACCCCTCGATAACCCTCATCGCGAAACCGGCGCCCCCGAAAGCTGCGATGCGCGAGGGCAAGCTCCTAAAGGAATACGACATAGTCAAGGACGGGCACATCGCCGGCCATGTGAGGATACTGCATTCGCCCGAGGAGCGCCGGCCGCTATACCTGGTGGAGCTTCCGGAATCGAGCCCCGCCACGCGCGCATACCTCGAATCGTTGAAGGAAGAGGTGTCAAAGGAATTCCAGGTGTGGGCCGACGAGAGGAACATGGAAGAGAGCGCCCGCGTGTTCGCGGCGAGGAAGGCGCTCATCGAAGAGATACTCAGGCGCGACCTTGACCCCGGGCTGGAGCTTCTGGACCAGACCGCAAGGCTCGTCCTCAACGAGATGTACGGCCTGGGGGAGATAGAGACATTGGTGGAAGACTCCCGCCTGGAGGAGGTCGTCGTGAACGCCGCCAAGCAGCCGGTCTCGGTCTACCATAAGGAATTCGGATGGCTGCGCACCAACATACACCTGGCAAGCGAGGCGGACATAGAGAATTACTCGCAGCAGATCGCCAGGAAGGTGGGCAGGCAGATAAGCACGCTCTCGCCGATACTGGACGCGCACCTGGGCACCGGCGAACGTGTGAACGCCACATTGCACCCGATATCCGCCTACGGCAACACGATAACCATGCGTCTTTTCGCCAAGAACCCCTGGACGATCGCGAGCTTCGTCAAAAAGGAGAACAACGCGATGTCCATCGAGATGGGCGCGCTTCTGTGGCAG
>JAZDKI010000012.1:0-43765 GCA_043803165.1 Microcaldota archaeon
AGAAAAAATTATCGGGGTAAAAGACGACTCGATAGAGCGCGGGGAGGACCTCATACGGAAGGTGCACGGAGATATAGAGAAGATCTCCGGCCTGATCGGGAAGAAGCCATCGAAAGTCACGATATATGTCGCTAGCGATTGGAAGCGCGAGTTCTTCCTTTTGGCGAAGGCGAATCCCACGTTCGAGGGGATGATGAAGGCTGCGGCCGCGAAGAGGTATGACATGAAGGCCGTGCAGACGATCGCCAAGGGCGTGATGAAGAACGTCTATTCCCTGCCGGCGCCCATGCCGATGAAAGAGGAGATGGATGCCCTCAAGGACGCGGAGAGGTTCCTGGCAGAGGAATACTCGTGCGCCGTGGAAGTCCTGCCTGAAGCTGGCGCCAAGCACGAGAAGGCGAGGAACGCCCTGCCGGACAAGCCCGCGATCGTCATCGAGTAAACATATGATAGCTAGAATGATTGTATTTTAAATAGAACGATTATTCTATATAAAATATGATTACCGAATGGAGCAGATTCCGTGGCTGGACGATCCTCGAGCATTTCCTTCTCTATCCCGACAAGCGGGTGCATATCAACGCTCTAGCGAGAGTGCTGAAGATAGGCCCATCGACCGCGCAAGCGTTCTGCTCATCATACCACAAGGACGGCCTTCTCGGCAAGGAAGTGGCCGGGAACACACACCTCTACTTCCTGGACAAAGACGATGCGAGAGTCCGCGCCCTGAGGGCGTTCATCGGCCCTTACCTGATATCGGATTTCCTCCCTCCGTTCCTCGCGAAGAACAAGGGGGTGCTATCGATCTCCATCTACGGGAGCTTCTCCTCGGGAGATTATGGGGACGGGAGCGATATCGACATCCTCATCATAACAGCAAGCGAGGAACGGCCGGATACAGCGCCCTTGCGGGGCATCAGCCTGAGGCTCGGACGCGATGCCAACATCACCCCGATAAGCCTGGCCAAGTGGCGCAGGATGGAAAGGGATAAAGAACCGTTTTTCCAATCCATAAAGAAGAACAGCATATCGATATGGGGGAATCCGATATGAGCGTCAAGGGATGCATCGACAAAGGATTATTGCGCAAGGCGGATATAACGGGCGCAGAGATAGAGAACCAGCTGAGGATATCCGAAGACTACATACGGAAGGCGGGGCTGGTTCTTGGCAAGGACACCTTCGACATATCGTTTTTGACCGCCTACATCAGCATCTTCCATTCTGCGAGGGGGCTCCTGTATTCCAAAGGGTACCGTGAGCGGAGCCATTTCTGCCTATTCGAATTCATCAGGACCGAATACAAGGACCCCGAGGTGATCCGGCTCGCCGAGGTCGCGCAGAACTACCGCGAATCGCGCCATCTTATCCAATATGAAGGCTCGGCATGCTCCGAAAATATGGCTAAAGAAGCGATCATCGATGCGAAAAGATTCCTTGCAGCGGCAAAGCGCAGCGTGAAGAAGTGAAACAATCAAGAGCGTGTCTGAATGAGATACCTGAAAGTCCCGAAAAAGTCCGGCGAGAAGGTCCGCAGGGAGCTTATCCATGCGGACATCTTCGTCAAGGATTATCCAATACGTTCAGAAGGCGGCTTCATCCTGTTCCCGGTATCGAAAAAACACAAAAGATTCGAGCTGGTCGAGCGCGAAACCGAGAGCCTTCCGAAAAAACACCACAAGCTCGAAGATGCGCTCTCGGGGATCCTGACCGAAAGCGAGCTCGAGACTCTTGTGGGGTCTTTCGACCTCATCGGCGATATCGCCATAATCGAGATACCTGATGGACTTGAAGCGAAAGAGAAGCTGATCGGCGATGCCCTCCTCAAGGTCCACAAGAACCTCAAGACGGTCCTCAAGAAGCTCTCCCCGATGGAAGGCGAGTTCCGTGTCCGGAAGGTCAAACGCATCGCCGGAGAAGACCGCACTACGGCGCTCTACAAAGAGAGCGGGGTCGTGATGGAATTCGATGTCGCAAAGGTGTATTTCTCTGTCCGGCTCTCGAACGAGCGGACGAGGATAGCGAGCCTTGTGAAGCCGGGCGAGAGGATCTTGGCGCTGTTCGCAGGCGTGGGGCCATTCCCTTTAGTGATAGCGAAGACCCATCCAGATGCCGAGATAGTCGCTATCGAGCTGAATCCCGATGCGGTCGCTTCGATGGAGAAGAACATCGAGCGGAACAAAGCGGGCAGGATTGTGAAAGCGGTGCTCGGGGACGCGAGAGCCGTTGTCATGGCAAGCTACCGTGACTACGCCGACAGGGTGCTGATGCCCCTTCCCAAAGGGGCCCATGATTTCCTGGACGTGGCATTCGCAGGCGTGAAAGATGGTGGCATCGTCCATTTCTACACGTTCGCCGCCATCGACGACCCATTCAACGAGGCGAAGGCCAAAGCCGACAAGGCGGCGAAGGCGAGCGGAGTGAAGATCGAGGTCGCATCAGAGCGCATCGTGAGGCCGTATTCACCGCAGACGGTGCAGGTCGTGCTGGATCTCATCGTGAAGAAAAATCAGTAGAACCCGAGCAGGAACCCCGCGAGCAGGCTCACGACCATTCCCAGCACTATCGGCGGAAGCGCCGGCAGGATCATCTTTTTCCTGAAGACCAGGATGAGGAACAGCCCCAGCGATATCACGGCCCCGATGAACACGAACAGCGTCGCCACGGGGCTTATCGCCAGGGCGGACACCTCCAGCATGATGGGCGCTATCATATCCCCGGTGCCGAGGTCCAGCCTCTGCTCCTTCTCGCCCGGCCGGGCGGGGGGCGCTTTGGCCGTCACGGTGAAAGCCATGTCCTTCTTCACGATGAATTCGGCCATCTCGACCATGTGCTTCGTCTTGAAGACGGCGAGGAAGTCGTAGATCGACAGGAAGATGAGGAAGAGCACCAGAGGGAAAAGCCCCAGCGACATCCCGAATATCACCCCGACCCCGGCTGTAGCGAGCACTGCTGCGCTGTTTTTTAGCTGGGGATAGAAGTTTTTCGCAGCGGAAAATACTAGCGCCACGATTATGCCCGCGAGCATGCTCGCCTCATAACCTGCAAAAAAGCGGAAAAACGAATAGAACACGATGGAGCTGGACGTGGAGATCATCATGAACTCCATCAATCGGAATAGCAGCGGGAAGACCTTGAAATACCTGATCAGGGCGATCATCACCGCCGCTCCGATGAGGATGTATACTATGAACACGATGGCGTTCATCGGGTCTTCGCTGTCTGTGGTCACCAGAAGGCTCGCGATATACGGGTTCCGAGTGACATCCGTCAGGACCACCAGGCCCGTGAAGATCCCGAGAAGCTGGGCGATCATGAAAATCCCCAGCATGGCATAGAGCAATCTCATCGGAGCACCATATAGCGGCTTAGCTTGGTCTATGAACATTCTTACGTTTTTCCAAGGAGGCACAGGACCCACCGCTTATGGCGGTTCCCCCGTGCCAGCCGTTGGATGTATACTAGCCCTATTATTTTCCTTATACGCTACTTCAGATTCATTCCACAAGCTTTATCTGCCCATACCCCTTCTCGTAGATGGTGCCCTTGCTCTTCAATTGGTCGATTATCCTGCGCGCCTCCTTCTCCTCTATCTCGTAGGACTTGGCGTCGGATATCACCTGCTCGACATCCGCCGTGTCGTGCTTGCGCAGGTGCTCCCTGATTATCTCGATTATCGTATCCACTTTCTGCAGCTTGTCCCTCTCGGATTTCGGCTTCCCTGTCGCCATCACATCGATATCGAAAGCTCCCGTAGCCTTATCCGTCATTATCTGCTGCATGACATAGTTGAAGAGCGAGATCGCGACCTCGGCGTCGGACTCTTCTACCGTCTCTTTGAGGAGCATCTTGGAATTCGCCTCGGCGAGCCTCACAAGGCCTTCCAGATACCTGGGCGTTATCGCGACAGAGCCCGTGTCCTTGCTCTTCCTCCTCAGCTCCACATAGAATTCCTTGATTTTGTTTGAAGCGTCCTGTGTCAGCTTGGGGAAGACCTTTCTCCTCGCATAGGCGATGTATTTCCGTAAGACATCTTTCTCGAAATAGGTGTTGTCGTTCGCCAAATCCTTTCCCATATGCGTGGATAGGATGTGCTCGGCGAGCTTCGCGTCCTTCTCCTCATCAAGGACGTCGACGATGGGGAATATCAGGTCGAAGCGGGAAAGCAGGGTCGGAGGCACATCGAACTGGTCGGACAGGTTCTTGGTCTGGTCGAACCTGCCGTATTTGGGGTTCGCCGCGGCGAGTATGGCTGTCTTCGTCCTGAACTTAGCTACAATCCCCGCCTTCGCGACACTTATTGACTGCTGCTCCATTGCTTCGTGGAGCGCAGCCCGGTCATCCTCCTCGATCTTGTCGAACTCGTCGACCTGGGCGCATCCGCCGCTCGCCAGCACCAGCGCCCCTGCCTTTAGCGTCCATCCCCCTTCTCCGAGCTCATCTTTTTCCGCAGCCACAGTGAGGCCCGCCCCGGACACGCTCTTTCCGCTCACATATATGCTTTTCGGGGCGATCTCCGATACGCTCTGGAGGAAGCGGGATTTGGCGATACCCGGGTCGCCGATCAGGAGAACGTGTATGTCGTCCCTGATGTTCATCCCGCCCTTCATGATCTTGCCCCTTGTCCCCCCGAAAAGCTGGAGGGCGAGGGCCTTCTTGACCTCGCTATGGCCGTAGATCGACGGGGCGATGGATTTGACGATCATCTCGGCTATCTGGGGGTTCTTGGATAGCTCCCTCATCCGCCTTTCGTCCTCTTTCGAGATCTCTATCTCCTCGAAATCGCGCTTCAGGCTTTTGACGCTGTTGGCTTCGACGTACCTGCTGAAGATCATATCCTGCTTCTGGCGCATCTTCATCGGGGGCTTGAGCCGGAGGACACCCATCACCTCGATATTGTCGCCGGGGGCTATCTTGTTGACCAGGTCGTCTTCGAGAAGCAGCTCGATATGCGCGGCGGGCGCGCCGCCATGCACCTTCTCCAAGAGCTCCTGGACCTCGGCCCTCTGGATGTCCGTGTAGGTGCTATCCTCCTCCACCTGGCGTAGGGCGAACTTCTTGCATGTCTCGCACCTTTTGGGCGGGTTGAAGTTCTTTCCCACGAAAAGCTTCATCTCTGCATCGCACAATGTGCATTTGTACATGGCCACCTTGACGCGGTGCATCACCTCGGCCCTTTTCGTGACAACGCACTTGAATGCGACGAACTCCTTGATGTTCTTGGATGTCAGCTGCTCGATCAATTTGTCATCGGAGGGCACATCCACGAATCGGATATGCGGAGCGAACGTCTTTCCGGCCGGGACCGACAGGTTCAGCCGCATGACGGCCTCTTCCGCCGCATCCACTATGAGGTCCGGCTCCCTGATCAGGGCGTCCGCCATGTCGGGGTCGAACTTCTCCAGATCGGGGTAGGACACCATCAGGCTTTTCTGGGTCGGGTATACCAGCAGGAGCTGGTCTATCTTCGCCTTGTATATCGAAGTGAAGAACTCGTTGAATACGGATATCTGCGAAGACAGGTCGACCTCCATATATACCCCCGAAAAATAGTGGAAGTCTACTATTGCAGTATGAGGTTAATAAACCTGACGCCGGCTGATTTCCGCGGTGGGCTGAACCCTGGCTAACGCCACTGATCCGGCCTCCCCCTAATCATCTTCAAGGCGGCTTTGTTCAAGCGAATCCGCGGCATCGCCTGGGCATCCGCAGCGCTGCGCCGATAGGGCGTCTCGGAGGGCATAAAAAACTTCGCTGGAAAGGTGCAGATATGGACAAAGCGATCCTTCTGATAATAGACGGGCTGGGAGATCTCCCGACCCCTAAGACGCCCCTGCAGGCGGCCAAGAAGCCGAACCTGGACCGCCTGGCAAAGGGCGGCATAACCGGCATGATGAGCCCGATAAGGCGCTTCATAGTGCCCGGGAGCGACGTCTCGCACCTGAACATCCTCGGCTACGACCCCACATACTTCTACCATGGCAGGGGCCCCCTGGAAGCATTGGGCCTCGGCATGGATCTGCGGGAAGGCGACGTCGCCTTCAGGGCAAATCTCGCAACGGCGCAAGGGGGCAGGATAAAAGACCGGCGCGCAGGCCGGATAGACACCGCTACGGCATCGGCCCTGTCCAAGCGGCTGTCCATGCGCATCGATGATATCGAGATAGCCTTCAAGAACTCATCCGAGCACCGCGGGGCGGTCGTGATGCGGGGGCCGGGCTTATCAAGCAATATCAGCGCTATCGATGCCCACGAGGGTGAAGAGGTCCCCTCATGCTCCCCGCTGGACGATTCGGCGGAAGCCAGGAAGACGGCCGATATCGTAGACAGGTACATGAAGATGGCGGGGGAAGCGCTCTCTTCCGCCCCTGAAAACCGCGGCCGCAGGCTTCCTGCGAACATATTGCTGCTCCGGGGCGCCGGCCAGCATTCCAGCGCGCCTTCGTTCTTCGAGCGCTATGGCATGCTCAGCGCATGCATCGCAGGGGGCGCGCTTTACCGGGGGATCGCCAAATTCATGGGGATCGATATCCTCATGGTCCCTGGCGCGAGCGGCGATAAGGGGTCCGACCTGGAAGCCAAAGCCAAGGCCGCGGCCAAAGCATTGGAGAGCTACGACTTCGTCTTCATGCACATCAAGATGTGCGACAGCTTCGGCCACGACGGCGATTTCCAGGGAAAGGTGAAGGCGGTGGAGAAGATAGACAAGATACTCCCCATCCTGGAGAAGACCGGGGCCTGCCTGATCATCACGGCGGATCATTCCACCCCCGTCTCAAGGAAGGCGCATTCCGGCCATGAGGTGCCCATCCTGGTCTATGGCGGCGAGCGGGGCGACGGCGTGAAACGGTTCGACGAGATCAGCTGCGCCGAAGGCGGACTCGGCCATCTCCGGGGAAAGGACATCATACCCCTGATATTGAATATCACCGGACGGGCGCAGAAATACGGCAGCTAGCCATTTAGAAATAAAAATAAGGAGAAAAAGAAAAAAGGATCTACTCGGCCTGGACCGCGCCTGTCACGGTGGCGACCGCGAGCCTGTCCGGGCCCAAATCATCTTCGAAGCGGTATACCACCGCAAGGCTTCCCTTGAAATTCGAGTTGGGGGCCAGCTTGACCACGGTGGTGGTGCCCTCGGTATAGCAGGGGACCTCATCGCCGGTGGAGCCGAAGACTATGCTCTGGCCTGCCGACATCTGCTTGACCGCCGTGAAGGGCGTGACGTCATCCTTATCGACGTTGCCCGTCGGGGCGCTCGTGCAGAGGACGCCTTTTACCTCGATAGACTTGCCCTGGGCGTTGTCCAGCTGGAATATCAGCCTGACATCGTTGCTTACATCCGCCGCCACGATCGAGTGCGCCTTCTGGTTGCACGTGAAGCCCGGCTGCGTGAACTGGCATGTGTCCGGAGCCTTCAATGAAGGCAGCACCACGGCGACCAGGATCGCCAACACGATAAGGATGACGAACAGCGCGAGGCCGTATGTCATCAGGTATTCCATCATCGCCTGGCCCTTCATGGACCCGGAACGCATCAAATCAATCTTCATAATATCACTCATCCTATCGCTGTGAATAGCGTCTGTACCAAGTTGATCACGAGCCAGTATACCAGGTACGCCCCGCCCAGGACGAACGGGAAGTATTTCATCCCCTGGCTCTTGCTCCCGGTCTTTATGATGCTCACTATGAACGACGATATCATGGCTGTCACGAAGATCGTCGGGATGCTGAACCAGAAGAAGTCGCTGGAACTGATGGCCGGCCCGATGGATTTCACCGTGCTCAGCAGGCCGATAGAGCTGCCGGAGCCTGTCGATATGTCCCCGACCTGCGGGCCCAGCTTCTCGAAGACGCCGATCAATTTTGACGCCACCGCGAACAGGAACGGGGCCCCGACGACCGCCGCGAAAAGCACGAATATCTCATACAATACCAACGACGCGGCGATCTCCTTCTTCATGATGATCGAGCCGCGCACATCGTCGGACGTGCGCTCGAGGACATTGGTGAGCTCGCCTCCTGTCGCCGTGGCCTGCTTGAGCAATAATATCGTCCTCTTGAAGACCTTGGAATCGAAGCGCGAGCCTAGCTTGTCCAGGGTGCTCTCCAGGCTCTCCCCGCTGAACGAGCTCTTTATTATCGACCTGACCTCGGTCGTGAGCGGACCGAACTCCGGCTTGGCCGAATACCACATCGCCTGGTCCAGGCTCATGCCCGCCTTGATGTTGGATGCGACGAGGGTCAGGAAGTCCGGGAGCGTCGCCTCGAGCTTGTTGCGCCGGTCATCGGCCTTCATGAGCAGGTAGCTGGATATCAGCATCATGGTCGTGAGGTATACCGCCGCGAAAGATATGAGGAATATCGCGAGGGCCACCACGATGTGCGGCACCTGGATCAGGGAATTGATGAAACCGCTGATCGGATCGAAGGCGGGTGGATAGACCAGCATGAGCAGGCCCAGCAGCACGGTGGCGGTTATCACGTTGAGGCTGACATAGCCAGCGAACGAATCCGCCGGCATGTCGACCCCGGCCGTGCTGAGCTCCTTCTCAAGGTTTTTGACGCGCTCCCTGCTGAAGAAGAGCCTTCCGACGACCTCGAATAATGTATCGTTGCCCATCATGATCCCCTATATAAGATACTTCGGCCTCGAGCTCTCCACGAACCCGAGGAAGAGGAACTGCACCAGCGCTATCATGACGAAGGCTATCGCGAGCAGGCCGGGCGGAAGCCCCCTGCTGCCTAGCGTCATCAATATCACTGTCCCCAGCACGATCCCCAATGTCGGCACGATTATGCCGAACACCATGTAGAACATCACTATCGGCGTGAGCTTCTGGCTGTATTCCTTGAGGGATATCATCTGCTCCTTGGATATCTGGTCCAGGACGCCCTCGAGGGAATCCCCCACATCGGCCCCGCTGGACAATGCATTCGCGATCTGCATCATCATCCTTGTGAAATATTTGGACGGGTTGTATGCGACGGCCTCCCTGATGGCTTGGGTGGTCGGCACGCCGAGCATCACCTGGTCGACTATCTTGGCGAACTCCCTGCTCACAGGCCCGTAGCCGCTTGAGGCCCCGATGAACGTGTCGAAAAGGGGCATGCCGGATTTCAATGCTATGACTATGTGCCTCCCGGCGAAGACGATTTCGTAGTCCATCTCCTTCTGGCGCCTGATCGTCGCGTCATCAGGTAGGAGCATCAGGTAGTAGAACACGAAAAGCGGGATCAGCACGAGCGGGGCAACGATGAGAAGGATCGCCATGGGGACATCGCTCTTGAGGTCCGCTCCGATCACGCCGGCGAGCATGATGAAATATAATATGATAAGCCCGGCAGAGAGCAGCGACGACGTGAACAGGACCTTCTCCACGAAATCCATCGGATTGTCGTCCATGTCGGCGATGCGGAGCTTCTTCTTCAGGTCCGGGAACCTGGACGCTATGAGCTCGGCCATGCTGGTCAGCAGCCCCCTCTTTCTCGGCGCCTTCGCCTCCAATTCCCTATCCATGACCATCTAGCCCTCCATCTTGCTGAAATATTTCTTCACATTCGCTTCGCTCAGGCCCTTCTCCTTGGCCATCAGCTCCTTGGCCTTGAAAAGGACCTCGGCTTTCGACAGCTGCTTGCGTTCGTATCTCTTATAGCAGTCGGGGTCCTTGGAGTGCAGGAAGTACAGCAGGGTGCCTTCGTCGCTCTCGTTTATCTCTTTGACCATCTCGAGCGCCTTCTCTTCGGCCTCCACCGGCTTCTCTTCGGGCTTCTTGAATATCTCGTTGCCGGCGACCTCGATCAGGTTCTCTATCTGCCTGCCGACGATCCCCTTGACCGCCGTGAATTCCTGCTCATAGCCGTTCTGCACATACCCGAGGCGCTCTTCGACCTTGGTCAGCGTCTCCTTCTCTTTGGCCCCGAGCGAGGCCTTGAGCTTCTCCAATTCCGCGGCGTGCTTTTTTGACGTGAACTCCCTGTACTTGGCCATCGTCTCGGGGAGATGCTCGACGAGGGATTCCACCGCGAAGACGAATGCCTCGAACCTCTGCTTCCTCTTCGCGGGATCGTCTGTCGCCGAGAGGTCGTCATAGAACTTGTTTTTTATCTCGGTTATCTGCTTGTTGTAGGATTCTATGATGGTGTCCTTGGTCGCAGACAGTTCGCCCTGGTGCGTCGAGACCAAAGTGTCCAGCAGCTTGATGTGCGCATCGCCTTCAGGCGCGGCTGCCTTGGCGGCCGCCCGGCCCTTGGGCGCCTGCGCTCCCGCCGCGAGCATATTCTTGATCACCGTTATCTGGATCTTGATCTCCTCCCGTTTCGAGGTGGCCTTCTCCTTGAAGAGCTGCTTGGTGAGGTCCAGCATCTTCTTCTTGAGGGTCATCTCGTCGGCCTTCTCGCCGACGGCCGCCCTGATCTGCTCCTCCATCTGCCCGTAGCGGCGCTCCCCCGCCTGGTCCGGGCTCTCGCGCAGGGCAGGCGGCATGGGCGGGGCCTTGGCTGATGGGGGAAGCTCGGCCTTCGGGGCTTCGTCAGGCTTCCGGGGCTCCGGTGCGGCCTCCGGCCTCTCCTTCTCGATCTCCAACTCCGGGGGCTTCCTCTCCCCCTCCGTCTTCGGGGGGGAAGGCCGTTCTATCTCGAGGGATATGTCTTCGGGCCTGGGCTCCTCCCGTTCTATCACTATCGTCTCCTTGGCCACCTCCTCCGCTGTCTTGAGGGTCTCAGTGGTCATCTCCTTCAATCTGCTCTCCACTTCCGCAGTGGCTGCGGCTGCTTTGGGGGCCTGTACCTGTTCGGGGGCCCTCTCCTCGCGGCCTGATTCGGCGAACACGCCGAGCCCGGATGCGCTTATGATCTTCTGGGTCCTCTCGTACATATTGAGGAGGTCCGCGTAATTGAGGTCGACATAGTCCTTGGGCTCAAGGTCCAGCCCGCGCTCCATCACGACCGCTCCCTGGAACGGGGCGTACTCGGTGAGCTTCCGCTCGAGCCGCTTGGCCTCTTCGATCATGCCCTCGAATGCTTCTGCCACGTTCACACGCTTCCCTGGGCCTTGAAGTCCCAGCTCTTGCCCTTCTTCACCGCGTCGATAATCTCATCGACATTGGTGTAATAGTTGGATACGATCTGGCCGACCTGGTCGACATCGTCATATCCCTTCTTGACCATCCAGTCGAGGACTCCCATCTTCTCCTCGATGTCAGCTTCGATCTCCTTCTCGGTTATCCCTGAATAGAGCGAGAGCGTATCGAGCAGGCTGCTCATCCTCGCGACCCCCTTCATCTTGTCTGATTTGAGGTCCCAGCGGTATAAGACATTCGCTTCGCCCTTCTTGGTCATCTCCGCGAATTCCAGCACGCGCCGGATATTGAAGCGCCTGTGCCTGAACGTGACGACGATCCCCGAAAGCGCGTCCAGCATCTCGTGCGGGATGTTTATCGGCGGGTTGGTGAGCCTGGAAACCGTCTGTTCGGCGTTGTCGGCATGCAACGTGGCATATACGCTGTGCCCGGTGTGCATGGCCTCGAACATGACCTCGGCCTCGCGCTGCCTCCTGATCTCCCCGACGAGTATCCGGTCGGGCCTCTGCCGCAAGGAATTCACCATCAGATCCAGCATGGTCACTTCCCCCTTGCCTTCGGGATTGGCCTCCCTGACCGTCATGGGGACCCAATGCAGGAACGACGGGAGCGTAAGCTCCCTGGTATCCTCGATCGTTATTATGCGCTGGTTGGCCGGTATCAGCCCCGCCATCGCGTTCAAGAAAGACGTCTTTCCGCTTCCCGTCCCTCCTGTCACCAGGAGCGACAGCTCGTTCTGTATGCAGAGCCATATAAGGGCGGCGACATCGCTGGTCACCGTCTTGGATTTGAGGAAGCTCGTTATCGTCCAGGGATTGCGGGAGAATTTCCTGATCGTTATCGTGTTGCCGAAAGACGATATCGGGAACAGGGTGGCGTTCACACGGTCCCCGCTCGGAAGGTGCGCGTCCAGGGTCGGGTTCAGGACGTTGATCTGCCTGCCGACCTTCCTCGCGATCATCGAGGCGTAGTCATAGACCATCTCCTCGCTTTTCAATTTCAGATTTGTCTTGCACCAGCCGAACTTCTTGTGGTAGACCCAGATCGGGTCGCGCGAATTGTTGATCGTCACCTCTTCGAGCTGCTCGTCGGCAAGGAGCGCCTCGATCTCGCCCAGGCCCAATGTCTTCTGGAGCAGGTAGACCGCGAGGACGTTCTTCTTGTCTTCCGGAAGGGAGGGGAAGTTCCTGGTGAGGATCCTTTTGGCGGCCTCCATGAACCTGGCCTTCACCTCTTCGAACCTCTTGGGGTCCAGCATCTCGCTGATATCCAGCTTCACCTCGGTGACCAGCTCGCCCTTGAGCTTGGTCTCGAGAATCAGCTTGGTCCCCTCTGCTATCCCCGGGATCGTTATCTCGTATCGAGGGACGAAATCCGCCCTCCGGAATATCTTGACCTCGACCGGCAGGCTCTCCGAGCTGAACCCGTATGCGGCGAGCATCGCTGATCTGGACTTATTGGCTTCGGCAGGCTTCTCCTCGAGTGCGACCTCGGGGTCCCCTTTATCCTCAGCCTTCTTCATGATCATATCCCTGATATCCTTGGCCATCCGATCACCATGATACATCCTTATACGGCTTTAAATGTCATTGCTCCCAGAGCTTCTGGATCAGCTTCTTGAGCTCGTCCCTCTTCCTGCGGAACTCCATCTCCTCCTCTTCGGTGAGGTCCAGCTTCTGCTTGATCCCCTTCTCCTCGGCCGCCGCCCCCTTGGCCTCCCCGCCACCGAGCCTTATCTCGAGCAGCTTGGATTCGCGCGAGAGCAATGTCACGCGCTTGGTCAGGTTGTCCGACATCGTGGAGAGCTCGTCTAATGAAGCGCGTATGTCATCGAGCATCTTCTTCTTGCCCCGTATCTCATCAGCGAGCTTAACCGCGTCCTGGACCTGCCCGCCTTTGAGGGATTGCTGGAGCTTCTGCGCATCCTCCGCGATCCCCTTCATCTGGGCGGCGGAATCCTTCCTGATCCGTTCCACCTTGGCCTCCATCGCGTCCAGCTGCTGCGCATAGCCTTCGATGGAAGGCACTATCCTCTCCTTTATCTTCTGGAACGTCAGATACGTGTCCTTCTCGTCTTGGAGCGCCGTCTCCAGCGCGTCCATCTCCTTGCGCATGTGGAGGGCCTTCTCATCCATCTTTTTGGCGACCTCGGTGAACTGTTTGGCGGTCACCTGCCTTCCGCCGACGGCTTCGAGCAGCTTCTCGAGCCCCGCGTTCTTCTGTGCGAGCGACTCCTCATCGGCCCGAAGCTTCTCAAGGTCCGCCATCACCTTCTCCTGGCTCGGGAACCTCTTGAGTATGTTCTTCGCGATATCCACAGAATCGCCCAGGCGCTCGACCAGATCCGCGTTCTGCCTCACCTTCGAGACGACCTCCTCAGTCCTCCGAGCGAGCTTCTCGGCCTCTTCGGTGATCTGGGCCATCTCGCTGTGCAGTAGGCCGATCTTGTCCTCCTGGCCCATTATCGATTCTGCGACCCCCTTTAGTATCTCCGAGCTCTCATGCAGGCTCACCATGTCCTCCCGTATCTGCGCGTTCTTCGAGCGCAGCGCCCCGAATTCCTTCTGCACGGTCTCGAATTTCTTCTTGATGTCCCGGACCGAGGGCATCTGCACGTCGGTCGGGGCTTCCTGCGAAGACGCTTTCTTGCGCAGGGAATCGAGCTGGGCCTGGAGCGCGCCGAGGTCATCGGCCATCTCCTCCATCCTGCCCATCATCTTTTCGCTCGGCCCGCCCGCCCGGCTCATCCCGAGCTTGGACATCTCTTCCCGCACCGCCTTCAACCCTTCGCGGGCTTCCTTGAGGTCCTTCTCCATCGATGAAAGGTCGTTCCGGTATCTTCCGAGCACATCCTCCGATACCGTCTTTGCGTCGGGAACCGAGCCCACCAGCTTCTCGAGGGCTTCCATCCTGCCGTATACCTTTGAATAGAACGCTTCGAAGGATCTGCGCAGGTCGTCGAACTCGCCCGTGCCCTCGGCGATCTTCTGCTTCAGCCCCTCCACTTCGCCCTCCAATCCCTTCTTCTCCTCGTAGAACGAAGCCTTCTCCCCTGCCGCCTCCTCTTCGGTCGGCTTCACCCAGAGCAGGAATATCTTTGTGAGGCGGTACTCCATCTTGAGGATGCCTTCCTCCTCAAGCACCCTGGTCCACTCCTCGATAGTCTCCTGCGGTATGTTGAGGATAGAGGACGCCTCGTCCATCTCGACCCTCTGTCTCTCCTTGACGAGCCGCACGAGAGCATCTACACCTGTGGTGATCAGTAGCTCGTCGAACTCCATAGCTCAATATAAATTAAGTATGTTAATAAACATTTTGATGATATTCTAGTCGTACATTCCATGTGATCCTGATGGCGAGAGGCTCAGACTACAATATTAAGAAGGTAGAAAAAGGACCGCTTCAGCGGTTCAAGAACCAGAACCTCATCATAAAGAAATTCGGCGAGGTTGGCCTCCAGGTGTACAAAGCGATCACCGGAAAAAGGACGACCGAAGAGCTCCGGAACGACCTGGGGATCGAGAAGACCCTTTTTGACCAGATAATAAACTACATGCAGGATGCGGGCCTGATCGAGCTCAGTCCTGCCCAGAAAGGCGAGGAGGGCGGGCCAAAAGAGCTCGAGGAGCTCCCCCCCGAAGAAGAGCTCGCCCCATCCGATGAGACTCCCCCCCTGGAAGAGCAGCCTGCCGAGGAGCAGCCCGAGGAAGAGCCGGCCCCCGAGCCGCCGAAAAAGAAGAAGGCCAAGAAGAAGGAGGAGGAATTCACGTTCGAGGACATAACCCCGATCAACCCCGACGAGGAGGCCGAATCGTCCCAGGAGGCGCAGCTTTCCGAAAAGGGGTCTTCGCAAGAAGAGCAGCCTTCCGAAGAAGAGCAGAACGAGGGCGAAGAGATCGAGCCCGTCGCGGAAGAGGGGACCTCTGTAGAGGAGGAGGCTCCGCCGGAAGAGGAAGCTCCCCCCGAGGCTTCAGAAGAGGCGCCTCCGGAAGAGGAAGCGCCACCACAAGAAGAGGTCCCATCGGACGAGGAGCTCAAGCCCGAAGAGGAGATCGGGATAGACCTGGAAGAGGAGAAGCCGCCCGAGGAGGAATCCGGCCTCAGCCCCGTCGAGAAGATAATCTCCGATAAATACGGCGACATCGGCCTCCAGGTCTATGCGTTGATAGACGGGCAGAGGACCGCCGAGGAGATCATGCGCGAGACCGGCCTCAGCGAGCCGAAGCTGGTCGAGATCCTGGATTTCATGGACGCCCAGGGCATCATCAAGCTGGATTACCCCAAAGGCGGGGGCGCAGAGAAGCCCGCGTCGCCCTTCACTCCGGCGCAGCAGGCCGCCCCGGAGGCTGCAGAAGAGCAGGTTCAGAAAAAGGAGGAGGGCTTCAGCCCGATGATCGAGGGCGACGAGCAGCTCGACGAGGCGCGCGCGGTGACATCGCCCATCGAGACGCCGATCCGGGCCCCGGTGGACATCGTCAAATCGGTCCAGATGAAGGCCAAGATCATGCTCAAGTATCCGCAGAACCGCGGAGGCAGGGTGTTCGACCAGATCGACGGCAAGAACGACATACTGGATATCGCCCTGAAGCTGGACGTCCCCCTCTATGATGTCGCCGACATCCTCCATTTCATGATGGAGAACGGCATGATAATCCTCAAGCCGATGACCCGGACGGACGTGCGGAAGAAATACGGCGACGACGGCTATGCGGTCTACAAGAGGTTCGGCAAGGAAGGGCTCATGCTCTATGAACTGATCGGCAAAGAGCTCACGATAAAGCAGATGGCCGAGAAGATCACAAAGGAGAAGGTCAAGATAATCGACATGTTCATCTTCATCCACAAGGTGCTCGGCATCGAATTGCCGATAGACCGGGAAGTGCTCTCGAAACAGCTCGGCCTCTGAACCCCCGGATCGACCTACATTATCCTGGAGAGCGATATCCGTTCGATCGCGAGCGCTTCCGCATTCTTGTTTAATCTGAGCGGAAGCTCCTTGGCTTCCAGCATCCGGCACACGGCATCCGGTTTCGCGTCCGAAAACACCACCACAAAGAATTCGTTTTTTTCGGGCGATGTCTCCGCCATCGCGCTCTTGATATCCGTTTTCCCGGATATCCAAAGCAAAAACTCGTAGCGCAGCTGGCGGGCGATGTTGGTTTTTTTGCTAAAAGCGCTTTTAGCCAGATGATCCGCGAGCTCGAACTCCTCTTTTGATGATGCGATGCCCTCCCTTAGCGCGACCGCATCCAATCCATCCAGCTTCCGCATGAGTTCCGTAAGCCCGAGACCGCTTTGGATACGCAGGATACGCATATCAGGGTTCCCGGGTGCAACCTTTTAAAATCCCTGCAGTCCTATTCTATCTCTATACTTCTATCGAGGTGTACTTATGGAGCAGTATCACAAACCGCATACGAAAAAGGTCGGCGCCGGGACGGGCGGCCGGAGAAGGAAATTCCGCGACAAGAAGCGCTCGCATGTGGGGGGCGTGTTCGCCGCGACCAAGGTGGCCGCAAAAGAGCTCAAGGTTTCGGTGAGGGGCAGGGGCGGAGCCGTTGGGATAAAGCTGAAGAAGGCGGTCCTGATCAACGTCGTCCTAAAAGACGGCAAGATGAAGAAATTGCACATCAAGAGGGTGCTGGAGAGCCACAACCCCGAATACGTCCGCATGAACATAATCACGCGCGGAGCGGTCGTCGAGACCGAAGCGGGCAAGGTGAAGGTCACCAACCGCGTAGGGCAGGACGGCGTCGTGAACGGCGTAGCGGTCTGATTTTTTTCTTATAGCATATTTTTATTTGTTCTTCTGAATCTCTAGTCATGGCCCTGAAGACGGTACCTAGCACGGATCTATCTGAATTGCAGCCTCTCCTCCATGCTGTGCGGCCCGCCTTGGAGACGCTGCTCCGGACGCCTTACGATAAAATCCCCCTCACGTCGGGCAAGACCATCTCCATCCCGATCACCCCCCAGCTCTACAAGGCATACGCGGCACTAAGCGACCCGAAAAACAGCGAACGGTCGGATGCCTTCCATAACAAGAGCCTGAAGCTGGACGCCCTGAGGGACGCTTATCCGTCCTATCACATAGAGTACGGGGTCCGCGAATCAGGCGCCGGCAGGAGCAAAACCCATCTTTTCGAGATAACCATCTCACGCGAGGAAGCGCTCTCCCCCAAGGAGGTGGCGGATCTCCTGCGCGATGACATCGCGAAAAACCGGAGCTCCGATACGGGCGCCATCACAGCCAAGCTCGCCACGCGGTTCTACGCGGATCTGCAGAAGCCCAAGCCCCTTTCCGATATGATGGACTCTCTTGCCCGATCTTTCCCGGGATTCCGGCTCACCGAAGCGCTGGATGATTCGGCCAGCCCGCCGGAAATCACAATCGCCTGGGAGCGACCGCATCCGGCCCATATAGTCCCGAAAAGGCCTTGAAGGGAGCCGGGTTCACCGGCGTCGCGCTCTAGCCTTCTTTTTTCTTGTCCAGAGCCGCGCCGAAACTGGATCTCTCCTCTTCTGACGGCGGCACCAATCTCTCCACGAACAGCCTCGCCCTCCTTTTGGCCGCATCGATCAAGAAATAGAACCTGGATACCGGCTCCTCAGTCCCCTGGGATATCACGGCCTTTGTTTTCTGGCAGTCTAACCGCTCCCTGACCTTCCTCGCGAGCTCTTCTAAGGAATCCGCATTGATCTCCATTTGGTCGCTTCCAGGCCCGCGTATGCGCGCCATATACCTACTCTCGGTCTGCTTCTCACTGAAATTTCCGCCGAGGATTGTCTCAGCCAGGCTGTCCGTCATCCTTTTCCATACTGATGGGTCGGTCGCGTTCAGCTGCGCTTTAGTCTGCTTGAAAAGATTCAATCGTATGGTCATGAAAATCATTCTGCCGGGTCTGTCTCATCTGTGTCTGAGTCTATATTAGGATGTAGGCGCTTTTATTGCTTTCCAGCTTCCGATGGCGCGAGCCTCCTCATGATGAGGAATGCGTTGAACCAGCAGAGCGGCAGCCATAAAGGCGTTCCGAACATCGCGTATGTGTAGTGCCAGCTGCCCGCCATGATGCATGCGGTCTCCATCGCTGTGCCGAAAAGCGCAGCGAGCACGCCCGCCTTCATCTCATCCCTGCGGTAGTATCCGGTCGCTATCAGCGCAAATGTCACGGCCACAAACGCGGTCAGGATCGCGATCTCGTTCGGGAAAGCCATCCCGACAAGATACGTCCCTCCGAAAGCCATGATGAGGGCCCTCTTAGAGAACCTCAGCCTGCCGTGCTCCGGGGCGAACGCCTCCTCGAGCAGGACCACCGCCATGCCCCAGCCGACGGGGAGCCACAGCGGCGCGAAGAGATAGCCCGCATTGGAATATCCCCACGCCCCCATCATCACCGCGAGGTTCTCGCACAACCCGCCGACCAGCATGGCGATCAAAAACATCTTCGCGTTCTTCCATTTATCAATCGCAAGGCAGGCCACCGCAGATAGCGCCATCAGCGCCAGGAGGAGCAGCTCGTTACCGTAGAACCGCATCATCAGCAGGGTTCCTGCGATGAAAAAGAATATCGAATGCAGCGGCTTCATGCTATCCCGTCAGGGTGATCTTATGATCGGGATGACGCCGGTGACGTTCACCCGCTCCTCCATCATCGCCTTATGGATGCCGTTGAGCTCATCCGGGTCCAGGGCGACCCTCTCGGCCCCCCGCGCCGCCTCAGACGGGTCCTCGGCCTCGCCCTTTTGGATCGAGACTATCACGATGTTTTCTGTGAGGACCCCGAAGCGGACCTTTTTGGCAATGAGGGCCCCCAGCGTCTGGGGCTTCTCCGCGAGCAGCTTCTTCGGACCCCCGCCGTCGTCGAATTCGCCCACGAATATGTTCGCGGCAGGGATCGGGTCATCAGCCCTTCCGGCCTTTTTCCTGACGCTATAGACGGTCACCCTCAGCCTGTTGATCGCGGCCTTTTCAGCTGATTCCACCATTTCGTCACCCTACCGATCCTCCCTTCACATGCTCCGTCCTGAGCTCCTCGCTTTTCGTCGCAAGCGGCTTCCCTTCGCAGAATATCCCGTGGTCCTTGACATCGATCTTGATTTTCTTGAATTGGTCGAACGTGACCAAGGGCTTCGGATTGCTCATTTCCCCTTTTCGCAGGACCTTCTCCCCCACATGGCTCTTTTCGCATGAGATGACTTCGACCTTGGTCGCGCTTCCCGGCCCTTCCACATGACCTTCGGCCACCAGAAGCATGCCTTGCGATTCCACCCCCCTCAAGGCAGCCGGTTTCAGGTTCCTTAGTATCATGACCTTCTTCCCTACGAGCTCCTCAGGCTGGTAATGCTCCGCGAGCCCGGAGACGATCTGCCTCTCGCCGTCAGACATCCTGACCTTCTCCACAAAAAGTCTCTCGGCGTTCGGATGCCTTTCCGCGCTGATGATCTCTCCTACCTCGAGGTCAAGGTCTGAAAACTCCGGCTCCATACCTTCCTCATTCCCCTTGCCTGCGAACTTCGCCCGAAGCGAATCTATCTCTTTCGGTTCAATCCTCCTGAAGATCGTTTTTGGGATTTCTATCGCATGGCCTTTAGGGAATGGCGCTCCGATCCCCGCCCACTTCCCCTGCCCCAGACCCATCTGCGAAGATATCTCGGCAGCTGTGTGAGGAAGGAACGGCTCCATCAATATCGAGAGATCCTTCACCTGTGCCGCGAGCACGCCCATCACCGCATCAGCGCGCGCTTTATCGGTCTTGACGAGCTCCCATGGCTTGTTGTCCTGGAAGTATTTATTGGCGTTTTTGGAGAATGACATCACCTTGTGGATGGCCTCCTTGATCTTCACCTTCTCGAGGTCGGCGGTGATCCGGTCGACGATATCCTTCTGCCCGGCAAGGAATGCCCTATCAGCTTCGTTAAGGGCGCCGGCCGGGACGACGCCGGAATGATTGTTCCTGATGAATACCAGGGTCCTGTTCACCAGGTTCCCCAGATTGGCGAGTAGCTCGTTGTTGTTCTTGTCAGAGAAATCGTTCCATACGAACTCAGTATCCGCCTGCTCAGGCCGGTTCGCGAGGAGGTAATACCTCCAGACATCCGGGGCGATGCCTGAACCCATGGCGTCATCCCCGAAAACTCCGACATGCCTGGATTTCGAGAACTTGCCCCCTTCGTAGTTGAGGAACTCAGTCGTGCTGATATGGTGGACGAGCGTCCAGGGCTTTTTCGTGCCCAGCAAAGTCGATGGGAATATCACAGCATGGAACGGCACGTTGTCCTTTCCGATGAAGTTGTAGAGCTTGACATCCTTGGCGCCCAGCCACCAGTCTTCCCATCTTTCGCTGAGGTTGGCGGTGATGGAGATATATCCTATCGGGGCTTCGAACCATACATAGAAAACCTTGTCTTCCCAGCCTTTCAGAGGCACCGGGACGCCCCATTTGAGGTCCCTTGTTATCGCCCTCTTCTTGAGGCCCTCCTTGAGCCATGAGCGGGCGATCTTCGTCGTGTTCTCCGACCATTCTCCCTCGGCAGAAACCTTGTCTATCCATTTTTCCAGTTCCGCTTCTATCCCTGGGAGGTTGATGAACAGGTGCTTGGTCCTCTTTTTGACCGGCTTGGTCTTGGTGACCTTGCTCACCGGGTCGATGAGTTCGCCCGCATGGAGCAGTTTTCCGCACTTGTCGCACTGGTCGCCCCGGGCACCGTCAGATGCGCAGTGCGGGCATTTCCCCTCTATATATCTGTCCGCCAGGAACATCTTCGCTTTTTCATCGTATAGCTGCTCTGTCTCTTCCTCGAGGATATGGCCGTTCTTGTAGAGGTCGAGGAATATCTCCTGGGTTATCTTGGTATGCATCTGTGTGGAGGTCCTGCCGAAGATGTCGAACTTTATCCCGAGCCACTCGTAGATGCCTTTGTGGATGGCGTAGTATTTGTCGCATATCTGCTTTGGCGTGACGCCCTCTTCGAGGGCTTTTATCTCCGTCGCTGTGCCGTATTCGTCCGTCCCGCCGACATATATGCAGTCATAACCCTTCGAGCGGCAGTATCTTGCGAATACATCCGCTGAGAGCACGCATCCGATGATGTTGCCAAGGTGCGGGACGTTGTTGACATAAGGCAGGGCTGAAGTGATGAGGATCCTCATAATTATCGGAGATATTGTTCTGTGATATATTTTATAAGAGGAACCCACCCGTCGTCAGATTGCGCCATCCGGAATCGGCTCACCCCACGCATGCAGATTCAGGCCCGCAGTCCCTCGGCCTGGCATTTTTTCCCTTCGAAAGGCGCGGCCGCGCTTTTCGCGTACGTCTCATGGACGTCCTGCTCTCCCCGAAGCTCCCGCTTGGTCCACGGCCTGTTGAGGTGCGCCCTCAAAGCCGCCGGCTTGAACGCGACCTGTTCCGGCACCGCGGGCGTTTTCCCGCCCCTTCCCCTTCCTGCAGCCTCGTCATTCAGCCTCTTCAACGTCTCAAGACAATGCACCATCGCAAACACCTCGTGAAAACATTTATAAGAATTCCGATATTTATATATTCTTGAGAAAAATATTCCTAAACGAATAGCAGAGGCGGGAGCATGTATGATGTCGAGCGCATAGGCAAGATGAGGAAGCAGATGGGGATGACGCAGAAGCGGCTCGCCACCCTGGCGGGGGTCTCCCAGTCGCTGATAGCCAAGATCGAATCCAGGAACATCGATCCGGCATACTCGAAAGTGGTCCAGATACTGGGCGCCCTCGAGAACGAGGGGAACCGGGAAAAGAAGACGGCCGGGCAGATCATGACCGCGCACATCTCTTCCGTATCCCCGGCCGACCCGATAGCGAAAGCGGTCTCCCTGATGCGCTCGAAGGACATCTCCCAGCTCCCTGTCCTGATGGAAGGCAAGTGCGTCGGGAGCCTGAGCGACAGCATGATCCTTGACCTGCTCGCCACGCGCGGGGCCGAACTCAAGCGCATCATAGTAGGCGAGGTGATGGCGGACAGCTTCCCGGTGATCCCGGCCAAATCCGTCGTAGATGTCGCGGTGGACCTGCTGCACCATTACCGGGCGGTTTTAGTGGAAAAAGAGGGCCGGATCGGCGGGATCATCACGAAGGCGGACCTGCTGAAGACGATATAAAGCGCGGTGCACATAGGTCTTTTCTATGCTCAACCATCTTTCGAAATCCCCCGGCATAGGGGGCTTCATCAAATCATCGGCGGAGGATTTCCTTGTAGAGGAGATCGGGCCTGATGGAACGCTTTACGAACTCGGCAAAGCCGTATCGAAGCCTGACCAGGGCGGCGCATTCACCCATTTCATATTGGAGAAGAAGAGCTGGTCCACGGCATCGGCGATCAGCGAGATATCCAAAAGGATCCGGACCGGCCAGAACGATTTCAATATCGCAGGGACAAAGGACAAGCTCGCGATATCGACGCAGCTCGCATCCGTCCGGGGCGACCGGAAGCAGGCCCTTTTGTCATCGAGGATAAAGGACATCTCGATAAACGGCGCCTGGCTAGCCGGCGACCGCGTGCGGTTGGGCGGCCTCTTGGGGAACCGCTTCACGATAACCATCCGCGATGCCGGAAGCGATGCGCAGGCGCGGATAGAAAAGATCGCGGCCGAACTCGAAAATCGGATGCCGAACTATTTCGGCGCCCAAAGATTCGGCTCGACCAGGAACAACACGCACCTGGTCGGGCAGAAGCTCCTCAAAGGGGAGGTCGAAGAGGCCCTGATGATGTTCCTCTGCGACAGCGAGGGTGAAACGAACGAAGAAGCCAGGCTCGCCAGGGGGGAGCTCCTGGAAAACCGGGATTTCGCACGCGCCCTGAACATCTTCCCCAAGCACCTCCGCCTGGAGCGCTCGATGCTCGCCTATCTGGCCAGGCGCCCTGATGACCTTGCGGGCGCCTTCAGGCAGCTCCCCAGGAACACGCTCCTGATGTTCGTCCATGCCTTCCAATCCGACCTCTTCAACCGCCTTCTCTCCGACCGTATCAACGAAGGCCCCCTGGAGCTCGAGGAAGGCGAATACTTCTGCGGGGATACCCTCGGATTCCCGGATATAGATAAGACAGAAGCCGAAGGTTGGATCGCGGGCAAGCTCATAGGCTACAACACCCCGCTCAATGACCGCGAGGGCGCATTGATGGAAGAGGTGGGGATGGAAAAGGACGCCTTGCGGATGAAGGCGATGCCTGAGATATCATCCAAAGGCACATACCGGACCCTGCTCGCGCCGCTAAGGGATTTTTCCGCCTCCGCGCCGCCTTCGGCGCATGACGCCATCGTTTTCCGCTTCTCCCTCCCTTCCGGCTCATACGCCACGGTCGCGATGCGGGAATTCATCAAAGACGGCTCCTGAAAAATGATCCGAAGCCGCTGAGCAAGGCGCCTTCGAGTGCCAGGAAGATGAGCGCGGAAACGATAGCCACTAGCGCCGAGATAGGAGAGCCGCCTCCGAAAAGCGCCGAGCCGGCAAGGGCCTCGGATGCCGCTGCGATATCCATGCCGCCGATGCCTGAAAGGATGATCAAAGCCGAAGCCAGGTAGATCAGGAACGAGGCAGCCGATGAGGCCGCTCCCAAGGCCATGATGTCGGCGGCCGTCCGTTTTATGGCGAAGAACCCGGATGCGAAAAGGATCCCCCAGCGCGCGATCCGGCTGATCAGGGGCAGCATGCCCATCCCGGCTATCGGGAGCATTATGTTGAATGACAGGTCGGAAAGCGCCAGGGCGATGCATATCGGCGCGCAGTCTGTCACGAGGCGCTTTGGATCCATGGGGCATTTATTAATCGCTACCTATTTATCCATATCAGGGTGTCTTTTTGGAAGAGGAAAAAGCCAAGTTCCAGGTCTCTGGTGTCTTCTACAACCCGGAGATGCGCTTCTGCCGGAGCATGTCGTCGCTCGCCGTCGGGGCGATAGGAGAAAAGATCGAGGTCGTCGACGCGTTCTGCGCCTCGGGCATACGCGGGATCCGCTATGCCAAAGAGAACCGGAACGTGAAAAAGCTGACGTTCATCGATATCGAGAAGAAGGCGATAGCGCTCGCGAAGAAGAACGCCAGGGCCAACCGCATGAAATCCGATGGCGCCGCATTGAACATCTCGCGGGCCGCGTTCGGATACGACGCCGATTTCCTGGAGATCGACCCGTTCGGGACCCCGAGCCCGTACCTGAACGACGCCCTGCGGTTCTTCAATCCGAAAAAATCCGGATATCTCTCCGTCACGGCCACCGATGTCGCCGTTCTTTGCGGGGCCAAGGTCGCCCCCTGCATGAAGAACTACCATTCCAAGCCGCTGAACAACGAGTTCACCCATGAGACCGGCCTGAGGATAATGATAAAGCGCATAGCTGAAGTCGCAGCGGAATTCAACATGGGGATAACCCCATTGGTCTCGTTCTCGGATAGGCACTACCTCAAATCGGTGCTCCATCTCCGCAGAAGCGCGGATCTGGCATACGACTCATTGAAAAAAATCGGGCATGTCTTCTTCTGCAAGTCCTGCGGGAACCGCGACTCCGCCCCTTTCCCGCCCGACATGTGTTCCGAGTGCGGGATGGAGAACGATTATGCCGGGCCGTTGTGGCTCGGCGAGCTGCATGACCCTGATTTCATCGCAAAGATGGCTGAACTGAACAGGGCCCGCGCCTATGCAGACCGGGCCGAACTCGCAAATTCCCTCTCGCTTATGGCGGGGGAGGCCGGCATGCCCCCCTTCTACTACAATGTGCACGCGCTCTGCAGGATCGCGAGGTCCGTCTCGGTCCCGGCGCTGGATTTTGTCCTCGGCGGGCTCCGCGCGCAGGGTTATATCGCCGTCCGGACGCATTTCTCCCCGATATGCATCAAGACCGACGCGCCTTATCGCGCGGTGAAAGAGGCGATCGGATGGAGAAGCTGATAAAAGGGAGCCAAGTGAAGGATTCCGAAGGGGCGAGCGGAAAAGAACCGCCCTTCGGGTTCTCGATCCTTGTAGAGAAGGGCCATGAGGAATGCGGGGACTCGGCATTCGTATTTTCCGATCAAAAAAAGCTCATCGCAGGGGTGTTCGACGGTGTCAGCGGGGAGCCCGGCGCGGCTATGGCATCATCCGATGCGGCGCGATCCGCGTTCGATTATCTGAAGGGATTGGACGAGGCCGGGGAAAAGGAACTCCAGGAAGCCTTGATCCGGGCGCACCTTTCGATCAGGACCGGCTCGACCACGGCGTCATTGCTCTTCCTGGACAAGGGCGGGACATTCACCCTCGCATCGATCGGGGATTCGCCCATATTCAGCATAGATTCAAAGGGCGAAGCGTCATTGGAGCTCCCCCTCGCCCGCGTGGTCAAGGACAACGATTCCATATTCAAGTTCTTCCATTTCCGGAACGCGATCACCTCGGCCCTCGGGGGGCCGGCCGATGCACTGGACGTGCATATACGGAGCGGGAAGCTGAAGAAGGGGGAGATGCTCATCCTCGCGAGCGATGCATTGAACGACAACCTCTACATCGAGACGCAGGACGGGTATGTCACAGAATCAACGGGGAAAAAGGACCTCGGGAAGCTGGTCGGTGGGAAAAAAAGCGCAAAAGCCATATGCGACGCCCTCTGCAAGGCGATCAAGACGCGCATCGCCAAAGGCAAGGTGGAGCGCAAGGGCATGGTCCTCGTCCCGAAAGAGGACGACATCGCATTGATCGTCGTCCTGCGTTCTTGATTGGTCTTGAGTACCGCATCCGCTTAAAATCCTTGCCGCGGTTGTCAAACCATGAGCGAAGTATCAAAAACGCTTCTGGCAGCCATAGGCATCTGCTTCATCATCCAGCTCATCTTCCCGGCCTTCACCGATGCGTTCGAACTGAACCCGTATCTGGCCCTATCGGAACCCTGGCGGCTGGTCACCAGCATCTTCCTGCATGATGCCTCCGGATTCATGCATATATTCTTCAACGCATACGCGCTTTTCATGTTCGGATCGATCCTCGAGACGCAGATCCGGAAAAGGGAGTTCCTCATCCTGTTCTTCGGGGCTGGCATCATAGGGAGCATCCTATATCTCCTGACCACATTGGGCCCGGCCCCCCCGCTCTGCCGCGATCCCGTGACAGGCGCGGTGATGCTATGCAGCGCATTGGGTGCCAGCGGTGCGATATACGGCATACTGGGGGCCGTCGCGGTGCTCCTTCCGGACCTGAAGATATTCTTCTGGTTCTTCCCCATGAAGATACGCTACGCCGCGATCCTCTGGGTGGCCCTGGAATTTTTTGGGACCTTCGACTCCGGAAGCGGGGTCGCCAGCGCAGCGCACCTTGGGGGCCTTCTTTTCGGCCTCGCATACGCGTGGTGGCTGAAAAACAGGCGTCCGGTGGTCCGGGCGGCCTGGGAATGGCAGCCAGCCTACGAATGATATTATATACCTTTTCATACAACCTTCTTCCGTCAAATTCTTCTTAGGTGATGCATTGGAGCTTAACACGGCGCCACAGGCGCCTGACACGATAGCGGAGAGGCACATCCTGCAAGACATCTCCCCGAAATCCAAGGATGATGAGGAGATCCTCAAGTTCATCGAGGAGAGCCGCCCGAACATATACGTGGTCGGCTCCGGGGGGAGCGGCAGCAACACCCTGGACCGCCTTTTCACGATGGGGATATCCGGCGTCAACCTCATCGCCATGAACACGGACGCCAGGCACCTGCTACATGTGCACGCCAACAAGAAGGTCCTTCTCGGCAAGAAGACCAGCAAGGGCCGCGGGGCGGGCAGCAACCCTGCAGTCGGCGAGGAATCCGCAAAGGAATCCATCGAAGAGATAAAGGAGGCATTGAAGGAGCCATCCATGGTGTTCATCACATGCGGCTTGGGGGGAGGCACCGGCACCGGAAGCGCGCCCCTTGTGGCCGAGGCGGCCAAGAACATGGGCGCCCTGACGGTCGCCGTGGTCACGCTGCCATTCACATCGGAAGGCAAGGTGAGGATGGAGAACGCCCTCCTGGGACTGGAGAAGCTCAAGAAGAGCACCGACACGGTCATAGTGATAAAGAACGACAAGCTTCTCAGCCTGGTCCCCGACCTGCCCCTCAACACCGCTTTCAAGGTGTGCGACGAGGTGCTGGCAGGATCCGTCAAAGGCATCGCGGAACTGGTCACCAAGGCGGGATTGGTCAACGTCGATTTCGCCGACCTTAGGACGATACTCAGCGAAGGCGGGTTCGCGGTGATAGGCCTCGGGGAGGCGTCTCTGGATGCCAAGAAAGAGGACCGCGCCAGGGTCGCCGTGGAGACGGCGCTCAATTCGCCCCTCCTGGATGCCGATGTGAGCACATCCACGCGCGCGCTCATCAACGTGGTCGGCGGGGAGGACATGAGCCTCAAGGAGGCCGAATACGTGGTCGGCGAGACCGCAGGCAGGATCAACCCGAACGCCCATATCATCTGGGGGTCGCGGATCGATGAGAACATAAAAAAATCTTCCATGCGCGTGCTGGTGGTGCTGGCAGGCGTCAGGTTCCCCAAATACGTCCCGAAATTGGACGGGGAGCAGGAATCATTGGACCTGGATATAATCGGTTAAGGTGGTCATTTGGATATCAGGGATCTGTTGAAAAGATGCGTCAGGATTCTATACATATCGAGGAAGCCGTCGGCTGCCGAGTACTCGAAGGTGGCAAAGGTCACAGCGACGGGGATGCTGCTCTTCGGCCTTGTCGGCTTCATCATCTCCACGCTGGCGAACTTCGTCAATTCTTCAGTGCCGGCCTTGATAAGCTCGATGGCTGGCGGCGGGGTGGGCTGATGATACACACGATAAGGGTCACATCCGGCCAGGAGAAGATAATCGCGGAGATCCTCATGAAGAAGGCGAGGGCCGAGAAGCTCGACGTCTACTCCATAGTGCACGTAGAGAACGTGAAGGGCTACCTCTTCGTGGAATCCAACGACGAGAACACGCTGGTCAAGCTCATCCAGAAGGTCAAGCACGTGAAGGGCTTCCTCAAGAAGAACGTCACGGTCGCCGAGATCGAGAACCTGGTCAAGGCCGAGAAGAAGGCCGCCCTCGTGATAGAGCAGGGGGACGTCGTCGAGATGTCGTCCGGGCCTTTCAAGGGCGAGCGGGCCAAGGTCCTCAAGATCGACGAGACCAAGGACGAGATCACGGTCGAGCTGGTGGAGGTCGCGGTGCCGATACCGGTCACCGTGAAAAGCAAGATGGTCAAGCTCTTCCAGAAGGCCGGCTCGAACGAGGACCAATCATAGCTGTCTTGTGCGATCCTAAGCGGTCTTCTATTTTCTTTCCTTCTACAGCACTGCCAGTGCCGTCGGGCACAAATGCCCCTCTAATGCGCCCTTCGGCGCTATCCGGGGTTCTTACCTCTTCTTGCCTTCGTCCTGCCGGTAGACCACACGGACCGGGAACGGGATGCTGACATCGTGCTTCTTGAAGGCGTAGAACAGCTCGCGGTTCACCTCTTTTATCACCGCGAACCTGTGGATGTATCCCTTGACCATGTAGCCGAATTTGAAGTTCAATGAGTAGTCCCCGAAGGAATCGAACCTGACCCATATGGTCTGGTCCTCTATCATCTGGCCGCGCTTGGCGACCGCGCGGAGCGATTCGGCGATGACCTTTTCCACGGAATCGATATCCTCCTTGCAGTCCACGCCGACCACATAAGAGACCCCGCTCATCTCCTGGGGCGTCGAATAGTTCTCCAGGATGCTGTTGGCCAGTTTCGAGTTCGGGACGATGACCTCGTTCATGTTCTGGGTGATGAGCCTCGTCGTCCTCCAGCCTATCTGCTTGACCGTGCCTTCCAGGCCGTTCTCCAGCTTGACGAAATCCTCCTCGCGGAACGGCTTGTCTATGAGGATGTGCAACCCCGCGAAGAAATTCCCCAATGTGTCCTGGAGGGCCAATGCGACGGCAAGGCCCCCGACCCCCAACCCGGTGATGATGGCTCCGGTCTCGAAGCCGAGCTTCTGGAAGACGAAGACGAGGGATATGAGGATGATGAAGACCTTCACCACGTTGCGGACGAACGGGAACACCTCGTTCTCCTTGATCTTTTTCTTATCCGCATGGATCTCCAGGCCGTACCAGACCAGGACCGCGTCTGCGACCGAGCTGAGCAGGAAGCCTGCGATCGCCAGCATGAGCACCAGGTAGACGTCCAATTCCGCGTATTGCCCAAGCTTGAGGTCGGGGTCTGTCGCCTGGAGCGCGATCATCAGCGCGGTGACTGTCGCGATGGCAGGCAGATACGAGCTGACGGCCTTGAGGATCCGGTCATCCAATGTCGTCTGCGTGTGGCCGACGAGCATCGATGCGATCTTCAGGATCAGCATCATCACGAACTGGAACAGGAGCGAGAGCACGACGAATATGATGACCGCGGCGGTCAGCAGGCCCCCGGGGAGCGCCGAGAG
Source organism: Microcaldota archaeon (assembly GCA_043803165.1). Classification (GTDB taxonomy): domain Archaea; phylum Micrarchaeota; class Micrarchaeia; order Anstonellales; family Bilamarchaeaceae; genus Bilamarchaeum. The sequence goes on from JAZDKI010000012.1 coordinate 29,508, forward strand.
GGCATCTGTGAAGGGTAATGCTATCGAAAAGACCATGGCAATGATTGAAAGCCCAAATTTAAAAAACGTTCCCGGCTTTTCTTAAACGGACGCGACCGTAGTCTAGAGGCTTTTTGGCTCCTGCTTCTCTTATGGCAAAAACCCTGGAAAAAGCCATGAGGGCGGAACGGGCCGGCGAGCCAGACTTTGGTAGGATTCGAGCTTCCCATGCGCTTTTTTGGAAAAAAAGCGCCCAAAAACTGGGTGTTTTGCGCAGAAAAAGCTCGCGACCCGGGTTCGAGCCCCGGCGGTCGCATTCAATCTCATTGAATGGGACATGCGAACCATAAATCGTTCGCTCTGTCGCAATCACCTGAGGCAATCGGGATAAGGAAAGCCCCGTTTCCCTCTGCCGCAGACCCCCCACGTCCTTTTCTATATGTTTTATAAACTGAATCAATGTGATTATTATTTATGGTCCATATAAACAAGTGCAGGCCCAGGAAGGCCTCGCTCAAGCTCCGCAACGCGAAGACCGAGTTCGACAACTGCAGATCGGCGCTCGAGGATGGCATAGTATACGCCAGGCTCGGGCTGGACCGCGACAAGACAGCCAAACTGGATTATGTCTCAGAGGTCGCCGAGGTATCGGCGTTCGTCAGGAAAGGGAAGCGGCGGGAACACTGCCAGGACGCGGCGTTCGTGTTCATCAAGGGGCCGGAGGTCACGGCAGGCGTCTTCGACGGTTATATGGCGAACGGGACATACGTCTCCGAGACGATCGCCGACCTGCTCGTCGGGCTATGCTCGAGAGGCTGTCCATTGCCATTCGAAGAGGCGGGGAAGCGGATCGGTTCGCTGAGACATCCCCCCGATATCAGCGGGCACGGCGGCTCGACAGCGGTTTTCGCCAATGTCGTGGAAGATGGGGGCTTTTATGTGAACGGGATCTCGGATTCCGCCGCATATCGGATCAAGAAGAAAGAAATCGAAAGGATGTTCAGATACGAATCCGATTGCAATGGCAATCCCCTGCGGGGCACGGATGCGGAGTTCTTTTTCAGGCAGCGCAGTTATGTGCGCCATACCGTCACGGTCTATGGCATCGAACAAGAGCATGTCGAATCCGACGGCGGGCTGCTAAACCGCGGCGATTCCCTTCTTCTCGTCTCGGACGGGGTCACGAAGAACCTGACCGTGCGTGTGGATCCGGAGACGATGAAAATCGAGGACAGCAGCGGGGCCGGGGATCTCGCGAGGATACTGCGCGGCGCTTCATCTGCCACGCAGATGGTATCGGCAGTGCTGAAGGCGATCGACCGCAGGATCGCCTCGCATAAGATCGGCGCCCGGTTCCGGAGATGCAACAAAGACACCGTCATCCTTCCCGAAGATGACGACGTCACCATAGTCGCGATTAAAAGAAATCAGCCCGGATTATTCGAGCGGTAGATCGGGAACTTCGTGCAAAGCTCCTCGACTTCCCCGCGCACCTTAAGCTTCAATTCAGCATCGTTGGGGGCCTCGATGACCTTCACGACCAAGGAGGCGATGTGCTTCATCTCGCTCTCCTTCATGCCTCTGGTGGTGAGCGCCGCCGTACCGACACGGAGTCCGCTCGTGACGAACGGACTCCTAGTATCATTTGGTATCGTGTTCCGGTTCGTGATTATGCCGGCCTCTTCGAGGGCCGCCTGGGCGTCCCTGCCGGTTATCCCCTTAGGGGTGAGGTCCACTAGGACGAGGTGCGTCTCGGTTCCGCCAGCCACTAACCTCAGGCCGAGCGAGCGGAACTCATCGGCAAGCGCCTTCGCGTTCTTGACCACCTGAGCGGCATAAGCCTTGAACTCCGGCTGCATCGCCTCATGGAAGCAGACCGCCTTCCCGGCGATCACATTCTCCAATGGCCCGCCCTGCATGCCGGGGAATATCGCCTTGTCGATCTTCTGCGCATTGGCTTCCGGGCACATTATCATCGCGCCCCTGGGGCCCCTCAGCGTCTTGTGGGTCGTGGTCGTTATCACATCGGCATAGGGCGCTACAGACGGGTAAGCCCCCCCTGCCATGAGCCCTGCGAAATGGCTGATATCCGCCATCATGATGGCGCCGACCTCGTCGCATATGGACCTGAAGGCCTTGAAGTCTATGATGAGCGGATAGGCGGTATATCCGCAGATGATGAGTTTCGGCTTCTCTTCTAGGGCCCTCTTCCTTATCGCATCGTAATCCAGGGCTTCTGTCTGCTTGTCCACAGTATATGCGCACGGCTTGAACCATTTCCCGGAGAAATTCACCGGGGATCCGTGGGTGAGGTGCCCCCCATGAGGGAGGTCCAATCCCATGAACTTGTCCCCGACATCCAGGAACGCGAAGAAGGCCGCGATATTCGCGGATGCCCCCGCATGGGGCTGGACGTTCGCATGCCCCACATTGAAAAGCTTCTTGGCCCGCTCGATCGCGAGCACCTCTATCTGGTCTACATACTTGTTGCCGGCGTAGTATCTCTTGCCGGGGTAACCTTCGGCGTATTTATTGGTGAGTATGGAGCCTGTCGCTTCCATGACCGCCCTGCTTGCGTAGTTCTCAGAGGCTATCAGCCTGAGGGTGTTCTTCTGGTAGTCCGTCTCCTTCTCGATAAGTCCGAACACTGCCGGGTCAGTTTGTTTCAAGGACATAAGGATCCTCCCAGGATTGAATCTCTGTTAATTATTTTAAATGGACGGTATGATAATATCGTTCGCAAGCCGACGTCGCATAACCTGGTAGTGCGCACACATCAGTTTCCCTTACGGGAGCTTTTGGCGTAAGCCTGGAAACCAGGAGATGGATGCCCAGTTTTGGGCCGCCTTTTCCTAAAAGGCGGAAAGCGTGTTCCCCTGTGGATCGAGAGTTCAAATCTCTCCGTCGGCGTCATATTTACCGTTAAACTATAATATTCTTTTCTCGTCAATCGCCCAGAAAAATTACTACCTACCTACCTAACGATTTCCCGACCCCAACCTCCCAATAGCTCTAAAATTCTTCAGAACGTAGGCAATGATATGCACCCCGGAAGAGGCATCTTAGACCGCTTAATCTCCTTTCCAGCGTATCTCATCAGAATATTATTTGGGGTGTTTAGACGCCCCAAACGCCCGTTCTTGTCCCCACGCATAAAAAGGAAGGCACGGGCAATGCTTGAGAGACGTATTGATAGATTCAAGGGGGAGAAACAACGAGAACCCACACCTCACGAACTAAAGGGGCTTGTCGTCCACACAAGCCACTTGGTTAGCAAAAAGAGAGGGAAAAGCGGACATCGGAAACGTCAGAAAATCAGAAAAGTGTTGTTAGAAGAGCGAGGCATACACTTCAAGATGAGATGACATCGCCGTCCTCTCAACTCCGTCGGCGATATCTTTTTTTATGAGCGAATGCGCACATCGGTGGCGAGGGAAAGTGGCGATAGGCATAATAATCTTCAAGCAGTCCTCTATCCATGGCATGCTTCATAGCCCCTGCGACGGTAGGCATCGCGACGACCGTCCTGCGGAAGAGATTCCCGGAGCGCTGGCACATCGGCTGGCTGAACACCATGATCGCCGGGACCGTGGTATCCTTCGGAGTCGAACACTACATAAACGGGGAGATCGTGCCATGGCCCCCTTTCCTGACCGCTATGAGCAGTCCGGCAGGCACAGCGACCATGCTTGCGGAGATGATGTCCGTCGGGATACCGATGACGCTCGCCCTCGTGTCGGTTTGGGCCGTGATGGTCGTCGTCTATGAGAAGGCGATCGCCGCCAGGCCGGAGCCGATCCGTTCAAGCGGCGCATGAGGCTATGATAATCCAGATGGAATAAGAAAAAATCGCATAATCCGTCATTTCACGCATTCTTCTATGATTATCTCATGGCAGGTCTGGACCGGCTTCAGACCCGAAAGCGATGCCATGGCGGCTGGCTTCCAACTTTGAGCGCCTGGCGCAAGGATCGTCCAATAGCTGAACATATAATCGAAAGCCACGCCCTTTCCGGCCTCCTTCCCCACCGCGAACATGCAGTCCCTGTCGATGCTCACGGCGAACTCGCCGGATCTCTTGTTCTTCTGATATCTCTTCAGGCTCTGTCCGAAATTAAAAGAAGCGGTGGCACCTGCATTATCGCCGATGCCGTCCATCAGCCTGCCCCTCAGCTTCCTGCCGGCCACACAAGGAAGGTCGAGCGAGCCTTTCCGGATGCCTTCCTTCAAGACCTCGACCCTAGCGTCGTGTTTGCGCTCTCCGATGCAGCTTCTTACTCCGCTCACCGTACACGGGGTCAATAATGCGGAGAAAGCCAAAACCATGGCGCCGAGGACCTTGCGATCGTTAGTCATGATACCACGGACGAAATGTGATAATAAGTGATTAAAAATCTACCGAATGGCCTTCCACACACTGTTAGATAGCACCAACGCGATGAATGCCAAGATGAATCCCGGCGCGCAGCAGATGTTGCCCGAGTAAAAGCCGGCATCTCCGATCTCCCCGCCCGCTTCCTCCTGGCAGCCGAGCGCGCAGCCGTAATAACTGTTCCACGCCGCTCCGCCGGCGCTCCCTCCGAGCGTGCAGTCGGCGCCATCCCACGTCCCGTTCTCCGATATGCAGCACCGCTCCTCGCAGGCGAGGATGGAGGCGTCGAATTCCTCGAACTGGGCGGCTGATGTGCAAAAGAGCAAAACGATGAAAAGCGCCGGCTTCATGCAGTCCCCTAGCCCTAGAAACCTATATAAAGATAGCAACTTTAGTAATCCCAGGTGCCCTCCATGAGATATGCGCTCGTAACATTGCTATTCGCTGTTGTGTTCATAGCCGGCTGCACGACCACGCCGGCATCAGACATCGTCAAGCCGCCGGTGCTTCCAGGCGAGGAGGGATGCACCACCGTGATCGAGCAGGTGCCTTACACCGAATTGGAATGCGGCGACGTATCCTACACGGAAGAGGTCTGCGTGATCCGGAAGCTCGATTACACGGCCAAGCAATCCCCCAAAGTGGACCTTTGCATCAGCGACGAGGGATGCAACGGCATGGCCCTGGGGGACTGCCAGGGGTGCACGCAGGCGATGACGCGCTGCGTCATGGAGATAAAGAACGAGGAAACCATCAAATCAGGGACCTGGTCGGTGGGTGCGGAATACTCGCTCGGCAACTTCGGCTTCATCAAGGACCCGATCACGCACACGATAGATCCCGGGGAGACGGTCGCCTTCGATTTCAACCAGATATATTCCCCGGGCAAGCCGATAAGCTCGGCCTCATGCGTGCTGGAGATCGAATCCGATCCTATGATCGAGGACTGCCACCAGGAGACCCGCTCCAGGGAAGACTGCGCCAATGTCACGAAGACGAGGCAGGTCGAGCGCGAGGTCTGTGAATAAAGATTTTCCCTTCCATATCTTTTCATGCTTCTTTCAATCTCCTATTCAGAGATATTATTGAAGGGCTACAACCGGCGCAGCTTCGAGCAGAGGCTTGTGCAGAACCTTCTGTCCATGCTCTCCCCAATAGGCCGCTTCAAGGCCAAACGGATGCCGGGGCGCGTACTCCTCTCGATCGACGGCGATGCCGATGCGGATAAGGCGATAAGGATAATCTCCAGGGCATTCGGCATCGAGTATGTGTCCGCTCCCTTGGAAGCGAAGGCGGATATTGATGACATCGAGCGCGCCGTGCTCTCCCGCTCCCCGCAACTCTGCGGAAAGGCGATCAAGGTGGACACGCGCCGCTCGGACAAGTCGTTTCCCCTCAAATCGCCCCAGGTCAATGAAAGGGTCGGCTCCGCTCTTGTCGATGCCGGATGCTCGGTGGACCTGGACCATCCTGATGCCACGATATCGATAGAGATACTCCATGACCGGGCGCTGATATCCCTCGAGAGGATAAAAGGCCCGGGGGGCCTCCCTGCGGGTTCCAGCGGAAAGGCGATATCATTGCTATCTGGGGGCATAGATTCCCCGGTGGCGTCATGGCTCATGATGAAGCGGGGCTGTTCGCTGGATTTCCTGCACCTGCACCAGCCCGCGAAAGCCGGCGAGATCGCAGGCTCGAAGATCAGGCGCCAGGTGGAGGCGCTAAGGGGCTACTGGCCGACCGGTCTAAGGCTCCTCGCCGTGCCATACACCGAATTCTACAAGAGCACATTGTCGATGGACCCAAAGGTGGAGCTGGTGCTTTTCCGCAGGTTCCTGTTCCATCTCACGAACGCGCTTGCCGACGAGCACGGGTATCAAGGCGTCGTCACGGGGGACAGCCTAGGGCAGGTCGCATCACAGACGATAGGGAACATATTCTCGAGCGACGAGGCGTCCAAAATCCCGGTCTTCCGGCCGCTCATCGGATTCAACAAGCAGGAGATCGTGGATCTTGCGATGAAAATCGGGACCTTCGACATCTCGATCGAGCCGTACAAGGACTGCTGTTCGCTTGTGGCGCAGAAGAACCCGTCGACCCGGGTGCCCTTGCACATCGCGAAAAAAGCGGAGGAGGGGCTGGATATAAGCTCTCTGATCAAGCGGACGATAGAACAGGCGGAGATGATCGAGGTATGATTCAGCGCCTCTTTATCATCCCGAACGTCAGCTTCTCCATCAGCGCCATGGACTTTTTGTGGTTGATGAATCCGTAAGCGATGAACACCAGCGAGACCAGCACCGTGGCATAGCCGACATAGTGGAACAGCCCCTCTGTGAAATAGCCTATGAAGAACATGCCCCCGAGGATCATGCTCATGCCTGTCCGGATGTATGCCAGATATGTCCTTTCTTCAGCAAGCTTCGTCCGCTCGATAGCGAGCTCGTCCCGGAGGATAAGCTCCGGTTTCTCCACCTTCTCGTATGCCATATCGCGGATTTCAGCGTTACGCTTAAAAGGGGTTCTGGAACGCTCAGGAAAGCCGCCTTTCGTTCTGCAGCTCCGCGATGACCTTTCCGAAAGCGGCGTTCCGCTTCCATACCGATTCGCCATCGCTTTCCCCTGCGGTAGACGCAAATTCCTGGAACGAAGGCGCGAACCTCTTCAGCCTTTTTGCCCCGAAAAGCGATTCCAGCCTCCCAGCGCATTCCGCTATCCTCTCAGCTGTCTCTAAGCAGATCGGCGCATCATCCGCGATGGGGGGCTGCTTTCTCAAAACCGCCTCATAATCCGCGATGACCTGCGCTGCCCTATCGGCTTCATCCATGCTCACCGCCGGCTTGAACGGGTTCCATTTCCAGAATACCCTGGATTCGGCCGCGAGAAGGACCTTCAATGCCGTGAACCTGCGCTCGCCCATCAGGCCTTTTATCGAACCCATCGCTTTGTTCTCCCGCTCTGCCGCATCGGCCTCGATCCGATCCGCGAGCCTTTTGAGGCCGGTCCACTCCGCTATCTTCTTGAAGAAGCGGTCTATCGCCCTCCCCACGGTCAAGACGATCGCGAGCTGCGGCCCGGTCCTCCAGATAGAGCCGAGTATCCCGTAGATGCTGCTGTATATCTGGTTGTATGTGCCGATGGTCCATGGCCGAAAGACATAGCTTATCGCCTTCTGGTATGCCTCCAGGCTCGAATATCTCGAGAGGAACGGCCTCGTCTGCCCACAAGCCCTCGCGCAGCCGTCAGCCATTATCCCGTACTTCTTCTGGGTCCATCCTTCGATATAAGAGCGGGAGAAATCGGTCGCCAATTCGACCGCGAGTGCCACCGAGCCTATCATCACCGAGCCGGCCGCTCCCTTGGCGAACTGCGCGGACATGCCCGCGCTGTACCCGCCGGTCTGGAAAAGCAGGTCGTCGGATTTCAGGAAAAGCTTGTCCAGGCCTCCGGAGATGAACCATCCGAAGGAGCTGTCGCGGACCTCGGGGATCCGATAAAGCGCCGGGCAGACGAAATACCACATGCACTGGCCGACTATCAGCGACGCGGCGACGTTCCGAACCCCGATGGGGAGGTTCCTCTTGGAACCCGCGGTCGTATAATCCTTGCCGTGCTCGATGACGGCCTTCCGCTGCTCCTCCGGGAGCGTCTTGGCGTAGCGGCAGATCGCCCTGCCGTCCTCCTTGAGATGGAAGTTCATCCACCTGAAAAGCCGTCTCACCGGCCGGGGCACGATCCTCTCGACCAGGCGTCTCTTGGCCACTTGCGGTTGTTCCATGACCGGATACATATCCTGGCAACGGTTTTTATTCCTTTTTAAATCAGCTTCTGACACTTAAACCCTATGCACGCGCTCCAGCTTTATCATCATGCCGTGCGCCTTGTGCTGGAGCATCTCGGCGTCCATCGCCATGACACCCACGCCTACGAACACCTTCCCGCAATAGAGCGCTGCGCGCTCGCCTTTCTTGATGTCGCCGATCTTCTCTATCGCAGGGGCCATCACCTGCGCCCCTGAGAGTATCGACTTGAGCGCGCTCTCCTTAATCCAGGCCTTCGGGAGGTCGATCAGGGATTCAGGCGTCTTGAGCATCTTCTTGAGCGCATCCTCGTCTTTCCTTTCCTTCGCGAGCCAGACCGCGTCGATCAGGTCCGTCATCTTGTGCGTCTCTTTCTCTTCTATCTTGCCGACGGCGGTCCTTCGCAATTCGGTCATGCGCGCCCCCCCGCAGGTCTTTCCCATGTCCTCGCAGAGCGTCCGGATGTAAGTCCCGGCATCCACTCTCGTCTCGAATAGCGCGAGCCTTCCGTCGAGTTCGAGCAAACTCAATCTATAGACCGTCCGTTTCCGCGGCACCTTCCGCACCGCGCTGATTTTCGGCGGGGTCTGCGTGAGCTCGCCTGTGAATTTTTTGAAAAGCGTTTCCACCTGCTCTTTGGAAGGCACGACCTTGAACTTCATGATGCCGACATATGTCTTCTCTTTTCCGGCGATATAGCGGAGCAGTTTCGTGGCTTTCCCGAGGGCTACCGGAAGCACGCCTGAGACCTCCGGGTCGAGAGTCCCAGCATGCCCTGCGCGCGAGACGCCCGTTATTTTCTTCACATAAGTGGTGGTCTCGTGGCTGGTGAGCCCGGGGGGCTTGTCGATTATGATGACGCAGCCGTCCAGTTCCATCGCCCTCATCCTTTTTTATTTATTGATATCCAATATTCCTATATGGTATCCGGGATTAAAACGCTGACGGAAGCAGCGGTCGCCCAGGGTTTTCATATCGAGCTGACCCAACTGCCCGGCCGCGGTGAAACCTATCTCGGGATTTTCTCGATGCTCCTGATAATCCTTTGCATACTCCTTCTAGGTGTCTCCACGCTCTTCAAAAACGAGCGCGAGAAATCCTTGATACAAAAAGCAGGATGGGCATCATTTGCCCTCGCGCTGATCCTGATACTAATCTACGTCCTTGCGCCGTTCGTGGTGGGCGCGCTTTCCGGATAGAATCCGCGCTCATTTCTCCTGTTTCTCAGAGATGACCGCGAGCGCCATCCGTTTCATCGTCTCGGGGTCATGGAGCCCCGCGTTCAATGAGAGATCGAAGATGTCCTCAGAGAATATGTCTATCTTGTAGAGCTTGAGATACCTCTTCCGGTTCTGCTCGTCCCTTTTCGCGACGTGCTCCATCGCCTCCTTGAGCGACATCTTATCCCGCTTCGCGATCCGCTCGCCCCTCACTTTCAGCGGGGCGAATACGCGTATCCGCACATCCGCATCCACCATCCAAGCGCCTAACCAGGTGGTCACGACGCAGTCCCCTTTCGCGGCCTCCTCCTTGAGGAGCGCGTCGAATTTCTTGTCGATCTTGGGGTCCTTCTCGGCTTTCTTCTGGAATTCCATCAAAGGGATCCCTTCTTTGGCCGCGAGATCCTTGAACGTCGGGCATACGAGCCGGTATCCGAGCGCTTTGGCTAACGACTCCCCGAGCGTGTTCTTCCCGCTTCCAGTAAGCCCTGAAACAGCGATTATCATCGTCTTTCACCCCAGGTCTTATCCTGCTCCAATCTCTCCAGAAGCTTCTCCCAATATCCCAGCGTGCGCTCGGCCCTGTCGATGCCCAGACGATCCCCGCTCGCCCTGGCTTGCCCGAGCTTCGCCTTGCTCTCCTCCACCCTCTTCATGATCTCCATGACGATCTCCTGCTTCTTCTCTGGTGTGCGCGACATCCGGTCGCCGAAGATGAAATCGAGCAGGCCCATTCATTCCGCCTCTTTCTTCTTCATCTTCCCCATTACGAAGGATATGGCGAGGTTCCCGATCAGCGAGACCAGGATGAACCACCAATACGGCTGGAAGATGGTCTTCACATCGAGCAGCGGGATCGCTATCGGAAGCTCCACCCTGAAATACGTGCCGTTCGAGACCACCGCTTCCACACGGTCCACATCGCTCTCCCTAGGTTCTGCCAATTGGATTATGAAGGACGAACCCTTGGTCATCTTTGCCGGGGCGGCATATATCGCCACGCTCTCCCCGCCGTAATAGACCGTCTTGTCCGTCCGGATCGCCATCTCCTCCCCTTTGCCGGCTTCGACAAAAGTGTCGAGCGGGTCCTCTCCGCCTAAGATGAAGTATGTCTCGTTGGCGCCGAAGTGGGCATCGCCTTCATAGGCGGTGGCGAGCACGGTCCATTTCCCCCGGTTGGCGCTTTCAGGGATGATGCACCCGCTGAAAACCCCGTCTCCGGAAACCTTGTCGCATCCTGCCCCGTCATCGCGGAGCTCTAGCCTGACATCGTCCTGGACAAAAGGGTCCAGCTGGCCGACTACCCACATGAACCCCATGAACATGATCAGGATGACGAATGTCGGTTTCATCTGCTTCATCATCACGCCGTTCAATTTCGGCAGATGGTCCATCTGGTCCTGCATCGCCTTGTCCATCCTTTTCTTGTCGTTGGCCTTCTTGGCCTTCTCGAACTCCGCGGACAGGCGCTTGGACTCGGCCTGCATGGCCTCGACCTCCTTGCGGTCGATCAGCTTGTTCTGGAGGAACTTCGAGAGGCCGGCGTAACCGACGGCCAACAATCCGACTAGGGCTGCAAAATCGAACATCGGAAGAGATTGATTCTGGTAATATTAAATACCTTCTCTGCCTTCTCTATCATACGATGGCAGACGAATTGGACGCCGAGACCAAGCTCGCGGTCTACGCCCTCGCGCTGGGCCGGTACAAGGATCTGATAAGCGAGAAGGAGTCCCGCAACATCTCGGAGATACGGGCCCGCGTCTCCCCATACAACGATTTCATCAGGAGATTGCGCGACTCGTTCATCGCGGATATGGTGCCATACGAACCCGGCAGGCATTTTCTCGACGCGGCAGAGCGGGCCATGGATTATGTCCGCAGGATCCGCACCATCGAATTCGCATTCACGTTCTGGATGGATTTTTCAGAGATGGAAAAACTCAAGGTCGCCACAGCGATGGACAAGGCGATACTCCTCGCTGCGCTATTGCGGTCATTGGAATCCGAGGATGCGCGCGTGCTCGTCACGAAAAAAGGCAAGGCGATGGTCCGCTTCACCTTTAAAACAGCGTCATACATGTTCCTCGCCGAGAGCGGCTCGCTCCTTATGGGAGATGACGCGTCCAGGCTCGTTTCCGATGATCCAATATCATATTCCTTCAATGACACTGTATTTGAGAGCTATGATGAATCGTGAATATTGTTAATTTCCACTCTATCAGTGTTCTTTTATCTACAATACTGGCTCATTACTGTCGATAATAATGACAAATTGTGTTTCTCTTCACGCTGCTTTTTTATACGTTTCGCTTCAATGTTGATACTGGGAGGAAAGATATGGTCATAAAGGGGTGGGGAACCGCTATGCCCGTCCAAGTCACGGATCCTAAGAAGAGGGAAAGGTCGCCTCTGAACGGGTATCGCGAGATAACCGGCTTGATAGTCGATCGCGGCAGGCGGGAGCCTTCCGAAGGCACGAAAAGGGCATCCGACAGCCTCAAGGACACTTCTGTAAGATTGAAGTCAAAGGCAGACGAAGCCAGGGCGTTCCTGACAGCGGCCGATGCCCGCAGGAAGGACGGTCGTCTCGATGACCGCACTTTCAGCGCCGAGACCGCGAGGGTCAGGGTGGCCCTCGCATTATGCAGATCCATCGAGCAGATGATCAAACCCGCAGAAGACCTGGCAATGGACGAAAAAGAACCCAACAACGTAGCGTTGAAGGTGGTCAGCGTCGCAGCCAACTATCTCCTCACTGAGATGAGCGGGGCGTCCTTCCTGAGGATCCAGCCTTATAGCCGGTCTGATCCGGCCAGGCGCGAAGGCGAGATCCAAATCCGGACCGATATAGCGCATGATCTTCATACCGCCATCAAGGGCATCCTGATAAATGAAGATAAGGCCTATGATATCCCAGCCCAGCTGGATGTCGAGATCCTCGAAATAAATAATATCCTGCCCGGCCAGCGCTAATTGCTGCCCGATCTGTCCGGGCGGCCTCTTTTCGCTTCAGCCATGATCCCAGCCAGCATGGTGAAGATATCGTCGAAACGGTTCTTCGCGAAATCGAAGAGCCACTCCTCTATCTGGCCTTTCACATCGCGGATATTCTCGGGAAGGGTCTCGTCTTTTTTCAGGACCCAGAGGAAATCCTCGGTATCCCGGAGCGTGCGCCTGATGTCGCATATGGTCCTTGCCATATCGATCATCTCCATATCCCTGGTGTCTATCGAATCGTTTTTCCTGAAAAACATTTCGCTGAAGATGCGGTCCTGGACAGACACCTTGACATTCTCGATCATGTTTATCAGGAAATCTGTCCGATCCAGTATCTCTGAAGGGAGGCCGGCGTGGCCGAGCGATTTCAAAGCGAATCTCTGCCTGACCTCGCGTATATCCATCCCCGCGGCGCTCATCAATAGGACGTCCGGCTCGAATCCCGGGAGTCCGTCCCTGGGTTCGATGCCCATCCTCCTGATGCCTGCCCTAATGGCGTCTTTGACGATATCCCTGGTCGCATCGGTCGGTTTCAGGTTGAGGTGGTAGCGGCTGTAGCTGAAATCCAGCGGGGTGACATCTATCCCCCGGTCCTGGAGGCTGGCCATCGCCTTTGTCTTCATGCTGAGGACTGCGTTAGCCCTGGGCTTCCCGGCGATCGTATTGAGTCCGCTCATGGTGGCTTTTCCGCCATAAGCGAGCGACCAGCCTTTTTTCGTGCCGTTTTTTGTCTGGGGGTCCACCATGATGAACGGGAGCAGGCCGCGCGCCTCGCTCTCGGGGGCCCGGAGATTGACTTCGACCAGCGTGCCTTTTTCGAGAATGAACGGGCTCATGTCTCCTAGGGCGATCCTCGGATCCCCCTCGGCCAGCTTCATGAGGGTGATGTCGAACGGGCAGTCCACCTCCGGTTCCATGCGGTTCAACCTGCGGAACGCGATGGGAAGCCTGTTGAAGAACGGGACCTCCCGGTTCTCGAGGCTCAAGACGGCGTCAGACAGGGATCCCTGGGTTCTGAGCTGCACCGGCTCCATGAACGAGAAATGGCTTGCTATCACCATGTCCTTGCCATATCTGAGGACGCTTGAGAAAGCGCCGAGATCGAGCAGCGTGGTGCTGCCGTCCGGCATCGAGAGTTCGTATTCGCATGCGTCGAGATCCACATCATCCCGCGCCCTGTTCCAGGCCTTGCGAAAGACATCCTCGAAAGACCTGCCCCCCAATTTCGCGGAGAGCTCCGGCGCTGAGAACTGCACTATCATCTCGTCGGATGAACGTGAGATGCGGAGTATCTGCTTTTCGACATCGGCGCCGATGCAGTCCGCCACTTCAGCCGTGGCTCTCATAGTGACATCCAGATACGCCTGCATGGCCGCCTCGCCTGCGGCATATCGCCCGGAGGCATCCTTTCCGCCGATCCTGTTGGGGATGGTCTGCCTAACCTTGTCCATGCCTGCGATGGCCACTTCGGCGTCTCCGATCGCAGTCTCCATCGTCTTGAAGTAATTTGGGAGGCTGTCGGTGGACTTTCCGTGCGGGTCGCAGACGATTATCATGGGGGGTTCGATAGAGGGGGCGGCTTCGGTGCGGAAGACGGTGCCTCTGGAACATGCGCGGCTGTCGGTCCGGCGCACGCCGGCTTTCCGCTCAGACGCATCTATCGTCTTTTCCACCATGCCTATCAACTTCTCGTTGTATCGATTTCGGGGGTTCTGGTCGCCTTATACATGATAATATATGTCTGATAACATTTATAAACATGCTTTTTTATTATCTCCAACACCACAGCATCCTTCTTTAGGGCAAATCAACGCCGGTTCACCAAAAACCGGCCGAAAGCACGATAAAACGCATTGGCTGTGTGCCTGCATGGATATGGATGAACGT
>JAZDKI010000013.1:0-4351 GCA_043803165.1 Microcaldota archaeon
CTTTGGCGCGCCCCCACTTGTCGCTGATGGGCGTCGTCCTAAGGATCTCGCGCCCCTTCCTGCCGGTATAACCGGAGTAGACCCGGTACCTTCCGTAAGCGCTTGATTCCGGCACGCCGACGCCCATGCCCCGTCCGAACACTGCGCCGAACCACCCTCCAAGACCGAAACGTCCGCCCATCCCGAAAAGCCCGCCGGGCATCTCTGGCTCGGCCCTCACGGATTTGGCCGCATCTTCCAGGATGTTTCTCCTGCCGAAGCTGTCCTGGAGCTTCTTATTGTTTTTCACTCCGGTCACCAATCCGGATAGCTCGTCGGCCACTGCCTTGAACAATCCGGTCTGATCCTTCGCCGCGAGATTATTCAGGTTCTCGACTATCTTGTCCGGCGTGTCTGCTTTCAGCGCTTCCTCGAACTTCGAGACCACGGACTTGACCAACCTCTCCCTGTTCGAGCCTTCGAACGCTTTCTCCGCCCTCTGCCTGAACTCCCCGATCATCTCATCGGCCGGGCGCTTTCCTCGGTTGTCCCTCGAGAACCGGGACCAGTCTTCGGCGACGCCCTTGAACAGGCCGGTGATATCGTCTTTCGCGAGATTGTTCAGGTTTTCGACTATCTTTTCCGGAGTGTCTGCTTTCAATGCGTTTTTGAATCTCTGCACTGCGGCATCGACCAGCCCGCTCCTGTTCGCATCCGCGAAATTGGTCTCGGTACGTCCCCTGAACGCCGATCCCATCTCCTTGCTCCGGATAGATGCGAGTACAATATCATCCATGCTCCCATGGACGCCCCATTCTTTTGCCGATAGCGCTTTAGCTATGAACGTCTTGCTCACGCCAGCCATCCCGGCCGCTTCGACATTCTCGATGCAAGGAGGGCCCCTCCTGCTGTAATATGACTCCACGTGGTCCCTCATCTGGCGTATCATCTGGCCGGGGATGACGCCTGTCTGCTCGAGGCTTTTTGCGTATGCCGCCCTTTGCGCGTTTGTCAGCCTCTGCCCCAATATATATTCAGTGACGCGGAGCGGTCCATATGCGGGGTCCGCCGCGTATCCCTGGGCCCCGGGCCTCGGCTCGTTCCCATTGACCGCGATCCTGATCCTCTCTTCGAGAGCGTCTATCCTCCGTGTAAGCTCCGAGATCCTTTGGGTGATCTTGGCGCGCTTGGATTCGTTCGAAATGGCCGCGAGATCCTCGACCAGCTTGTCCCTTTCCATCCCGAGGCTCCTGATGTCTGCAAAAGCCCTCGTGAGCCTGGCTCCGGTGCCGCGCTCCATCATTTCCAAGAGCATAGGTGCGCGGTCAGCGAGGTCCAGATAGCTGTAGTCCCTCCAAACCTCATCGAGGGACTTGCCCCTGCTCCTCGCGGTCTTGTGGACATAACCGATAACCTCGCGCAATTCAGGGTCATTCCTCGCGAGCTCCTCAAGAGCGCTGCGCGAGTTCCTCCGCGAGAAGATCGTGAGGAGCGTGTCGTCTGCGAAAGCCTTGTTGTCATTTCTTGTCTGTTTTGCAGCGCCTTCCGGAGACTTCGCCCTCTCATAGACCAGCTTCACCAGCGTGGACAGCCTACCTGATGATTCCTCGAGCGCCCTCGCCTCCTCTCTGCCCAGCGGCTTCCCTTCCCTCGCCCTCGCGTCTATCCTCGCGCGCGCCACTTGCGGCAGGCATGCGTCATCGATCAGCCTGTTCATCGAAGAGCCTGCGAGGTCCCTGAAAGCCGCTCCATCATTCGGATTCATCTTGGCTGCTTCGGCCTTCTTCTCCACGCCCCATGCTTCCCTGGCTTCCCCTGCGATTCCTCTCCCCATCCGCCTGAGCAGCCCTGGCCCTTTGGCAGGCTGCTGTCCTGGAGCCACTGTCGGCGCTGGCGCTGGGGCAGGTGCCGCGCCTCCCCCTTCTCTCGGAGTGACCACGCCTACTTGAGGAGCGGGCACCACAGGCGCTCCGCCTTCCCCTGCTGATGCCCTTGTCGGCATCGGCCTCCCTGTCCCGGGGACCGGCACCGCCCGTTCTATGATTATAGGCTCTCCGCCTGAGACATTCAGAACCTCATACTCCATCTGCATTGTAGCCCGGGCTTCGGCGGCCTGCGCGTCTTTCGGAAGGACGTCCTTCAACCCTCTGGTCCCTGGGGTGGTCCTGGTGGTGGGTCCTCCCACGACCCCTAATGTGAAGCCGGGTTTCCCCTGGAGCGCGAGCTCCATCTCGCCCGTCGCTTTATCTCCCCAGTCCCCGTTTTTAGCGGCCCTTCTGACCGCCTTGATCTTCAGGAGGCCGTCGATTATCTTCGCGGCCTCTGGGTTGGCTTCCCGCAATTCCGCGAGCTTGGCTTTCGCCGCTTTCCTCGCCGAGCGGCTCGCCCCTGTCGCGTTCGCCGGCGTCAGCAGCCCTGCCACAAACTCCCGGAACGACGCCATCCCGGTGGATCCCTGGAGCCATGATGATGCCTCCGTCTCTATCCGCCTTCCCGAGGGCCCGCTTCCGGTCGGCTTCGGCCCTTCAAACCCTATTATCGTTCTGCGAAGGATGGCGGCGATCTCGAGCGGCATCGCGCCTCCTTTCAGGGACGCCAGCACATCCTTATCAGCGGCCAGGCTTTCGATCGGCTTGCGCATGCCTTCCGGCAGTTCACCGAGCATCTGCTTCCTCGTTTTCCGGTCTCCGTTCGCATAGACCCGCAGGAAATCGTAGAGCCCGCTCGGCGTCCTGAGCCTCTGCTGCGCAGGAGTCAATGCGCCTTCGAAAGCGAGCGCCGGTCCCTCGGTCCGTTTAAGGAGGTCGGCGAGCATCGCAGCATCCTCACGCGCCTCAGCCCTTCTCGCGCGCACCCGGAGACCGGCCGATACGCCCATATGGAGAAGCGGGAAGAGGGCCATAGCCCCGAGGAAAACAGCCTCCTTGTAGTCGCCTTTCTTGTATTCTCCGTGTGCCTCATATAATGCGTATCCGCCCAGGCCGACCGCGCCCACTATGTTCGCCACATCGAGCGTGACGGATGCTATCGCCCAGTTACGTGCGCTGTTGAAGCCCCCTGCCGAGACGAACCTGGCTTGCGTACCCACTATCGCACCGGCTCCCCCGAACACCAATGTCACAGCGGTGATCGCGAGTACCAACTTTGTCTTGTTCGATAATGCTCCCCTTGCAGCATACTCTCGGAGGGCGGCATCTGCCGGGATGCTCGCGAATATCGCCAGCCCTAGCGGAGCGGCGGGCGTGAAGAAGAGCGCGGTCGCAAGAAGCGCGGTCGCGACATTCCCCCAGAACGCGTTGCTCTTCGCGACCTTCTTCATAGCCTCGAATGTGGCTTCGGATTCCTTGAGCAGCCTATCCGCTCCTGCAGTGCTGTTTGCTGAATACGCCACCCTCCAGGCGTTATCCAATATCCGTGCCTGATAGCCGTCCAGCGTGCGGAACTGCTGGGATAGATGCATGGACGGCATCGCGAATACCGAATTCTCGACAAGCCACACGGCCTGCTTGAGCCTTCGCAAAGCACCCATGCCTGCGCTATCCGGATTCCCGGCGAGAAGCTCTGTGAATATGCGGTCCTGCAGGTCCTCGTATCCCTTCGTGTATCTCCTACGGAGTTTGGCAGAATCCACGGCCCCGAAGAAACCGGAGGCCTCGGCGCTGTAGACGACCAGCGCCTGCCTCCTCCATGATGTCGCTTCGGTGAAATGGCGGAACAATGTCAGGGTGCTGTCCTGGTCCTTGAAATTGGTGTTGGGCACGAGAGAAAGCGCTTTCTCGAGTTCCTTATTCGACCTTGCTAAGGCGGCATCGGCCATGGCCATCTGCGTGCCGGTGCCGGATTTCAGCATATCCCGGTATCTCCTGCCCATCTCTAGCTGGTCGTATATGTGCGAATATAACGAGACCCGCCTGGCTAGCGTAGCATATCTGGCCAGGAGGTCCATGCATTCTTTTGCCGGCAGCTCCCCCTCTTCCCTCATCTTGGAATTCAGCTCCCCTATGAGCGCGGCCCGCTCCCTCTCGAAAGACTGTATCTGGCTCTTGAGCCCGGCTGGGGCGGGGATCGCCTTCTGCCCCTTTATCGGAGCGCCTAAACCGAAGATGCCTTTGATAGAAGCCAGATCCGCGCCTTGGACCTTGGTGATCCACGTCTGGAAGACCCCCGACCTCTGAAGCCTCGATGCGGACATGTTGATGCGGTCCAGAAGGCCTCTCTCTGCCTTCAGGTATGCGTTCATATCTCCGGAATCAGCGGCCTTCCCGAGCACGGCGAACCACGCCTCTATCGCGGATAGGTACGGCTTTTTCTTCAATCCGGATATCGGGACATAATACGGATATTCAAGCGGAGAGAACTTCTCCCCTCCCAG